>JAQCNM010000059.1 GCA_028275025.1 Halovenus sp.
CCCGACCGACTTATCGTATTCGGGGAGTGGGACCCGCTCGTCGGGAGCGTGGTCGTGTGTGGAGTCACCGGGACCGTAGCTGACCACCGGAACGTCCCAGCCGCTGGCGAACACGTTCATGTCGCTCGTCCCGGTCTTGCGGAGCATCCGTGGCTCCCCGCCGCTGGCGCGGATGGCGGCGCGAAACGCTCGAGCGATCGCCGTCCGGGGGCTCTCCATCACCGGTTCGACCCTGTCGTGCCAGTTGACTGTTCCCGTGTCGAGACAGTCGTCCACGCGGTCCCGGACGGTCTCGATGGTGCGACCCGGCGGGACGCGCAGCTGTAGCTCTATCCTCGCCTCGACGCTGAGGCCGTCGGTGCTTCGCCCACCCTCGATACTGACCGGCGTGGGGGTGACCCGCTCGAACACCGGGCGGTCGTCGTGGTCGAACGCCGCCTCGACCCGGTGCCACCAGTTCATCGCGTCCTGGATGGGGTTGTTGTCGGGCCGCGAGGAGTGGCCGGACGCCGACGTGCAGACGTAGGTTCCTCTGAGGAGGCCGCGGTAGCCGAGGGTGAACCCGTTCCAACCGGACGGCTCGCCGTTTATCACCGCTTCCGGAACCCGCTCGCGGGTGGCCACGAGATGGCGACTCCCCTGTGAGTCCACCTCCTCGCCGACCACACCGGCGAAACTCGCGCCCGTCTCGACGGCCGCCGTAGCCATCGCGGCGAGTGCACCTTTCGCGTCGACACTGCCCCGACCCCAGAGCACGTCACGCCCCCGGTCGTCGGTTTCGACGCGCACGGGTATCTCCCCGGGAACAGTGTCCACGTGAGAGGTCAGCAGGACGCCGTCGTCACCGGGTGCACGGACGTTTCCGGCGTCGTCGAGCCAGACCTCACGGTCGTGACGTCTGAGAAACCCGGCGAGTTCCTGTGCACAGGCCGCCTCATCCCCCGACACCGAGGGGGTGCGAACGAGACGCACGAGCAGGCCACGCGCCCCGAGGGAGTCGCTCATCCGAGCACCTCCGCCAGCGCGTCGACTACCTCGTCTGCCTGTTCGTGGTCGATGGTCAGCGGCGGGAGGAGTCGGACGACCGTCCGGCCGGCCGGCAGTGCCAGCACGCCGTGTTCCATGGCTAGCTCCCGCAGGACCCGGTTCGCGCCGCGCCGGACCTCGACACCCACCATCAGCCCCTCGCCCCGGACCTCACGCACCGACTCACCGAGCCGTGTGGCGAGTTCGGTCTGCAGGTACGAGCCGACGGTCGCGGCGTTTCCCGGGACGTCCGCCTCGACCAGTGTCGAGACGGTCGCCTCCGCGGCGGCCGAGATAACGGGGCCCCCGCTGAACGTCGAGGCGTGGGTGCCGTACTCCTCGGCGATCCAGTCCCGACACAGGGTCGCCCCGACGGGGAACCCGTTGCCGAGGCCCTTCGCACTCGTCACCATGTCCGGCACCACGCCCGCCCGCTCGCAGGCCCAGACGGTCCCCGTACGGCCCATCCCGGTCTGCACCTCGTCGAAGACGAGCGCGGCCCCGGCCGCCGCGGTTGCCTCCCGGGTCCGCTCCAGAAACGCCGTCGACGCCGGGTTGATACCACCCTCGCCCTGAATCGGCTCGACGATGACCGCGGCCGTCTCCTCGTCGACCGCCGCGGCGATCGCGTCGGGGTCGTCGTAGGCGACAAACTCCACGTCGCCCATCAGCGGCTCGTAAGGTTTCTTGTACTTGTTCTTCCAGGTGGTGGCGAGTGAGCCCATCGTGCGGCCGTGGAAGCCGCGTCTCGTGGCGACGATCTTCGAGTTGCCCGTCGCGGAGCGGGCGAACTTGAGCGCCGCCTCGTTTGCCTCGGTTCCGGAGTTGCACAGCCACACCTTCCCGATATCACCGGGGGCGACGGCCGCGAGTCGCTCGTACAGCCGGGTCCGTATCTCGACCGGGTACGACGCCTGGACGTACGTCAGCCGGTCGAGTTGGTCGGTGACCGCCGACCGAACGGCGTCGTGGCTGTGCCCGAGCGGCACGCAGGCGTAGCTCGCACCCATGTCCAGGTACTCCCGGCCGTTCGTATCGTAGAGGTACGCCCCGTCGCCCTCTATGAGTTCGATCGGTTTCTCCGAGAAGACGAACCCGCTCATCTGCCCACACCTCCGGACTCCCCGTCGTCGGGACGTGCCTCCGCGAGAACCTGGGTGCCACCGCCGTTGAGCGCACTCTGGACCGGGTGGTCGGTGCCCGCGTCGGCGACGACCGCCCGGGGTGCACCGCCGTCGAGGACCGTCTCGATGGCCATCAGCTTCCGGCGCATGAACCCCTCGGCGGCCGTCTCGAGCCGACTCCAGCCGGTCGGCGTCTCGACGCGCTCGATGAGGCTCGTCTCGTCGTCGGGGTCGGCGAGGACACCCGGTACGTCGGTCAGAATCACAAGCGTCGCGCCGAGTGCTGCCGCGAGTGCCGCCGCGGCCCGGTCGGCGTCGGTGTTGACCGGTGTGACCACCTGCCCGCCGTCGCGGTCCTCGATACCGGCCATCGGCGGGCTGACGACCGGGGTGTAGCCGGCCGCGAGCAGCGTCTCCAGCAGGGTGTCGTCGACCGTCCGGGGGCTACCGGAGTGGTCGCCCCGACGGATCTTTCGCTTCCCGTTCTCCGAGACACGAACGGCAGACCGACGCGGCCCGGACAACAGCCCACCGTCGACACCAGAGAGCCCGACCGCGTCGACACCGTTACTCCGGAGGTCGGCCACGAGCTCCGTGTTCAGCCGGCCGGGCAACACCATCTCGAACACACGCATCGTCTCGGCGTCGGTGAACCGACCGACCACACCCGAGGGTGTCTCGACGTACTCGGGGTCGATGCCGAGCCGTTCGAGCGTCTCGTCGACGGCGGTCGACCCACCGTGAACGAGAACAGCCTCGGACACCGAACCGCCCTCGGCATCGACCAGACGGGCGATATCACCGAGTGCCCCGGCAGGGTCGACGGCGCGGGCCCCGCCGAGTTTGACCACGACGGTCACGGTGCCCCCACGGGGTGGAGCCCCGAGAACCCGAGACCGGCTGTCTCCTCGATACCGAGTGCGACGTTCGCGGCGTGGACGGCCTGTCCGGCCGAGCCTTTCATCACGTTGTCGATCGCCGAGAGGAGCACGAGCCGGCCGTTGTCGGGGTCGACCTCGAAACCGACCGCCGCACGGTTCGTTCCCGCGAGAGCCTTTGGCTCGGGGTACCGGTAGATGTTCCCCCCGCCGACTGTCTCGACAAACGGCTCGTCGGCGTAACAGCTCCGGTAGGCCTCCCAGAGTGTCGACCGCGTGACCGGGCTGTCGGGAAAGACGTGACAGGTAGCGGCCGCACCCCGCACCATGTCGACCGCGTGGGCGCTAAAGGAGAGCTCCAGCCCGAGCAGCTCCCTGATCTCCGCCTCGTGGCGGTGACCGGTGGGGGCGTACGGGCGGACGACACCCGACCGCTCCGCGTGGGAGGCTGCCTCACCACCACCCGTTCCGCCCTCGCTAGAGCCGACCTTCAGGTCGGCGACGACCTGCTCCGACCCGGTCAGTAACCCGGCCTCGAACAACGGCAACAGCCCGAGGATGGTGACTGTCGCGTTACAGCCACCGGTCGCGACGAGGCTCGCACCGCGGAGCCGGTCCCGGCCGAGTTCCGGAAGCGCGTACACCGCCTCGTCCAGCAGTTCCGGGCGGGTGTGGCCGTCGTACCACTCCTCGTACTGGTCGGCGGTAGAGAGTCGGAAGTCGGCCGAGAGGTCGACGACCGTCTCCGCGGCATCGCGGTAGCGGTCTATCTCCTCCATCGCCACACCGTGTGGGGTCGCCGAGAACAGTACGTCCACCGCGACCAACTCCTCGGGGCTCGAGTAACGAAGCTCCAGGTCACGGAGGTTCGGGTGGACGTAACCCACGGTTCTGTTGGTCTTCGACCGACTCGTCGCCTGGACGACCTCGAACTCCGGGTGACCCGCGAGCAGGCGCAGCAGTTCGCCGCCGGTGAACCCGCTCGCACCGACGACACCGGCCGTGTAGCTCACGCGCTCACCCCCTGAGGGCCGTGACGACGCTCCAGCCAGTCCACGACCCGGCCGGGCACGTCTACGGCCACCGTATCGTCGAGAGTCTTGAACTCGACGGTGTGGTTCACCTCGTGGACGGTGTAGCCGTCGTCGGTCTCCATCAGGTCGACACCGAGGAGACCGCCGCCGACGGCCTCACTCGCCCGCGCCACGAGCGCTCTCATCTCGTCGTCGACGGTGAGACGGGCGGTTTCGGCGCCTCTCGCGGCGTTCGTCAGCCAGTGGTCCGACCGGCGGGTCATCGCGGCCACCGGGTCGCCGTCGACCGCGAGCACACGGATGTCCCGGCCGGCTTTGTCGAGGAACTCCTGGAGGTAGAATATCTTGTGCTCGTAGTGTCCCAGTGTCTCCTTGTGTTCGAGCACGGCCTCGGCGGCCGTCCGGGACTCGAGTTTCGCCACCAGCCGGCCCCACGAGCCCACAATCGGCTTGAGCACACAGGGGTAGCCGAGTGATTCCACGGTTTCGAGTGCGGTTTCTCTGGTGAACGCCACCTGCGTCGTCGGTGTCGGGACGCCCGCCGCCGCGAGTGCTAGACTCGTCCGGGCCTTGTTCGCACAGCGGGTCGCGGTCGCGGCACTGTTCACCACCGGCACGCCGTACGCCTCGGCGAACTGGGTGGCGTGGACACTCCGACTCGTCGCGAGACAGCGGTCGAGGAGTACGTCCACGTCGCCGAGCCCCGCCGGCGGGTCGGTCAGCCCGAACTGTTGGTCGCGCACGTCGAGTTTCGTCACCCCGTGGCCCCGGTCGCGTAGCTCCGCGAGCAGGAGTTTCTCGTCTCGCCGGATCCGCGAGTAGAGGACACCGACGTTCATCTGTTCTCTCCGGGCCGCCTCGACGACCCCGCCGGACTGCCGACGGCCGTAGGACGGCGTGTCGTCGACACCCCGGCGACCGGGAGCCGGCTAACAGACACTGCCACGGCCGGGGGGTGACCCGGGGCTGTCGCACCGTCTGTCGTCACTCTCCCCAGTCCTCCTCCAGTTCGGGGGCCTCCTCGAGGGTCACGGGCTCCGTCGAGACGACCTCCAGCTCGGCCCCGCTGACGGGGCTGTCGAGTATCTCGCCGACCTCGAGGTCGGCGGGCAGTGTGATCTCCTCCCCTGTCACGGGGTCCTCTGCGGTGGCCGTGTTTTCTGACATCGTAGCTCGGGGTTGTTCTCGGGTACACATAAACCTATCGAACTTACCATTTTGTTTACATTAACGTAGGAGTGACTCTCGGTGCGGGCAGGCGAGCAGGAAACCGGGTCAGTCTGTGTATCAGTGTCTCTGGTGGCCCGAGTGGGCCGTGGTGGTCGTGGTGGGGTCGGGGACACCGGACAGGTGGGCCGTGGCGTCCGTGACGGGACCGGGGGTCTGCCGTGGGACTGTTCAGACACGGCGTGACACCTCCCGGTCGAGACGCCGCTCTGCGGCGTCGAGCTGTGCCCGTCTGTCGGCCAGCAGTTCGCGGTCGGCGGCGAGATTGTCACGGGCGCGACCGAGCGACGCCGCCATCGCGTCGGGGGCAGGACCGCCACGGGAGTCACGGGTCGTGACACTCTCGGCCGGGTCGAGCACGCGCTCGACGGCCGCACGGTCGACGTGGCTCCACAGTGACTCGCCGAGCACCGCCTGGGCCGCCTCGTCGAGGGCCTCCGGGCGGGCCTCGCCGGCGCGTGCCACCACCTCGTGTGCCGTCCGGAAGGGGACTCCCGCGCGTGCGAGCAGGTCGGCCACCCCGGTGGCGGTGCCGAACCCGGTCTCGGCGGCCGCCGCGAGTGCGGTCTCGTTCCAACCGGCGGTCGTCACGGCACCGACCGCCACCTCGGTCGCGGCGGTCACCGAGTCGATGGCGTCCCAGGCGTGTCGGCCCGCCCGCTGTAGGTCACGGTTGTACGCTCGGGGCAACCCCGACAGTGTCGTCACCAGCCCCGACAGTGCCGCCGCCGCGTCACCGGTCCGGCCCCGGACTAGCTCTAGTGTATCCGGGTTCTTCTTCTGGGGCATGATGCTCGACGTCGAGGCGTACTCGTCGTCGAGGCGCAGGAACCCGCGGTGGGCGAACAACACACCGTCCTCGGCGAGACCGGCGAGTGTCACCGCGAGCCCCGTCACCGCGGCGGTCGACTCGAGGAGGAAGTCCCGGGCCGAGACGGCGTCCATCGCGTTCTCGACGACGCCGTCGAACCCGAGCAGGTCGGCGGTTCGCCCCCGGTCGATATCGAAGGTCGTCCCGGCAAAGGCGGCCGCACCGAGCGGCGACTGGTTGACACGGTCGTAGGCATCGACCAGTCGTGCAGTGTCCCGGGCGAGTGCCCTCTCGTAGGAGCCCAGCCAGTGTGCGACCGTCGTGGGCTGTGCCGGCTGGAGGTGGGTGTAGCCGGGCATCACCGTCTCGGTGTGCTCGGCCGCGCCGTCGAGTAACCGCTCGCGCCCGCCCAGCACCGCGGCCAGGGCGGCGAGCAGGTCCTCGCGCAGACGGTGACGGATACAGGTCGCCACCTCGTCGTTGCGCGAACGGGCGGTGTGCATCCGGCCACCGACCGGGCCGACGCGGTCGATCACCGCCGTCTCGATCGCCTCGTGGACGTCCTCGCCGGCCGGGAGCGAGCCGTGTCCCGCCGCCGCAACCTCGGCCAGCGCCCCGAGAATAGCTGCCGCGTCGGAGCGACCGACGACCGCCTGCTCGGCCAGCATCACGACGTGTGCCCGGTCGACCGCGATGTCGGCGGCAAAGAGGCGCTCGTCGGCGGCCAGCGACGACAGAAACGACCGTGCCGGACCGCCGGTGAACCGCTCCCCTCTGACGACGCCGGCACCGTCGCTCCCGCCCTCGGCGTCCGCCTGGTCGTCCGTTCCGGTGTCGTCTGTGGTCATCTGTCACCCACTCGGCTCACCCGGGGTCGCCCCCGGCGTCGCCGCGTTCGATGGCCCGGTTGGCGAGCCGTGACTGGAACCCGTGGTACTTTGCCACACCGGTCGCGTCGGCCTGTGTGATATCGCTGCCCACGTCTGCCTCGTCGAACGACGCCGCTCGCTCGCTGTACACCGCGTACGCGCTCTCGCGTGCGACCGGCCGACAGCCACCGCCCTCCAGTTTGACCGTCACCGTCCCGGTGACACGCTCCTGGGTTGTGGCCAGAAACGCCTCCAGGGCGTCGACAAAGGGCGCGTCGACGAGCCCCTGGTAGGCTTTGTGTGCCCACTGCTGGTCGACCTGGGACTTGAACGCCCGCTCCTCGTGGGTCAACACGAGCTGTTCGAGTGCCTCGTGGGCGGTCAGTAGCACCGTCGCGCCGGGGTGTTCGTAGTTCTCCCGGACCTTGAGCCCGAGCATCCGGTCTTCCATCATGTCGGTTCGACCGACCCCGTGTGCGCCGGCCCGCTCGTTGAGGATTTCGACGAGTGTCACCGGGTCGTGCTGTTCGCCGTCGAGCGCGACCGGTCGACCCTCCACGAACCGGAGTTCGATCAGTTCCGGCTCACACCCCGGGTTCGCGGTCCACTCGTAGATGTCGTCCGCCGGGACCGTCCCCGGGTCCTCGAGCTCTGACCCCTCGATGGAGCGGCTCCAGAGGTTCGCGTCGACGCTGTACCGGCCCTCGACACCACCCTCGACGGGGAGCCCGCGCTCGGCGGCGAACTCGTTTTCCCACTCGCGGGTGAGCCCCCGCTCCCGGACCGGCGCGACCACCCCGAACCCGGTGTCGCGCCAGACCGCCTCGAAACGTAGCTGGTCGTTGCCCTTGCCGGTGCAGCCGTGGGCGAGTGCAACACAGTCCTCCGCCGCCGCGACGTCCCGGATCGCCGCGGCGATGATCGGTCGGGCGAGTGCTGTTCCGAGCGGGTACCCCTGGTAGGTGGCGTTTGCCTGCACCGAGCGCAGGCACAGTGCCGCGAACTCCTCGCGGGCGTCGACAACGTGGTGCTGGACGTCGAGCGCGTCGGCCGTCTCGCGGGCCTCGGCAAACTCCACGTCCGGCTGTCCTACGTCGACTGTAACGCCGATAACCTCGTCGTAGCCGTACTCCTCCTCGAGTAGTGGCACACAGACTGTCGTGTCGAGCCCGCCGGAGAAGGCGAGTGCGACGCGGTCTGTCTCCGTGGTGGATGCTGTCATCTGGTGTGTCGTGGGTCGGGTGGCATCTGGTCGACACCGCTGGTGTGGTGTCGGTCGAACGATATCGAACGAGTCGAAAAGGAGGGAGTACTGTCGGGCCTAACGGCCCGGCCGTGGCCGCCGCGTGTCGAACCCATCGGTGGACAGACCGCCCAGCCAAACTGCGTGGGTTCCAGTCACATTTTCACTGTGGACTGACTGATATTAGTATCTTTCGGGCCACACCGACGGGACCGGCCACGACGGGGGGCGTGCAGTCGGAGGAGCGACACCAGTCTGGCCGGGAGGCTGTCGGTTCCGGGAGTCCGTAGGGATATTACGTGTCGAGCGTCTACTTTTGTGTATGTCAGAACAGGAGTCAGTTCCGGAGAACGACCAGGAGTGGCGCGAGATACTGACCGACGAGGAGTACCGCATCCTGCGGGAGGCAGACACGGAGCCCCGGTTCACCGGTGACCTGCTCGACATCGACGAGGCGGGGACGTTCACCTGTGCGGGCTGTGGCGCGGAGCTGTTCCACTCGGAGCAGAAGTTCGACTCCGGCTCCGGGTGGCCGAGTTTCTTTGATGCCTACCAGGAGGGTAACATCGAGACACGGGTCGACACCAGCCACGGGATGCGCCGGACGGAGGCAGTCTGTGCCCGCTGTGAGGGACACCTCGGTCACGTCTTCGACGACGGACCCGAACCGACCGGCAAGCGCTACTGCATCAACTCGGCCGCGCTCGAGTTCGAGTCCGAGTGAGCCGACGCCGCGGAACAGATACTTGTGGAGGCATCGATTACGTCTGGTAAATGGATTCCGCCGAGTTTCTCGACCTGCTGGGTAACGCAAACCGGCGGCGCATCCTGCGTCTGCTGGCGCGCAAGCCCTGCTACGTCACGGAGATCAGCGAGCAGCTCGGTGTCAGCCCGAAGGCGGTTATCGACCACCTGGAGAAACTCGAGGACGCCGGGCTGGTCGAGAGTCGGATCGACGACAGACGGCGAAAGTACTTCTCCATCACCCGACACATCAGTCTGGAGGTGACGGTCTCACCGTACAAGTTCGGCACGCGAAGCGCCTACCCGCCGAGTAGTCGGGTCGATATCGCGTCAGTCCGGCAGGTGAGCCTCGACCTGGAGTCGGCTGTCGACGAGAGCCCCGAGGTGAAAAGCAGCGACACCAGCGGCGAGAGGGGGCTCCCTGAGACAGACCGTGACTCGACAGCCGAGCGGGGGGTCGACCCGGCCGAGTTGGCTCGGGAGCTCCACGACTTCGAGCAGTTAGAGCGGGAGCTGTCACTGCTCCACCGCTGGGCCGAGGGCCGTATCACCGACCTGCGCGAGCGGCTCGCAGACCAAGTCGACGCGGCTGACCCGCGGCTCGTTACCGAACTCCTGGTGACATTAGCAGAGGAGCCACAGGAGACACCGGCGCTCGCCCGACAGCTCGGTATCCCACCACAGGTTGTCGGTGAACTGCTCGACGTGCTCGCCACAGAGGGGGTCGTCCAGCAGGAGGAGCGCCGGTGGCGGCTCGTGGACTGAGCCGGTCTGAACCGCCGGTCGTGTGGGCCCCGTACCGAGACGGACCAGTTAAATCACTCGACACACAATCTCGGGACATGACAGACGACAGTGTACTCGGTGACACGAGCCGGAGACGGCTGCTGCTCGGGGTCGGGACCGGTGTGGCGGTGGCGGTGGCGGGCTGTACGAGCGGGAACCCGAGCGGGGCCGACAGGGTCCCCGTGCGCGGTGACGGTGACGCCGACGTGACACTGGAGGTGTACGAGGACCTGAACTGTCCGACCTGCCGGCAGTACGCCCAGACCGTGTTTCCGGCCGTCCAGACAAACTACCTGACGGAGGGGCGCATCCGCTACGAACACCGAGATTTCGTCGTGACAGACCCACCAGACCAGACTGGCCCCGCTCGCCGGGCGGCAAACGCAGCCCGCGAGGTGTACGACCGTCACGGCAACGGGGCGTTCTGGGAGTTCACCGCCTCGGTGTTCGACAACCAGGGTAGCCTCGGCCCCGGAGCACCGGCCTTTCTGGGTGGGCTCGCAGACGACCTCGGGTTCGACGGCGGCGCGGTCGAGGCGGCGGCGTCGAACCTCGAGTACGACGACGCCATCGACGCAGACATGGAGCGGGGCCAGGCGCTCGGAGTCCGTGGGACACCGTCGTTCGTGCTCGACGGCGACCTGCTCAGCCCCAATCTCGGAACCCTGGCGTCCGACCTCGCACAGGAACTCGACCGAGCCCTCTCAGAGTGATGCAGGACACACCCGAGGTTGCGGTGTTGCGACTCGGCCACCGCCCCGGCCGCGACGAGCGCATGACGACTCACGTCGGCCTGACCGCTCGCGCACTCGGTGCCGACCGCGTCGTGCTCGCCGGGGCCGCAACGGACCGGCGAGAGAGTGTCGCGGCGGTGACAGAGCGGTTCGGCGGCCCGTTCGACGTGACGACGACAGACGACCCAGAGGCGTTTCTCGCCGCGTGGCCCGGCACGGTCGTCCACCTCACGATGTACGGGCTCCCCCTCCAGGACGTCGAGGCCGAGATACGCTCGCGGTGGCTGGCCGAGGAGGCCCCGGACAGCGACACCGGAACACCGCTCTTGGCGGTCGTCGGTGCGGAGAAGGTCGCCTTCGAGGTGTACCGGGTCGCCGACTGGAACGTCGCGGTGACGAACCAGCCACACTCGGAGGTGGCCTCGCTCGCGGTCTTTCTCGACCACCTGTTCGAGGGGCGGGAGCTCGGCCGCGAGTTCACCGACGCCGAGCGGGTCGTCGTCCCGCAGGCGGAGGGGAAACGCGTCGAGGACGCCTGAGCGGTTACCCTCTAAGACCTCGCTCGACCGGTCTCTCGACCCGGGGCCGTCCGGGCGTGGTCGAGCGAAGCGGTGACACACCGCCCGCGAGACGGCTGCGCCACACGAGAGCCACTACCCGCCCCGTGCCTTTATCAAGAACTTCATATCACCCTCGAAGACAACAGTGTCCTCCTGGTTGGTCATCGTACAGTCGAGTATCACGATTCCGGCGTCGTCACGGCTGTCGACGTCTATCCGGTCACTGACCACCGCCTCCAGTGAGAGTGTGTCCCCGATGAACACGGGGTTGGGCAGGTCCATGTAGTTCATCCCGAGAAAGGCAATCGCGGTCCGTTCGACGATACCCATCCGGTAGACGAACCCGGTCGCCTGGACGAACGTCATCGGGCCGTGGGCGATGCGCTGACCGAACTCCATCTCCGCGGCGTACTCCTTGTTCGTGTGTAGCTCTGTCCAGTCACCGGCCAGTGCCGAGTGCATCACGAAGTCCGACTCGGTGACGGTTCGCCCGACGCTGATAAACTCCTTTTCCTCCTCGAAGTCCTCGAAGTGGTGTGGTTCGTAGCTGTACGGCATATCAGAGCCTCTCCCTGCCGGCACAAATAACGTTCGCACGGCGGGGGTGTCGGTCGGTCGCCGCTTGCCGGCGCCGGGTCGCCGTGAGAGCTGTCGTCGCCAGGTTGATACACTCGGCGAGTCACTCGGGGTGGTCGGGCCAGGCCTGACCCGTGACGAGGTCTCTGTCACGAACGACACCGCCGACCCAGGAGCAGTCTGCGGCCTCTCTCGGCCCGGACGGCCGGATCGGGGGTCGTCTCTTCTTGACGGTTCTCCTGACTGTCGTGTTGTCAGGTGCCGGTAGAGACTGCCAGTTTCCCGTGTCGTGGGCAGTCCCCGCCCGCGAGCGTCACGACTATACTACGGGCCCGTGATAGGAGAGACATGCTCCTCGAACTGCGCGCCGAGGCGGAGACGGGGCTCACCGAGGCACTCGACGTGCTCGGCCACCCCGCCGACGACCTCGGTATCGAGCGCCCGCCGGACGACGTCGACGCCGTTCTGGCATCGAGCGTCGCGTTCCGGCTCGCAGAGGCTGCTAGTAGACCGCCGCCGGCGGTCGCAGCCAACCTCGCCGACGCGTTCGACACCGACGGCTGTGAGTACATCGAGCGCGTCCGGGCTCGAGGACCGTATCTCAACGTTATCCCGAGCGAGCGCTACGCCGAGGCGACACTCGCCGGTGCCGTACAGGACGGGTACGGCCATCTCGACCGTAGAGAGACGAGTGTCGTCGTCGAGCACACGAGCGCCAACCCGACGGGACCTGTCCACGTTGGACGGGCACGTAACCCGATCATCGGGGACGCCATCGCCTCGGTGCTCGAGTACGCCGGCTACGACGTGGAGCGACACTACTACGTCAACAACGCCGGCCGTCAGGTTGCGACGCTCGCCTGGGCCTACGAGCAGTTCGACGAGACGGCCCTCCCCGACCCGGAGCGGGACAAACCAGACTACGACCTGGTACGGTACTACCGCAAGGGAACGACATTCCTCGAGGAGGGTCCAGAGGCTGCCGTTACCGAGGCGGAGGCGGAGATACAGTCTATCATGAGGGGGCTAGAACAGGGCGACGAGACCGCCTACGACAGGGTCTCGGTGGCCGTGGAAGCGACCCTGTCGGGGATGCGGGAGACGCTCGACCGCCTGCCCGCCCCCTTCGACGAGTTCGTCAGGGAGACCCGGTTCATGCGGGACGGGTCGACCGACGACGTTGTCGCGCGGCTCAAGACGACCGACCACGCGGTGTACGAGGAGGATGCCTGGCAGCTCGATCTCCCGGGTATCGAAAAGAACCTGGTGTTTCTCCGGTCGGACGGCACCTCGCTGTACACGACCCGCGACCTGGCCCACCACGAGTGGAAACTCGACAGGTTCGACCGCGCGGTGACGGTGCTCGGTGAGGACCACGAGCTACAGGCCAGACAGCTCCGGGCCACGCTCGATCTGCTCGGGCACGACACCGACCGGCTGGACACCATCCACTTCTCGTGGGTCAACCTCCCCGAGGGGGGGATGAGCACACGCGAGGGAACTGGGGTCGACCTGGACGACCTGCTGGACGAGGCGGTCAGACGCGCCCGGGCGGAGGTCGAACAGCGTCTCGACGGCCGTATGCGCGACGACGACCTGAGCGAGGCCGATATCGACCGTATCGCTCGACAGGTCGGTATCGGTGCCGTTCGGTACGACATCGTCGCCAGACAGCCCCGGAAGGTGATCACCTTCGAGTGGGAGCGCGCCCTGGACTTCGAGGCACAGAGTGCCCCGTACGTCCAGTACATCCACGCCCGTGCGTCGGGTATCCTCGCCGAGGCCGGAGCGACGCCCGCCCCGGGAGCCGTCGACACGACGACACTCACGACCGATGCCGAGCGGACCCTCCTGCGCGAGATCGCCCGCTTCCCGGCGGTCATCGAGGAGGCAGCCGACGGGCTGGAGCCACACCTGATCGCGACATACACCCGCGAGTTCGCCGAGGCGTTCAACGGGTTCTACCGGGAGTGTCCCGTGCTCGACGCACCCGAGGAGACCCGTCGGGCGCGGCTCGCGCTCGTCGCCGCTGCCCGGACGACAATCGCGAACGCGCTGGACGTTCTCGGTATCGCCGCCCCCGACTCGATGTAGGTTGCTTT
>JAQCNM010000065.1 GCA_028275025.1 Halovenus sp.
AACACACGGGGTGACAGCACACACTGGGAGAGCGGCGCGGACTACGACGACGACCAGCTCCCCTACCTCGTCGCGGACTACGACGAGCGACTCACCGACGCACGGCAGGCTGCCGGCTACCAGCTCGGCGAACTCGCCTCGGAGCTCGACATCTCGGAGAGTGACCTGCTCGCCCTGGAGCAGGGCCGAGCTATCCAGGCCGGGGTCGGCGGGAGCACCGTCGGGAGCCTGGAGCAGTTCCTCGACATCGATCTCGCCGACAAGGACTGACCAGCGCGCGATGCGAACATCTCTTTGACCCTCCCCAGTTACTCACATCTGTGACAGACGAGTACGACGCGGTCGTGTACGACCTCGACGGGACGCTGGTGCGGCTCCAGGTCGACTGGGCTGTGGCGCGCGACGACGCCCTCGCCGCGGTGCGTGAGGCCGACATCGCCGTCGACGACATCGGCCTCTGGGCGTTGCTGGACCGCGCCCACCGCGAGGGGTTCGCCGAGGTTGTCGAGCGTGTGGTCGCGGCCCACGAGCGCCGTGGGGCGCGAACCGCCGAGCGACTCCCGACCGCCGACGCCCTCCCCCGGTCGGTACCGGTGGGTGTCTGTTCGCTCAACGCCGAGGCGGCCTGCCGGCTGGCGCTCGAACGACACGGGCTCGACGCTTACGTCGACAGTGTGGTCGGACGGGACAGCGTCGACACGTACAAGCCCGACCCCGAACCGCTGTTGACCGTCGTCGATGCGCTCTCGGCGACGCCGGGGTCGACCCTCTTTGTCGGTGACAGCGAGCGCGACGAACAGACCGCCGACCGGGCCGGTGTCGCGTTTCGGTACGTCGCGGAGCACACCTGACAGTCCCTCTCGACAGGCACCGGTCGTCTCCCCCCGTAGCGCAGCGGCTCACCGTTCGATGATACTCTCTTCGACAGGCTCGCCGAAGTGGCGGGCGTCGTCCTCGTAGTGGACGAGCACCTCGTTGCCCACCTCGAGGTCGGTGACCGCCCGCCGACCCTCGCGGGTGTGGAGTTTGATGGTTTCGGCGTTCTGTAGCAGTGTCTCGACGCGGTCGTCGCCGACGGCAGCCTGGACCCGGAACATCGGCCGGCGCTCTATCTTCGACCGGCCGACAACCGCCGTGCGGGTCCCCCCGGTCACGTCTGCCACCTGGACCGTGTCGCCGCCAGCCAGCTCCGAGAGGTACCGTGTCTTGCCCTCGGGGGCACGAGCGTACGCGTGGACGGCACCGGCGTTGACACGGAACGGGCGGGACTCGACGTACGGCGAGTCGGCCGTCTCGGCGTGGACAAAGAACAGCCCGCGCGACATCGACCCGACGAGCATCCCCTCGTCGTCACCGAGCAGTGAACCGGTGTCGATACAGACGCGGTCGGCCGACCCGGTCTGCTCGATGTCGGTCAGCTCGGCCCACTGGAACTCGAGCTGTTCCCGGTCGACTGCGTCCCGCACCTCGACGGTCTTTCGTATCTCGTCGGGGTCGTCGGTGTCCAGCAACACCCCGTCGGCGCCGTCCTCCAGCGTCTCGTACGCCGTCTGTGCCTCCTCCGCGCTCGTGACACCGGCCACGAGTGACGTCTCCGAGCCGACCCGCGCGATGAGATTCTCGAGTGGGATAATCTGCCAGTCCACCCCGACGACGATGGTGTGTTCTGCCACCCGGGCGACCGCCTCCGCGAACGACTCGTAGTCCTCGTTGCGGATACGGACGTAACCCACACTGGGCCCGGTCTCGCGCCGGAGTGCCGAGATGTCAGAAGAGCCCGAGAAGTCGGCGGGCAGGTCGACCGTTCCGTCACCCTCGGTGTGCTTGCCGACGACCGTCGCGTCGGCATCTGTTCCGTTCGACTCGGCGTCCATCACGTGGACGTCGTCGGCAAAGGCCGCGGTGTCGACACGCCCGAGTTTGTGAACCCGCTCGACGTCCTCGCGGTCGACGAGCACCCAGTCGACACCAGCCTCCAGTCCTGCGGTGATGCGGCGCTTGCGCGTCTCCCAGTTGCCGACCTCGTCGTCTGCTTTCAGCCAGACGGACCGTGTCATGTGACCACGGTCGGCACGCGATGGTATCAACGTGGCGGATTCGGCGGCGGGTTCCTCGTCGGGCGACTGCACCGGTTGCGGTCGGAGTTCGACCCGATCGTCACGCAAACGCGATCGGTGTCCCGGTCGTGTCGTCGTCGTCACCCACCTTCTCGAGAGCCTCGTGGAAGTCGGCTGTCCGGACCTCGGTCCGGTCGTCGCGGATGGCGAACATCCCCGCCTCGGTGGCGAGCGAGGCGAGCTCCGCCCCGGTGAACCCGTCGGTCTCGGACGCGATCTCCTCCATGTCGACGCTGTCGTCGACGTTCATCTCGCGGGTGTGGATCTTGAGGATCTGTTTGCGGGCGTCCCAGCCGGGCTTTGGCACCTCGATGAGGCGGTCGAAGCGGCCGGGGCGGAGGATGGCGCGGTCGAGCATGTCGAAGCGGTTGGTGGCGGCGATGATGCGGACCTCGCCGCGGTCCTCGAACCCGTCCATCTCGGAGAGCAGCTGCATCATGGTG
>JAQCNM010000080.1 GCA_028275025.1 Halovenus sp.
TCGACGATATCGGGGAGGAGACCCCCGGCGAAGGCGACGAGGACCAGACTACCGGACGGCAGCCGACGATACCGAAGCAGCGCGTAGCCAACCAGCGGGAGCACCGCAGCCACGACGTGGTCGACCACCACCATCACGCCCCACCCGAAAACGAGGCGCTCGCTGGCACAGCCCCCGCTGTGTAAACCGACTCACACACGCTGGCGCCGAGCCCTGTTCGACCTACTGAGAGGGGGAAGACCATTCGACCGACCTGGCCGGCTCTACGGCGAAAGTGAATTTTGTTAGGACCGTGCTATCCCCTCTTTGGCGGATACGACCACACGAGCGACCGGCTGTGACGACTGTTGACAGGCCACAGCACCCGTCGTGCGGGGTGTCGGTTCGGCGAGTGCACTGCCCACAGTGTCGAAAGCACAGCTTACTGGCCGGCGTGAGCCGGGACACGCCCTCTGTGTGCAACGGCGACCGGAACTCACAGCAGGCCCCCGTAACTCCTGTGTCACCCCCCGGGCGAGTGGGGGGTCGGTCACGATCCCGAGAGGCTGCTCATAACCAGCAGGGAGAGCACGACCACGACCGGCAGGAGGATGTAGGGCGCCACAACGCCGACGACCCCGAGCGTGAGTACGGACCCGCCGCCGAGGACCAGGGCAAATGCAGTCACTAGCCCCGCTCGCACCGGTCGGTCGCGGGCGACTGCCAGAAACAGCGAGAGGATCAGGTCTACCCCGTGACGTACCGGGTGCCGGGTGCTCGCATCGTCGACGTCGTAGTCGACCTCTGTCGGCACCTCAGCAACGTCGTACCCCTCCTGGGCAGCCGTGAACAGCACGTCCAGACTGGCGCCCATGCCGGAGCCGATGTCGGCGGTGTTTGCCAGTGCCGTGATGGCTTCGCTGTCGTACGTCCGGAACCCACACTGCGTGTCGGAAACCGACGGGTAGGAGTAGCCGACACGTAGCCCGAGGCCGACGAGGAGGTTGATAACAGCGAGCCCAAAGCGTCTGTACGCCGGCATGTCCGGGGGCTGTGTCCCCTCGAACCGGCTGCCGATGACGACCTGAGCGCCGGTCTCCTGCTGTGCCCGAACCAGGTCGGGTATATCGTCCTCGTCGTGCTGTCCGTCGGCGTCGAGCAGGACCAGGTGTTCGGCGTCTCTCACGTAGGCGTACCGGAATATCGTTCCGAGCGACGCCCCGTACCCCTCGTTCTGTTCGTGTGGAGCCACCCTCGCGCCGGCCTGCTTTGCCTGCTCGACGGTTTCGTCGTCGCTCCCGTCGTCGACGACGAGGACCTCGTCCGCGTGCTTCCGGGCCGCCGTGACGACGTCGCCAACGGTGGCCGCCTCGTTGTAGGCGGGGATGCCCACGAGCACACCCGGGGACGTCGATTGCGCCTGGTCGGAGCGCTGGTCCGACTCGCTCCTGTCGCCCGCGGCGACGCCGTCGACCGAGAGTTCCTGCTCGGGTACGGATGCATCTTTTGACATTGACGAACCCTGACTGAGTTGCTACAATCTGGGGCACACTCGATTATTGTTAGTAGCTAGATACCACACTGCGTGCTGTGCCCCCGCCCCCGTAGTAGGTTGATACTCCCCGTTCCGCCACGACCGCCGGGTGCGCCCCCCTTCCCGTGTCGTGTGACACAGCGGCTACGGTATCTGAGCCGTCCCCAGGGACACGGCCGGGTTTGTGGACAGAGCAGGCCGGCCACAGCAGGGAGCTACCGCAGGACCCGACCCGGGTGTATCGTCACGAGACGCTCGTGCGGGGACACCGCTGTCTGCCGAGTTGGGCACGTGTATCTGTGCCGACCCTGTCCTCGTCCCGGGCGTGAATCCGGGGGCGCTCAGACCTGCCGGACGGTGAACCCCTCCCGACGCCACGCCTCGGCGTCGAGGCAGGCCCGGGTGTCGACAACGACGTCCCCCGCCATCCGCTCCGCGAGGTCGGCTCGGCTGAGGGTCTCGTACTCGTCGTGGTCCGTGACCAGGACGACGGCGTCGGCGTCACTGGTCGCCGATTCGAGGTCGCTGAGGTCGAGTGTCGGGTCCGTGACGTGTGGGTCGTGGATCGCAACGTCGAACGGGTGTGTGACCCCACCGTCGGCCGCGACCCCGGCCGTCTCCCGCTGTCCGAGCGCACGGGCGAGTCGCAGTCCCGGGCTCATCCGCGTGTCCGAGACGTTCCCCTTGTACGCCACCCCGAGCACCGCCACCTTCGGGTCGTCCGGAGTGTCGACCGCCCGCTGCACGAGGTCGACGACGTGGGCGGTCATGTTGTCGTTCACCGTCCGGGCAGTCGAGACCAGCTCGAGAGCATCGGAGTCGGCGCCGAGAAACCACGGGTCGACGGGGAGACAGTGCCCACCGACCCCCGGGCCCGGCCGCAGGATATCGACCCGTGGGTGGTTGTTCGCGAGGTCGATTGCCTCCCGCGAGTCGACCCCGTAGTCGTCGGCCAACAGCGCAATCTCGTTTGCGAGGGCAATGTTGACGTCCCGGTAGGTGTTCTGGATGAGCTTGACGAACTCGGCGATGGTCGGGTCGGACGCCGTCCGGAGCTCGCCGTTTACGAACGACTCGTAGAGCCTGACGGCCGACTCGGTCGACACGCCGTTGACACCGCCGAGCGTTCTGTCGTTCTCCCGGAGCTCCGTGACGATGTTTCCCGGGAGGACGGTCTCGGGGCAGTGGACGAGCGCGAAGTCATCACCGGCGTGCAGCCCGGACCGCTCGAGCACCGGCTGGAGTTTCTCCACCGAGGTGCCCGGCGGAACCGTCGACTCGAGGATGACGGTGTCGCCTTCACGGAGATGTTCGGACAGTGTCTCGCCCACGTCCATGATGTACGTCAGGTCGGCAGTCTTCGTCTCCTCGTCGAACGGCGTCGGGACACAGATGACGTGGTACTTTGCCGGGACGACCTCGTCGACGACCTCGAGTTGGTCGGATTCGAGCGCCTGTGTCACGAACGCACGGAGCCCCGGCTCGTCGAGATGGCACTCACCCTCGCGGAGCCGCTCTCTGACCCCGTCGTCGATGTCGTACCCGGACACGCTGTGGTCGTAGTTCGCAAGCATCGCGGCTGTCGGTAAGCCGATATACCCCAGGCCGTGCACGCAGACTGTACTCACAGTTCCACCTCCTGCTTGGGGGCCACTGCCTGCAGGATCCGCTCGCCCGCCCGGCCGTCGCCGAACGGGTTCTCCCACCCGTCCTGTTTGTACACCATCCAGTCGACGCTGTTGATGATCTCCTCCGGGTCGTGTTCCGCGAGGACGTTCGCCCCGGCTGCCACCGTCTCCGGACGCTCGGTGCTGTCCCGGAGTGTCACACAGGGTGTCCCGAGGATGCACGCCTCCTCCTGGACACCGCCGGAGTCGGTCAGGACCAGCCTCGCCTCGTCCTCGAGCAGGAGAAAGTCCAGGTAGTCCTGTGGCTCGACGAGACAGACCGGGCTCGGAACCTCGATGTCGAACTCCTCGAGACGGGCCTGGGCACGCGGGTGGATGGGGTAGACGACCGGGACGCCGTGTCTGTCTGCTGCCCGGCTGACGGCAGCGAGGAGTCGACGAAACCGCCCCTCGTCGTCGACGTTCTCCTCACGGTGCAGTGTCATCAGGAAGAACTCACGACCCTCGAACCCCAGGTCGCTCACCGCCGAACTCCCCTGTTGTGCCAGTTCCCGGTTCCGGTGGAGCGCGTCGACAACCGTGTTCCCGGTGACCGTGACCCGGGACTCCGGGACCCCCTCCGCGAGGAGATTCTCCTTGCTCCCCTCGGTCGGCGCAAAGAGAAGGTCCGAGGCGTGGTCGGTGAGGACCCGGTTGACCTCCTCCGGCATCTCCCGGTCGAAGCTCCTGAGCCCCGCTTCGACGTGTCCGAGCTCGGTGTCGAGCTTGCTGGCCGCGAGCGCGGCGGCGAGCACGCTGTTCGTGTCACCCTGTACGAGCACCGTCTCCGGCGTGTGCTTCTGTAAGACGCGCTCGATACCCACGAGCATCTCACCCGTCTGTTTCCCGTGCTGTGCCGACCCCACCTCGAGATTGTAGTCCGGCTCGGGGAGCCCGAGCTGTTCGAAAAACACCGAGTCGAGGCTGTCCGAGTAGTGCTGGCCCGTGTGGAGGAGTGTGAACGGGACACCGTGGGTCTCACACGCTCGCACGACGGGAGCGAGTTTGATGATCTCTGGGCGGGTGCCGAGGACGATGACGATCTCCCCGCTCATGCCCGACGGTCACCCCCGGAGTCGGGTGACCGGACCGGCTCGCTACGGCCGCCGGCGGCCGAAGCAAAAGTCCCCCGTTGCCTCGCGCTCGGCCCGACAGGGTGTGTTTGTCTTGTGGTGTTCATGACACTTGGGCCCCGCGACTGAGACGGCGCGCAGTCGCAATCGTACACACGCCTCTATCACCCAGGACAGGTTTTGTTATGGACCGCTTCACAGACCTCACACCAGTCTGCTGACCGGTAGTTCGTCCCTGAACCGCCCACTTGGACGGGCCCCGACTGTCCGCGCCACAGGCCACAGCCGTCCGGAGCCACCCCGCCGTCCCCGTCCGCCCGAAGGCCCGATATAACCGGATCCCGTCTAGTCGGGGTCCCGGTACGCGTCCTCCCACCGTCGGCGCTCGCTCAGTGCCTCTGTACCCTTCTGTGAGATGCCGTAGTAGTTCGAGCGCCTGTCGATCCGCCCCTTCTCGAGGTAGCCCTTCTCGACGAGTGTGTCGAGGTTCGGGTAGAGTCGTCCGTGGGTGATCTCCGCCGTGTCGCCCTCGAGTTCGTCCTTTATCTCCTGGCCAGACGGGCGTCTTAGCCCCATCGTCACGTACAGCACGTCCCGCTGAAAGCTCGTCAGCTCGAACAGTGGAACGCTCATTAGCTCGACTTGCGTCCTCGAGCCTCTTTGTTAAGCAACGTCGAACCATTCCGGACCAACCGAGCACCGCACATAGGACCTGACGCAGGGCAAGTAACTTTCCGGGTCTCCCCGATACTGTGGACAGTGTCATCAGACCATAACCCAACAGAGGGCGACGAGTACCACCACCCGACTGGCGCCGTCGAGATCGTGTTCGCGACCGAGGCAGGGCGGGTTCTCACCGTCACGGAGTACCCGACCGTCGACCGATTCGCCGACGCCGTCGGCGCCGCGACCTACGAGGGGACAAACGAGGCGGTTGCAACACTTCCCGCGGTCGAGCTGTTCGAGAC
>JAQCNM010000081.1 GCA_028275025.1 Halovenus sp.
TGACGGGAACGCCCGTATAGTACGAGAGGAACTACGGGTGGTGGCCACTGGTGTACCGGTCGTCCGAGAGGGCGTTGCCGGGCAGCTACGCCACACGGGGTAACGGCTGAACGCATCTAAGCCGGAAACCCACCTGGAAAAGAGGCACCGCAGAGACCACTCGTACAAGACGAGGTCGATAGACTCGGGGTGTACGTACCGAGGCAACGAGGTATTCAGCCCGCGAGCACTAACTGGTCAAAGCCACCACTCATTCCGCATGACTCGTTGAAACGAGTCCAGGCGCAATCTGGATCGCACGTACACGCGGCCGACGGCCACTGCACATCGGTAGACCGACGACGGTATCTCGAACCCGCTCCGGTTCGAGGCTCGGGACACGTTCCCGGCGTATCGCGGTTCGACTCCGCGAGTCGGCGTTAAGGCGGCCATAGCGGCGGGGTTACACCCGTACCCATCCCGAACACGGAAGTTAAGCCCGCCAGCGTTCCGGGGAGTACTGGAGTACGCGAGTCTCTGGGAAATCTGGTTCGCCGCCTCCGTTCTTTCCGCATTTTCCACCACGAGTGCCAACAGCGGCCTCACACGATCACAGCACCCCCAGTGTCGCCCGGGGATTTATACGTGTGGCTGTGTCACCCAGTATCATACCTGTATGTTCGAACCGTTCTCCCGTGGCTACTACATGGGACGGCTGTACATCGAACCGAGTGCCGACGAACACACGACGATGTGCAAACAACAGCACGAGCAGCTCAACGAGCAACTGTACACCACAGGCGAGGGAGTCGAGCGGTTGAATCGGCCCCTCGTCATCAAACTCGCCGACAGACACCTCTCGGTACACGGCGAGGAGGGTGTCCCAGCGGACACCCTGTCGGTGCCAGGGCGACTGCTCGATGGGGTGTCGGTCCGGAACCCGCCGACACTCAGTGAGGTACTGCTCGCGAAAGGTGACCGTGCCTCACAGCTACTCGCGGTCGCTGCCGGCTCGCACGCGGCGCTCGACTGACACCACACCAGCGGGCGTATTCTGCGGTGAGAAGAGCCCTCGACTGCTCACCCGCCGGTCACTGTAATCCGGTGTGACCGGAGGTACGACGAACCGACCCGGAGTATCGACTACGGGTGGTCCGTGACCGTGCCGTCTCCGGCCACGCCCGGCCCCGACACGGTGGGCTGGAGAACACGACCCGAGCCGCGTGGCGTGAACGCTGGGATTGATATGGCCGGACGTCCGAACCCAGCTATGCGAGCGTCCACCGCAGGTCAGAGGGTGACCGTCGGATGAGCAACAGCGGGTCGCGGACCTACACAGTCCGACTCGAACTCGTCGACAGACCGGGCGAACTGGTTCGTGCACTCGAACCGATCGCCAGCCGGGGTGGCAACCTCCGTGCTATCTCCCACGAACGGGGTAGTGTCACACCACGGGGACAGATTCCCGTCGAAGTCGACGTCGAGGCGACACCCGAGCAGTTCGAGACCATCGTCGAGGCGCTCCAGGAGACAGATATCAACGTCGTCCGGGCGGGGCAGGAGCGCTACACCGAGGAGGTGGTCGTGGTGCTGGTCGGCGACCTGATCGGGGCGGACCTCTCGGAGACACTCGCGGCGGTGCAGTCGGTGTCGGGTGTCTCGGTCCGGGATATCTCGCTCACCAGCCCACACGGGGAGGCCTCGAGCGCACGTCTGCGGCTGGCTACGGAGTCCGGTGGTGTTGCATCGACACTCGACACGCTCCGCCGGGTCGCGGGTGAGCGAGGTCTGCGGGTCGTCGAACCGCTGGGGGGTGAGCGGGTGTGAACGTCGCCGTTGTCGGTGTCGGTGCCGTCGGGTCCGCGGTCGCGGAGCTCGCAGACGAGCACGGACACACGGTGACCGCACTCGTGGACTCGTCGGGTGCGGCAGTCGACTCCGGTGGACTCGACGTAACCGCGACACTCGACCGCAAGAACGAAACCGGTGCCGTCGGCGACGCCGACCCGGACCGACTGGACGCGGTGGCACACGACGTGCTCGTCGAGGCGACCCCGACCACACTCGGTGACGCCCAGCCCGGGTTCGGTCACGTCGAGGCGGCGCTCGAACGGGACCGCAACGTCGTGCTCGCGAACAAGGGGCCAGTTGCCGAGCGGTACGGCGACGTGCGTGCTCTCGCGGCGGAGAGCGAGGGTGAGGTCCGGTTCGAGGCGACCGTCGGCGGCGCGATTCCGGTTCTCTCCACCATCGAAGACGTCGGCCCGGCCCAGATCACCGCCGTCCGGGGTGTGCTGAACGGCACGGCGAACTTCATTCTCTCGCGGATGGCTGCCGAGGGTCTCGCGTACGAGCACGTCCTGGCGGAGGCACAGGATCTGGGTGTAGCCGAGACGGACCCGAGCTTCGACGTCGAGGGGACCGACGCCGCGTTGAAGTGTGTCATCGTCGCGAACGTGCTCGCGGACGGCCGGGAGTACACACTCGCCGACGCGACCGTCGAGGGAATCCGCGACCTGCCGACGGGTGCGCTCGAACTTGCCGCCGAGACCAACCGGACAATCCGTCTCGTCGGCGAGGTCCAGAACGGTGCGGTCCGTGTCGCGCCGCGGCTCGTCCCCGAGAACGGTGCGATGGCCGTCACCGGCACACAGAACATCGTCCAGTTCGAGACCCGCCACGCCGGGTCGCTGTACCACTCCGGCCGTGGTGCAGGCGGGCCGGAGACGGCGAGTGCTATCTTCGCCGACATCAACCGACTGGACGGCTGACTGCGACACCCGTTGTCTGTCGCTCCAGGTGCCACAGTTCCGGCGCGTGTGGGGTCGTGCCCGTGGTGAGAGACACGTCCGAATCTCGAGGAGTGGTCACAGGGAAGGTCGCCGTGAGCCGCGGAGAGCCCGAACAGACCAGTTCGAAGGCTTTATTCGCGTCGTTGACTCCTCTCTAACAAGAACAACCATGTCAGAGAAGCCAGCGTCGATGTACCGGAAGCTCGACAAGCCCGCGTACACGCGACGGGAGTACATAACGGGTATCCCGGGTTCGAAGATCGCACAGCACAACATGGGGGACAAACACGCGGAGCCGGAGGACTTTCCGGTCCAGATATCGCTGCTCGTCGACGAGAGTGTGCAGCTCCGGCACGGGTCGCTCGAGTCTGCCCGACTCTCGGCGAACCGTCACCTCATCAGAGAGCTCGGCGAGGGGAACTACCTGATGATGCTCCGGAAGTTCCCACACCAGGTCATCCGGGAGAACAAGCAGGCGACCGGTGCCGGTGCCGACCGTGTCTCCGACGGCATGCGCCAGTCGTTCGGAAAGATCGTCGGTACTGCCGCGCGCATCCAGAACGGCGAACAGCTGTTCACCGCGTGGTGTGACGTCGACCAGGCCGACGCGGTCAAGGAGGCCTACCGCCGCGCCTACAACAAGATCTCCCCGCCGTGTACTGTCCGTGTCGAACGCGGCGAGAACCTGCTCATCGCCTGACTGTTCTCTCGACGTGTCGCCGTTACTCGGTCCCTTCGACAGCTACGTGTGCCAGACCGGTCTGTCTGTTCCTCGCCAGTCGAGTACGGTCGCGGCCCAGGTGTAACCGGTGCCGGCGGCGAGAAACAGGGCGACGTCGCCCGCACCGAGACGGCCACGGTCGAGCGCCTCGTCGACGGCGATGAGTTGGTCTGCGCTCTGGACGTGACCGTAGTTTTCGAGGTAGTAGCCGTCGGTCTCGGGGTCGAGTCCGAGCCGGTCGAACAGACGGTCGTGAAACGACCGCTTCATGTGCGTGACCGCGACGAAATCCAGGTCCGTGCGGTCGTACCCCGACCGGTCGAGCGCGGTGTCGGCCACCTCGAGGTAGTTCGGGAGACTGACCGGGCCGAGTCGCCGCTTCATGCCGTCCGGGTTCGGCACGTCGAGGCTGTGTCGACCCCGTTCGACGCTCTCTGTGCTGGGTGGCTCCCGGCTCCCGCCCGCCGGCATGACGACGTCCTCGGAGAAGGAGCCGTCGGTGACCGCGTGACTCTCCCGGACCAGTGCGCGCGGGCTCCCGGTCGCCTGTTCGGTCGTCTGGAGAACACACGCGGACGCGCCGCTGCCGAAGTTGAACATAAACGAACTCCGCTCGTTTCCGTACTCGACTAGGTCCTCCTCGCGGCTGGCCGTGACCAACAGCGCCGTCTCGGGGCTGTCGGCACGCAGTTCCGCGCGGGTCTGCCTGAGTGCGACCGGTGCCCCGGCACAGAGGGTGTAGCTCTCGGTCGCGTAGGCGTTCTCGGCCCCGAGACGCTCTGCGACGTTGGCCGCCGCCGACCAGACGATGTGGTCCTTGTACTCACTGCCGTGATAGCAGAGTAGGTCGACCGCCGACGCGTCGACGTCGGCGTCTGTGAGTGCCCGCTGTCCCGCCTCGACGCACATGTCGGTCACGTGGTCGTCGTCGGGCCGACAGACCCGTTTCTCGACCAGTCCCATCTTCTCCGTGACCACCGACTCGGGGATACCGCTCTGTGCCGCTATCTCCCGTCCCGTGACGACAGTGTCGGGGACGTACCGCCCGTAACCAGCCAGCGCGACCTCGGTCATGCAGTCTGTTCGGACCGGCGGCCCATGAGACTTCCCAACATCACCGTGCTGTCGAGACTCCGCGTGTCGTCCCCGGGTCCAGCCCGGTCTCCTCGGCGAACCGCTCACCTGTCGGTCTCCTCGGCGAACCGCTCACGCACCGCGGTTCGGTCTATCTTCGAGACGCCGCTGGTGGGTATCTCGTCGACGACCTCGAGTGTCCGGGGGAGCTTGTAGCGGGCGATTCTGCCGTCCAGGAACCCACGGAGCTCGGACAGTTCGAGAGGGTCGTCGCTCTCGACAACGGCCTTTCCGACCTCGCCCCACTGCTCGTCCGGAACCGGAACCAGAACCGCCTCGTCGACAGCCGGGTGGTCGGTGATGGCGTTCTCCACCTCGGGTGGAAAGACGTTCTCGCCACCGGAGACGAACATGTTCTTCTTGCGTCCCTCGATGGAGAAGTACCCCGCCTCGTCGACACTCGCCAGGTCGCCCGTGGAAACCCAGTCGCCGAACGTCTCCGCGGTCTCTGTCTCGTTGTGCCAGTACCGGTCGCCGGCGTGGGGGCTCGCCAGCTCCAGTTCGCCAATCTCGCCCGGCGGAAGCTCCTGTCCGTCGTCGTCGACGACGCGGGCGTCGACAAAGAGCCCGGGGACGCCGATGGTGTCCGTCCGCTCCCGGGGGAACCCCTCGGGCATGGCGAAGTTGTTGGGGCCACACTCGGTCAGCCCGTAGCCCTGCGAGATGGTGACCCCGCGCTCGCTCCAGGCCTCGATAACCCCCTCCCGGCAGGGGCCACCGCCGCTCTTGACGAACCGCAGCGAGGAGAGGTCGGTCTCCGGCCAGCGCTCGTGTTCGGTCATGAACCGCAACACGGCCGGCACCGCGACCAGCACCGACGCCGCCCGGGACTCGACGAGGTCGAGCACCCTCCCGGGTTCGACCTCGCGGCTGATGACGACGGTCCCGCCGAGCTGGAACAGCGGCACCGTGAGCACGTTCCAGCCGCCGGTGTGAAACAGCGGAAACACCATCGGTGTGGTGTCGTCCGGCCGGAGCCCCCAGCTGAGGATGGTGTTGAAGCCGTTCCAGAGTACCCCCCCGTAGGTCTGGACTACCTGCTTCGGGAGCCCCGTCGAACCTCCGGTGTGCAGAAACAGGTGTGGGTCCGACAGCGCGCGGTCGACCGTCTCGACGGGGGTCTCGTCGCGTCGGTCGGCGTCGTAGGGCTCGAACTCGCCGGTGGATTCCCCGCCGAGGAGCAACATCGGGAGCTCCGTGGCTGGCCCCTCCGCGACGGCGGTCTGGCTGTCACCGGCAAACGGCTCCTCGACGACGAGCGCCGACGCCTCGGTGTCTGCGAGCAGTGCCGCGAGCGCCGGCGGTGCGAGCCGGTGAGAGAGCGGCGCGAGCACCGCCCCGACCTTCGCGGTCGCAAAGTAAAGATCGACGAGCTCCGGTCGGTTGCGCGAGACGACCGCGACGCGGTCGCCAGCGCCGACCCCGTGTGCCCGGAGCAGGCGGGCGGTCCGGTTCGCACGGCGGTCCAACTCGGCGTAGGTGTACTCCCGCCCCGTCGTGGCGTCGACCAGACCGACGCGACCCGGTGTGAGCCGTGCCCGGCGCTCGCTCAGCTGCCCCACCCAACCGTACGGTCTGTTGCTGTGCTCGTGAACGCGCATGCCGGCCGTTTGTCCGGCACCGACAAAAAAGGCCGATCCTCCTGAACCGGCCGTCACGGACCCCTCTACTGTCGATAACCGGACCGTGCCCGTACATACGAGTACAAACTGTTTTAGGGGACCAAGTGGTGTCTTAGGACATGAGTCCTGACCGCATCTCACGACGACGCCTCCTTGGCTCACTCGGCGCAACAGGTGTTGTCGCGCTGGCTGGCTGTGTTGGTGGCGACGACGACAGTTCGAGTAACGGTGGCGAGAACGGTGGCACGAACGGCGGCGAGAACGGTGGCACGAACGGCGGCGAGAACGGTGGCACGAACGGCGGTGAGAACGGTGGTACGAACGGCGGTGAGAACGGTGGTACGACGACCAACCCGAGTGGAACACTGCGCATCGGTGTTCTACAGGACTACTCCGGTCAGTTGGCAATCTACGGCGCACAGGGAACGGCCGGGTTCTACAGCGGGCTGGCACACAAAGCCGACTCCGACCCACTCTCGAGCGACGCGGTCAGTGCCGGTGATTACACGTACTCGGTAAACGACATCGACATCGAGATTCGTGCCCGTGACACAGAGTTCGCGCCGGCACAGGCACAGCAACTGGCACAGGAGCTCGTCACACAGGACGACGTCGACATCCTGTACGGCGTCGGCAACTCCGGCGGTGCCATCTCGGTCATCAACAACGTCGTCGACCAGGCCGAGGTGCCGTTTATCATCGGTCCGGCGGCTTCTGCGGGGATTACCGGCGGCGAGGGGACCTGTCGGGACGTAGTGTTCCGGGCGAACGAGAACACTGCGATGGACGCCCGGAGCGGTGGTGTCTACATCGCCGACCAGACCGACGTCGACCAGATGGCGCTGTTCGGTGCCGACACTGCGTTTGGCTCGTCGGTGGTCGACAACTACAAGTCGGTTCTTCAGAACCGCGGGGTCGATATCGTCGACGAGCGGGCCGTGCCGGAGAGTCTCGAACAGCCAGAGTGGATCGGACTGCTCGACGAGGCAGAGAACGCGGGGGCACAGGGGATCGTCGGGGGGTTCACCGCAACCGGGCTGAGCGGGTTCTTCCCCGCGTTTCTCGAAGGTGGCTACGAGTTCCAGCTGTTCGGCGGCTTCGCCTCCCGGCTGACCCTGGGTGTCGTCGGTCAGGCCCTGCAGGGGGCGCTCGACAACTTCACCGACGAGGCGCTCCAGGAGGCCGACTTTGGCCCGTTCACCACACGGTACCACTGGAACCAGTACGACAACCCCATCAACGACTCCTTTGTGGACTCACACGCAAACACCTACGGCGTCGTTCCGGACCTGTTCACCAGCGGTGCGTTCACCGCCGCCTCGGCGATTGTCCAGGCGATAAACGAGGAGGGCGAGGTCAGTGCCGACGCTGTCGTGTCTGGGATGACCGGAATGACAGTCACGGACACGCCAAAGGGCGAGAACGGCTACACCTTCCAGGAGTACAACAACCAGGCACGCTCCGAGATGACCGTCGCACCGGTCACGGTCACGCCGGAGAGCCAGGCGAACTGGCCGGCCGCCATCCAGCCCGGTGAGCCTATCGAGCGGGTGTCGGCCGACGAGGTGACAATCCCCGCAGAGGATGTGAGTTGTGACCTGACCTGACCTGACCTGACCTGACCTGACCTGACCTATGCTCCGAACAACGTCTCTGACAAAGCGGTTCGGTGGGCTCACCGCTGTCGATAGCGTCGATTTCGAGCTCGACGACCGGCTCACGTCGCTCATCGGGCCAAACGGGGCCGGCAAGACGACCTTTTTCGATCTTCTGACCGGCGCACTCACCCCGAGCGAGGGCAGTATCGAACTGAGAGGGGCAGACGGATGGACCGAGGTCACCGACCGCACCACGTACGAGACATCACAGCTCGGTGTTCACCGCTCGTACCAGATAACGAATATCTTCCCGACGAGCCCGGTGCTCGAGAACGTCCGTATCGCCCAGCAGGCCCACAGCGACGACTCCTGGCGGTTCTGGCGCAACGTCCGGGCGTTCGATACACACTACGAACGGGCTCACGAGATCTTAGAGCGGGTCGGACTCGAACAAAAGGCCGAGGAACCGGCAGAGAACCTCAGCCACGGCGAGAAGCGCCAACTGGAGGTTGGAATCGCGCTCGCGGGTGACCCCGACGTACTCCTGCTCGACGAGCCAAACGCCGGTGTTTCGACCGAGGATGTCGACGGCGTCCGGCGGATTATCGAGGATGTCGCGACCGACCACGCCGTGTTGTTGGTCGAGCACAACATGGAGCTGGTGATGGACGTCTCCGAGCGGATTGTCGTACTCAACCAGGGGGAGCTGATAGCCGACGGCAAACCCGAGGCGATCCGGGGTGACCCGGAGGTGCAGGACGCGTATCTCGGGGGGTACGAGCCGGGTGACCTGCGGCGCGTGGAGGGAGTGGCGTGACCCTGCTCGAACTCGAGGGTGTCCACACCTACTACGGTGAGAGTCACATCCTCCAGGGTGTCGACCTCACGGTCGAACAGGGCGAAGTGGTCGCCCTGCTGGGACGCAACGGTGTCGGCAAGACGACCACGTTCCGGTCGATTCTCCAGCTGACACCGCCCCGTGAGGGGTCGGTCCGGTTCCGTGGCGAGGAGCTCGTGGGCAGGGACACGTACGAGGTTGCCGACGCTGGCATCGGCTGGATTCCGGAGGACCGCCGGATGTTCAGCCGGCTGACAGTCGCGGAGAACATCCGAGCCGCGGTACCCGACCGTGCGAGCGTTCCCGACGCTCTCGAACTGGCCTACGAGACGTTCCCGATTCTCGAGAAGCGGGCCACACAGCGGGCGGGTGACCTCTCTGGCGGGCAACAACAGATGCTCGCGATCGCCCGGGGACTGGTCGGCGACAACGACCTGTTGCTCGTCGACGAGCCCAGCGAGGGGCTGGCTCCAAAGATTGTCACCGACGTAGGTGAGGCGCTGCTCGCGGCCTCGGAGTCGATTCCGATCTTGCTGGTCGAACAGAAGCTCGGGCTCGCGCTCGACCTGGCCGACCGGTTCTACGTGATGGACCGCGGCACGATCGTCGAATCGGGCGACACGAGTGAGGTCAGTGTCGACGACGAGCGTCTCCGGAGGTATCTCTCGGCATGACGGGGCTCGCGCTGGCCGGGGCGTGTCCGGTCGACGTGCCGCTTGCAGTGGGTCCGGGCGGTGTCGCACTCTCGGCCGGTGCGATTGTCGACCTGTTTAGCTCACCAACAGAGCTCGCGAGTGTTCTCGTCGAGGGGCTGGCAAAGGCCAGTCTCTACCTGATGATCGCGAGCGGACTGACACTCATCTTCGGGCTGATGGACGTCATCAACTTCGC
>JAQCNM010000084.1 GCA_028275025.1 Halovenus sp.
TCGAGTACGACAGCACCGGGTGGTTCGTCGTCACCGGGGCCCGTGGCGACACCGCCGGGGTTGATACGGACCGTGCCCCCCTCGGTCCGGTGAACACGCTGGTGGGTGTGACCGTGCAAGACGTAGTCGTAGTCGCCACACCCGACGAGCGCGCCGACGATCGCCTGGCTGGTGCCGTGGTAGACGGCAACCGACGCACCGCCGAGTGAGAGCTCACCGAACTCGCCGAGATACGCGCCAAACGAACGCACCGCGTCCCGGAGCATCCACTCGCCGTCGTTGTTGCCACGCACCGCGTAGAACTCGTAGTCGGCGTCGAACGGCGTGACCGAGAACGGTGCGACCACGTCGCCACAGTGGACAACTGCGTCGACCCGGCCCTCGAACAGGTCGGCAGCAGCCTCGATGACCGCCCGGTTGTCGTGTGTGTCCGAGACAATCCCCAGTTCCATGCACACGGTAGAACACGCCGATGTATCAAGATTTGGCACAGCGGTAGACCGAAACCACAGCAGGGGGTCGACCCTATACTGGTCGTGTCAGTCCCGATCTCTCCTACTCGTCGAGGAGGTCCTCGAACTCCGGTAGCACCTCGTCCTCGTCGGAGTCGGCCGGGTCGTCCCGGTCGCCGGTCGAGTTATGCTCGCTACTCGACTCGGTCGTCGTATCGCCTTCCTCCGACTCGGTCGTCGTATCGCCTTCCTCGGTGTCGACAGTCTCGATCTCGACGACCTCCAGCGGGATGTTCTCGAGTCGCTGTCCGATCTCCTTGCGGGCGATGCGAGAGGCGTGTTCCTCGCGTTCGACGTTGAACACGGTCATCTCCAGTTCGAGTGCGACCAGTGCCTCGTCGGCGGCGATAAACGCCGGCGGGAGTTCCTCCCCGGAGGGGGAAGTTCGGTCTGACATGTCGATTTCGACGTAGTTGAGATCCGGGTTCAGCATCTCACCGGTCTTCGAGATGGCGATGCGGATGGCCTCATCCGGTGTCTCCACATCGTACACCGGCACGGCTGCCTCGACGATGACACGACAGTTCATGTGCGCCCGTTGAGTGCCAATCAACATGAAGGTTGTGCGGATATCGACACCGAACGGGGGCAGAGCCCGAGAGACGGGCTGCTCGACCGTGGCGTCGGAGCTGTCGCCGGCGAAACCGCACCCGAGAGGCAAACGCTCATGTGTGCGAGCGTCGAGAAACGGGTATGCGCTGGCTGTCCCAGACCCGGGGCACAGACGCCACCCGGGTCGGACTGTTCGTCGACGGGCCGAACGTGTTTCGCGAGGAGTTCGACATCGACCTCGACGAGCTACGGGCCATCGCCGGCGAACGGGGCCAGCCCGCCGTGACACGGCTCTACATCGACGAGCACGCGACACCGAATCTGGTCCGGGCCGCCGAGGAACGCGGGTTCGAGGTGATCACGACCAGCGGTGACGTCGACGTGCGGCTCGCAGTCGACGCCACCGCGGCCACCGTCGACAACCGCATCGACGTGCTCGTGCTCGTCTCCCGGGACGCCGATTTCAAGCCGGCGCTCGAGCGTGCCGCCGCCCGTGGCGTCCAGACCGTCGCCGTCGCGCCCGGTGAGTACGGCCGGTCCGACGCACTGCGCAACGCCGCCCACGAGGCACACACGCTCGAGTGACCACGCGGGAGCCGTGCACCCGGTGAGTCACGGGCACGGCTCCGGCCGAGAGGAATGAAAAGCTGTTTGCCCGCGGCCCCAGAACAGTTGTGGCATGGACTCACGTATCCGAGAGCACGCGGAGATAATCGCCGAGCACTCCGTCGACCTGGAGGCCGGTGACGACGTCGTCATCCGTGCGCCGCCGGCCGCGGAGGAACTCGTCGTCGCACTCCACGAGACCGTCGGCGAACGGGGGGCGAACCCACTGACGATGAGTGCGAACAGCCGGTTCAGCAGGGCCTATCTCCGGGCGGCAGACGAGTTCGAGACGCCCGACCACCACCTCGCGCTCATCGAGGAGTGTGACGTCTACATCGCGGTCCGGGCAGAGACGAACGTCACCGAAACCGGGGACGTCCCCCCGGAGACGAACGCCGCCTACTCGCAGGCCCGCCAGCCGATTCTCGGGGAGCGGCTCTCGAAGCGCTGGTGTCTCACACAGCACCCCGCACCGGCGAACGCACAGCTCGCCGAGATGAGCACCGAGGGGTACGCCGACTTCGTGTACGACGCCGTCGTAAAGAACTGGGCGGCGGTTCGTGAACACCAGGCCCAGATGGTCGAGATTCTCGACCCCGCCGAGGCGGTGCGTATCCGCTCGGGCGAGGGAACGGATATCCGGATGCGTGTCGACGGGAACCACACACTGAACGACTACGGTGAGAAGAACCTCCCGGGGGGCGAGGTGTTCACCGCGCCTGTCGTCGACAGTGTCGAGGGCGAAGTCCACTTCGACAAGCCGCTCTACCACCAGGGCCGGGAGGTTACCGGCGTCCACCTCCGGTTCAAGGACGGGCGGGTTGTCGACCACAGCGCCGAGAAAAACGAGGCGGTGCTCACCGAGGTGCTGGAGACAGACGCCGGGGCGCGGTCGCTCGGGGAACTCGGCATCGGGATGAACCGCGATATCGACCAGTTCACCTACAACATGCTGTTCGACGAGAAGATGGGCGACACCGTCCACATGGC
>JAQCNM010000089.1 GCA_028275025.1 Halovenus sp.
CAGCCCGACCCCCTGTGCGGGCAACAACAACAGCGGGTCCGAGCTCTCGGAGAACAGTGAGTCGAACCCGTTGTCGTTGCTCTGGAGCTCGTTGAAATCGGCGTAGACGGCCGTCGCCGCCCCCTGTGCCCCGGTGGCGACGAACTCCGGGTACGGCCGTGGCGCCGGCCGCTCGTCGTTCTCGCCACCGTTCGCGTCGCCGTCCTGGCTATCGCCGTCACCGCCGAGACAGCCCGCGAGTGCCACAACACCCGCCGCACAACCCGCCCGGAGTACCCGCCGTCTGCTCTGAGGGACCATACAAAACTGAGTGTACCCGCACACATAAGCCTCCGCAGTTCGTGACGGCAGGCCCGGTATCGGGTGTTCGGGTCGGGACACCACGGCCGGAACGCGTTATCAGCCCGGGTATCGCCGGAACGAATTATCAGCCCGGGTATCGCCGGAACGAATTATCAGTCCAGGTGTCGTCGACCGGGCGTGGCTACTGTGCCAGCGGCACGTCGGCGTCCATGTCCTCGAGCAGGGCCTCGGCGGTGTGCTGGCCGCTGATCAGACACATCGGCACGCCGACGCCGGGTGTGGTGAACGAACCGGTGAAGTACAGCCCGTCGACGGCAGACGAGCGGTTCGACGGCCGCAGCAGCGACGTCTGGCGCAGCGTGTGTGCCAGGCCGAGTGCCGTTCCCTCTGTTGCGTTGTACCGGTCGCCAAAGTCCTGCACCCCGAACTGTTCCTCGACGACGATGCGGTCCCGAAGATCGACACCGGTGTTCTCGGCGATGTCGGCCAGGATCTTCTCGCGGTACGCCTCGCGCAACTGGTCGCCGTCGGCCAGTCCCGGCGCGAGCGGGACGAGCACGAACAGGTTGCTGTGTCCCTCCGGGGCGACCGAGTCGTCGGTCTTGGAGGGGACACACAGGTAGTAGGCCGGGTCGTCGGGCCAGGCTGGTCGCTCGAAGATCTGCTCGAAGTGGTCGTCCCACTCGTTTGGCAACACGAGGGTGTGGTGGGCGAGCGGTTCGACGTCACCCTCGACCCCCAGATACATCAGAAACGCAGAGGGGGCGTAGGTTCGCGAGTCCCAGTAGTCGTCGTCGTACTGGCGCTCGTGATCCGGCAAGAGCTCCTTCTCGGCGTGTGCGTAGTCGGCGTTGACGACCACCCGGTCGGGCTGGTAGGTCTCCCCGGCCGTCTCGACGCGGAACGCGCCGGGACCGCGCGTGATGCCGGTTACCTCACTGCCGGTCTCGTATGTGACACCGAGCTCGTCACCCATGTCGACGACCCCGTCGACGACCGCGCTTATGCCACCGTCGGGGTAGTAGACGCCGAGGTTGAAATCGACGTGGCTCATGATGTTGTACACCGCGGGTGTCGTCTGGGGTGAGCCACCCAGAAAGACGAGGGTGTACTGGAGGATCTGCTGGAGCTTCGGGTGGTCGACGTACTTCTCGACGTGGCTCTGCATCGACCCGACGAGACTCAGCCCGACAGGGGCGGTGCGTGCCACCGAGGGGTCGAGCCAGTCACGGAGCCGCGAGCGGTCCTCGTAGACGAACTCCTCCATCGCGACCTCGTAGTCGTCGCGGCTCTTCTCGAGGTACGCCTCGAAGCGGTCGCCTGCCCCCGTCTCGTAGGACTCGAACAGGTCGCGCATGTAGTCGATGTCGCCGCGGGCGTCGACCTGGTCGCCGTCCTTGAAGAACATCCGGTAGTGCGGGTCGAGTGGCTCCAGTTCGTAGTAGTCGTCCGGTGACCGGTCGAAGTGGTCGAAGAACCGCTCGAACACGTCGGGCATCAGGTACCACGAGGGGCCCATGTCGAACTTGAACCCGTCACGCTCGAACCGACTCGCCCGCCCGCCGAGCTGGTCGTTCTTCTCGAGGAGGGTCACGTCCGCGCCGGCGTCGGCCAGATAACAGGCCGACGAGAGGCCGCCGAAGCCACCTCCAACAACTGCAACTGTGGTGTCGGACAGATCTCGCATCACCTGACGTTGGGGCGCAGCGAATATAAACAACAGCACTCCGCCGTGGCCCGTGACGGCGATTGCGAGAGGTATATGACCGGCTCGCTCCTGCATCCGGTATGGACGGACAGACAGCCGTCGTGACGGGAGCCAGCCGAGGTATCGGGCAGGCAGTCGCGGAGACAGTCGCGGAGGCCGGGGCCGACGTTGTCGTCTGTGCGCGTGACCCCGACGACCTCCAGGGGGTCGTCGAGGGGATCACTAACCGGGGTGGGTCGGCGACCGCCGTCCGGGCGGACGTGCGCGACGAGTACGACGTCGAGCGCCTGATGGAGACCGCGGCAGGTGTCGGCCGGCCGGGTATCGACGCGGTGGTAGCAAACGCCGGTGTCTACAACGGCACGGCCGGTATGACACCGCTCCCGGAGGAGAGCTACACCGCGTTCGACAACCACCTGCGGACGAACGCACGCGGTGTGTTCGCCACTATCCGCGAGGCGCTCCCACACCTCGCCGACGAGGCGCGTGTGCTCGTTGTCTCGGGTGTCGTCGCCCGCGAGCACGCAAAGGGGTTTGGCTCCTACGCCGTCTCGAAGGCCACCGCCGAGGCGATCGCCCGCGGGTTCGCCGCCGACACCGACTACACCATCGGGGTAATCGACCCCGGACAGGTCTCGACCGACCTGACCGGCGGTCGAGGCCACAGCCCGGACGACGTCGCCCCGCAGTTCAGCTGGGCGCTCACTGACGCCGACGCCGAGACGATCGACGGCGAGATTGTCGACCGTGGCGACTGGCGGCGCTCACAGACCGCCTGAGGCCCGGCTCCCGGGGACTTTCTCTGGTGGCTCCACCTCGCCACCGCCCGGGCAGACGCCACGCTCTCGCGTGTGGAGTGTCGCCCGGAACACTAACGACCGGCGTCATCCCTGGCGTCGTGCCGTGTCGGCCGGCTAACCCTCGTGCCGGGCGGGTGGCCCGCGAGGACCACCGAGTGCGCGAGCGGGGTGTACCCGCGAGCGCGTGAGACGCTGTACGTCTCCAGTTACCGGGACGGCGGAGACCGTCCTGAATGTCGCGTGCCCGGGTTCGCCGCACTGTCATCGCGCCCATCCGGGCGTGCTCGGGCGGGGACTGGGGCACGCGGTCGACGGTACGCGGCGTGTACGTATCAACGCTCGGACCGGCGGCCAGACCGCGTCGCTCTCAGAAGTAGTTGACCGCGTCGGGGAGTTCGAGCTTCATCCCCTTTCGCTCGCGGATCTCCATTACCTTCTCTCGCTGGAGGTTGTCGGCCATCACCTGGAAGCCGGCGTTCTCGGTGTTCCAACTCGCTCGACCCTCTGTCGCCGAGCGGATATCCGAGGAGAATCCGATCATCTCCCCGACGGGGGCGACCCCTTCCACGACCTGGAGGTCGCCCTCCTGGTACATATCGTCGATACGGCCACGGCGACCCTGAATCTCGCCGCTCGCGGGCCCCATGTGTTCGGCGGGCACGTCGATACGGACGTTCTGAATCGGCTCGAGCAGGCGCACCTCGGCGTCGATGAGCGCGTTGTGCAGCGAGCGCCGAACCGCGGGAATGACCTGTGCCGGACCGCGGTGGATGGCGTCCTCGTGGAGGCGCGCGTCGAGCAGGCGGATGAGCGCACCCTCGACGGGTTCGTTCGCGAGCGGACCGTCGTCGAGGGCGTCCTCGAACCCTTCTAGCACCAGCTCCATCGTCTCGTTGAGGTGCTGGATTCCCTTTGTGTCGTCGATAACGATGTTCGGCCCGTGGATGTGCTCGACCTCCTGTGAGGTCTCCTTGTCGAGCCCGGCGTCCTGCAGGGCCTCGCGACGCTCCAGTTCGGGCATGTCCATTGTTGCCTCACCCTTTTTCAGCGCGTCGACGACCGACTCGTCGAGCGTCTCGACGGTCATGTAGAACCGGTTGTGACGGTTCGGAGAGATACCCTCGACCTCGCGGCTGTCGGTCTGTGGCGACTCGCGGTAGACCACGATCGGCTCGCCGGTGCGGACCGGAATCCCCTGGTCACGCTCGATGCGCTGCGAGACCACTTCGAGGTGGAGCTCACCCTGCCCGGACATGAGGTGCTCGCCGGTGTCCTCGTTGATCTCGATGTCGATGGTCGGGTCCTCCTTTGCGACCTGCTGGAGTGTCTCGATGAGCTTCGGCAGGTCGTCCATGTTCTGTGCCTCGACAGACTTCGTGATGACCGGCTCGGAGATGTGCTCGATAGACTCGAACGGTGTCATCTCGACGCTGGAGACGGTGGAGCCGGCGATCGCGTCACCGAGCCCGGTGACGGCGGCGACGTTGCCGGCCGGGACCCGGTCGACCTCCTCTCGCTCGCCACCCATGAAGATGCCGACGTTCTGGAGCCGGTTCTTTCCGACTGTACCCGAGACGTACAGCTCCTGACCCTTCTCCAGGGTGCCGGAGAACACGCGACCGGTTGCGATCTCGCCGGCGTGGGGGTCCATCGAGATATCGGTGACCATGAACACCACGTCGCCATCTGGGTCGACGTACTGCATCGTCCCGGCGACGTCGGAGTCGGCGTCACCACGCCAGATACGCGGAATCCGACGGGGCTGTGCGTTGACGGGGTTGGGAAAGTGCTCACAGACCATATCGAGCACGACGTTCGACAGCGGGGTTCGCTCGGCGAGTTCCTCCCGCTTGTCCGAGCGCTCGAGTTCGATGATGTCGGCAAAGTCGATTCCGGTTCGTTGCATCGACGGGAACGACACCCCCCACTTGTACAGCGCCGAGCCGAACCCGACAGTTCCGTCCGGGACCGAGACGGTCCAGTCGTCGGTTATCTCGTCCATCTCCTCGGTCATCCCGCGGATGAGGTCGTTCACGTCCCGGATGACCTTCGTCATGCGCTGTTGCATCTCCTCGGGACCCTCCTGGAGTTCGGAGATGAGCCGGTCGATCTTGTTGATAAACAGCGTCGGCTTGACGCCCTCACGGAGTGCCTGTCGCAGCACTGTCTCGGTCTGGGGCATCGCCCCCTCGACGGCGTCGACAACCACGAGCGCCCCGTCGACGGCCCGCATCGCACGGGTCACGTCCCCCCCGAAGTCGACGTGACCCGGCGTGTCGATGAGGTTGATGAGGTGGTTCGTCCCCTCGTACTCGTGGGTCATCGAGACGTTCGCCGCGTCGATTGTGATCCCCCGTTCCTGCTCGTCTTCCTCTGTGTCCATCGCCAACTGCTCGCCTGCCGTCTCGTTGGATATCATCCCTGCCCCGGCGAGCAGGTTGTCGGTCAGTGTCGTTTTCCCGTGGTCCACGTGTGCGGCAATCGCGATATTCCGGATGTTCTCCGGATTGTCCATCAGCGTCTCGCACTCCTGTACGATCTTTTTTCGTCGACCCATTATTATCACCGTCTATACGCAGCAGGGGCAAAAGGATACTGCTTCTAACTGGTTGCCGACCACCCGGAAACTGGTTCTCGGGTCACCACCGACACACCGGCGGTAGTGACCGCGCTCGAGATTCGACCCCCCCGACAGCCCCCTCTCCGGGGGGTATCCTGGCGTCTCAGCGAGGTCCAGACCGGCCTCTTTCGACGGGATGTTGAACGAAGTTTGAACGCAGTTTAGACCGATGTTATCCGCTTTTTGAAAAATATCTTTTACTATCTCTGTCGTGGGTCGAACCGCATGGTCGAAAGCAGCACGCGACGCAGCTTCCTCCGCGTCGCAGGTGGTAGCACAGTGGTCGCACTCGCCGGTTGTCTCGGCGGTGACGACGGTGACAGTGCCGACGAGAACGGCAACACGACCAACGACGGCGAGAACGGCAACACCGACACCGCTCCGGTGAGTTTCACGGTGCGGGTCGAGAACACGGCACCGACGGATTTCTACCCGAGTGACGCGGCGACGGGTGGACAGATCTGGCTCACACCCGGGGCGTGGGCGGTCCACACCGGCGAGAACCCGATATTCATGGAGGGGGAGCCGGCCTCTATCGGGTTGGAGGCGCTCGCGGAGGCCGGCCCGCCGACCGGGTTCGAGGGCGAACCCGGACTGGTTGATGAACTTCCGGAGAGAGAGTCCGTCGTCTCCGCGGGTGCCTACACGCCCGAGAATACCGTCGCAGACCCGAACGATCCGATGGGCGAGGTGCCGGGTGCGCCGCCGATTGCGCCGGGCGGGGCCTTCGAGTTCGAGGTGGCGGCAGCGCCGGGCCAGCGGCTCTCGTTTGCGTCGATGTACGTTCCCTCGAACGACCTGTTCGTCTCGCCGGTATCCGGTATCGAACCGTTCGACGGCGAGGAGCCGGTCGAGGGTGGCGTCACCGACGACGTTGCACTGTGGGATGCGGGCACCGAGCTAAACGGGAGTCCGGTCTCGAACCCGACAGGTGCACCACGGCAGGGTAACAACGGCGGCCCGGCCGCCGGCCCGACCGAGGGTGTCGTCCAGCCAGCCTCGGCGATAAACGACGGGTTCGAGTACGCGAGTGCGGAAGACGTGGTGTCGGTCAGTGCCACACCAGGAGGC
>JAQCNM010000031.1 GCA_028275025.1 Halovenus sp.
CTCCTGCGACGGAGTGTCGGGGCAGTTATCATCTCTGTTGGGGTTGTTCTCGCCGTGACCGATTGAGACTGTCTCCTGGTACCCCGATGACCGAACGGAGGAAACACGGACGAAGACTCCCGATACGCCGGCGCGGGGTTCCTGTTGAGACCTGAGACAGGGAGTGTCAGCGTGTGGGAGTGACACCGCCTCGGGCCGCCAACTGTGTGCGTGTTCAGTCACCCGTCTCCGGGGTCGGCGTGGGGTCGACCGGAGCCTCGGTGACCTGTGTGACGACCAGCCCGAGCCCACCGACCCCGCCGATCGTGGCGACCACGAACGGGACGGCAAAGCCGAGACCGACGAGGATACCCGAGAGCAGTGTCCCGAGGGCGATACCGAGCCCAAAGCCCATTGTCAACAGAGACAGGGTCGAACCGGACTCCCCCTCGCGGGCGAAATCGCCGGCGAGTGCGAGCGACGGGGCAAACACTGCTGCCACCGCAACCCCCTGGAGGAACCGCAGAAGTATCATCAGCTCTGGCGGCCCGATCGCCGCTCCAAACAGCGACGCCGGCACCCGAGGAACGAACCCCTGTGCGATGGTCGTCGGCAACAGGAGCACGAACCCGCCGACGAGAAACGGGCGACGCCCGTAGCTATCACTCAGCCGTCCAAAGGGGAGTTGAAAGAGGACGTTCGCGAGGACTGTTGCGCCAAACTGTACCGAAAACAGGAAGTTCCCCTGCCCGAGTTGGCTGTTGATGACGTTCGCCAGTGGCGCGTAGATAGCGATACCCAGTGCCATCACGACCGTCCCGAGTCCGAGCGCGAACACCGGGTCCAGACCCGGGCCGTCGGCGTTGCGCACCTGTATAGATATGTCGTCGCCGGCCGCGGCCTGTGCCTCCTCGGGGTCACTGATAAGCAGTACGATCAGGATGAAACTGAGAACCGCGCCGGTGACGGCCACGAGAAAGGCGGCGTCGAACCCCGAAACGGTCGCCCCGGCCACGCGGTATGGCCCGGCCGCCACGACACTGCCAGCAACCAGCGGTCCGGTGCCGAACCCGAGCAGTCGAAAGGTGTTGAACAGGCCGAAGTTGCTCCCGCGCTCGCCGGGCGCGGAGTACTCGTTGACGAGCGCGACGGTCATCGGGATGGTGAACGCGGCACCGACGCCCTGGATCGCCCGCATAGCCAACACGGCGAGGTAACTGCGAAAGACGATGTAACCGGCACTGCCGACGGCGACGATACCGAGTCCGAGCAACAGAAAGCGTTTGCGCTTGCCGACCCGGTCGGACCACCGACCGGTAAACGGCTGGCCGAAGCTGTTCAGAAACCCGAACAACGAGAGAACCACCCCGATGAGTAGCTCCGGTTGGAGGGTGAACGCGAGACCGCCGGCCCGGACGGTCGTTCCGACGAACCCGGGCAGAGCGACCACCTGACCGATGTACAGCGGCAGGACCACGACCAAAAACGAGTTCGCGAGCGCGCTGACCATCCGTGCGAGCGCCAGTGCGAGAATCCGTGTGTCTACCTCGACTCCCATCTGTACGTACAATCGGCCTCGGCGGATTGAGGCTTGCTATCTGTTCTTGCTCTTTTTCCTAACGTATCGGCTCACGTGAATCACTGTCCGCAGCGCCCGTTCACCGGTAGAACACAACGGCGTGTCGGCACTGCTCCCCGTGTGCCCGTTCGAGCAGTCGACGGGGTGAGTCGCCCCACGGGAACAGGTCTACCCGCAGACCGGCGGATATCCCACCGCCCGCGGTACGGTCCGGCAAGCATCGCCGTTTACCGCGAGCGGTCACGCCTCTCCGCGATCAGTCGAACAGCTCCTCGAACACCTTCTTCTGTGCGGCGCGGAGGTGCTGGTGGTAGGTGGGGCGGGAGATATCCATCGCCTCGGCGAGTTCGTTTCCGTCGACACCGCGGGGCCAGTCGAAGAACCCGCCGAGATACGCCGTCCGGAGGGCGGTCTCCTGGCGGTCGGTCAGCCGGTCGCTGATAGCCGCGGTGAAGTTCTGCCGGGTCTCGACCGGCCGCTCGCGCTCGTGGTAGCCGAGCAGCTCCGTTCCGGGGTACCGCTCGGCCACGATGTCGAACAGCTCCCGTGCCTCCGCCTCGTAGGGCAGCTCCACGGTGACCCGGGTCGTTCCGTCCTCGGCGACGACTCCCTGTAGGGCGGCGCCGTACTCGGTGAGTGTCGCGAGCAGTGACTCCCCGACGGTCACCTCGAGTAGACACTCCCGGTCGCGCGCGACGATACAGGTCGCGGACTCGACCTCCGGGTCGTCACGAACCCGGTCGAGAACGGCATCGGGGTCGACGTTCGTCGCCGAGAGGTACAGCTCCGCACCGCCACTCCCCCGGCGGTCGATTCCAGCGGACTCGATGCGTGCGCCGTCGGTCGAGAGCCGGGTAAAAAGCAGGTCGCGGTCGGCAACGGCGAACTCGAGTTCGACAATCCTCGTCGCGTCGAGGATACGACCCCGCTCGACGGCGTTGACGGCGTTTGCGCTCGCCCGCCCGAGCGCCTCAAGTACCACCCGCTCGCGCTCGTCGAGCGCGTCGGCGTCTTCTGCACAGACAACGAGCACCCCGTAGGTCGTGTTCTTGTACACGAGCGGCACCGCGACGAGCGCGTCGACAGTGGCTGCGAGCCGGTCCCAGGCTCCCTCCCCGGACAGCCCCTCGGTGGTGAGCAACTGCGGCTCCCCGTCCCGGTAGCTGTTGCCGAGCGGGTCGGTCCCGTCGAGCGGGAACGACCAGTCACCGGCCGGTAGATCCGCCGCGCCCGCCCACGCTGTCGGCGAGAGCTGCTCGCTGGCGACGTCGGGTCGACAGACCATGGCGAACGCGTACGGCTCCACCCCGGCGAGTTCGCGGACCACACCTCGTTCGAGCTCCTCTCGAGTCGTCGCCTCGACGAGCACCTCGACGGTCCGGCGAACGAGCCCGTTGACCCGGTCGAGCACCCGTTCGGTTCGTTCCTGTGCCAGTCGGACGGTCCGCTCGCGTTTCGCCCGGGTGCAGGCGGCCGCCGCACTGGTCGCGAGCAGGGCGAGCAGGCGCTGGTCGGCCTCGTCGAACGCCGCTTCCTCCGTCGAACAGATACTCATCGTCCCGCGAACGCCCGCCGGGTAGTACATCGCCGAGCCCACGTCGTCGGGTCCCCGGTCGGTCTCGCGCAGGCTGTCGACCACGGTCGGCTCGCCGGTGGCGAACACCTCCCCGGGGAACCCCTCCTCGACCGCGTACACCGGTCGGTCCCCGAGTGACTCGCGGGCTCGCCTGCTCATCGCCGCCGGGGTGAGTGTCTCGGTTTCGGGGTCGTACAGCCGGAACACGCTCATCTCGAATCCGAGCAGCTCTCGGGCCGCGCTCACCGCGATCTCGGCGACCTGCTCGGGGTCCTTTGCCTGCATGAACGACCGGGTCGTCTCCAGCAGCCCCGAGAGCCGGCGCTGGTGTTCGGTGCGTGTGCTGATATCTCGGCCGACACCGACCACACCGTCGACCGCGCCGCTTGGGTCACGCAGCGGTGCACCGGAGAACTCGTAGGGGATCTGCTCGCCGTCTGCGGTCTCCAGTGTCGCCTCGACCGAGAGTGACTCGCCGTCACGCACCCGGTTCGTAGCCGCTTCGATACGCTCGCGGTCACCGTCGGCGACGAACTCCCACGGGGACATCCCCTCGAGACTCGCCTCCTCGTACCCGGTGACCGAGACCAGCCGCTCGTTCCAGCGCACCAGCGTCCCGTCGTCCCCGAACGCGTACAGCGGGTCCGGCAGACTGTCGATGAGGCTCTCGGTGAACGCCTGCTGTTGTTCCAACTCGGTCTGGTAGGCCTGTTGTTCGAGGAGGTAGTGGAGCCAGTTCGTCAGCAGTTCCACGAACGTCCGCTCGCGCCTGCTGAACGGCTCCTGCCGGGGCTGTGAGTCGACAAAGCAGACAGTACCGTACTCCCCTCCCGCGACCTGGACTGTCGTCCCGAGATAGCACTCCAGCCCGTCACGCTCGTATGCGGGGTCCGCGGGGCGCTCGGTCCCGGCCGCCGCAACCGCCATCGGCCGGTCGCTGTCGAGGGTGTGCCGGCAGTACGTCGCCGACAGCGGTCTCGTTGTTCCCGCAGACAGCGCCTCCGGGTTGTCCCCGTTCCGGGTAACCGCCGTGACAATCTCGTGGGTGCCGTTCTCGACGTGTGCGAGAAAGGCGTGACTCGTCCCGAGACGCTCTGCTCCGACCTCGAGTATCCGGTCCAACTTCTCGTCGACACTCCGGTCGTTGTCTGTCGTGACCTCGTGGAGTGCCTCTAGTGCGCGCTCGCTCGCCCCGAGCTCTCGGTCGTCGGCACCGACAACCTCCCTGAGGACGACCGCTGTGCCGCCGTCGGTCGGGTAGACAGTCCCGGCGAGCCGCCGGCCGTCTACGCCGTGGGTGTCGAACTGCTGTTCCCGGCGTTGTTCCCTGGCGGTTCGATACCGGGCCACCGCCGTGTCACCCAGCGCCGCATCGACGTGCTCGCCGAGGATACCCCCGCGCTCGACACCGAACAGCTCCGGGATGTCCCCGCCGACTGCGGTCACGACCCCCGCCTCGTCTGTCTGGAGAAAGCCCTCGCTCTCGCCGGTCGCTCGCTCGGTCTGACGTGGCTCGCTCATTGAATGCTAACACGTTAGGTGTCCAGATATTAAAAACAAACTGTTCGGGCTGGCCATCACGGGGGGATGCCGTGTCGGTGTCACCGGCTCGAATCGAACGCTCGGGTCGGGTGTGGCGACCAGAGGAACAGAAACGGCGACGGCTCAGAGGACATCCCGCTGGCAGGAGCCACAGAGACTCTCGTTTTTCTGGTCGACCTCACGGACAGTCGGGGAGAAGTTCATCACACAGAACTTGTTGTCACAGTGTTCGAGTCCGACAGTGTGTCCGACCTCGTGGACGACCTCCTTTCGGACCCGGTCGGAGAAGATCTCCTCGGCGGTGCGCTGGGAGAACCCGCCGTCGGAGGAGGTGTGGAGCCGGTAGGTCGAGATGACGCTCCCGCTGCCGCCCAGGTAGGCGAGTCCGAACACGTAGTTGCGGCGGTGATAGAACAGGTCTTTCGGGGTGATAGCGATGTTCTTGTCGCCGGCCCCGACCCGCTTTGCGAGGTCGATAAACTCCTCGGCGCGGTGTTGCTCGCGGGACTCGTCGTAGGAGCCATCGGGGATCACCTGGTGACTGTGAACCTGCACGTCACAGTCGTAGACGGAACGCAGGGCCGCCGAGGCCTCCCGCTTCACCGCCGGACCGACGTCACCCACCGGCACAATATCGACATCCATGTACAGTTTTATTGGACCAAGCCAACTAAAAACCTCCGTGCTGGATTCGACGCGGGACGGCTTGGTCGACCGCCTCTCGGCGTACGACCGCGTGGTCGAGGTAGGTATCGGTCACGACCCGGCACTCGCCCGCGCGCTCGCCGAGGTCGGTGTGGCGGTCACCGCCACCGATATCCAGCCTCGTGCGGTTCCGCCGACTGTCGAGTTCGTCGTCGACGACCTCACCGCGCCGGACCCGGAGGTGTACGCCGATGCCGGGGCGGTCTACGGGCTGAACCTCCCGCCAGAGCTACACCGGCCGGCCGTCTCACTCGCCAGCGAGGTAGCCGCGACGCTCGTGTTCACGACACTCGGTGGTGACCCGCCGGTGGTGCCAGTCGACCGTGAACCGCTTCCAACGGAGCCGCTGTTCGTCGCGCGACGGTGACTCAGTCGCCGGCCGCCGACGCGTCGTCGCTGGCGACACCCGGGTCGTCGATGCTCGGGGGGTACTCGCCGCGGTCCAGTACCAGGTCCGACTGCGGGCGTGCCATGCAGGTCAGCGCGTAGTTCTCCCGCTCCTCGTCTGTGAGTCCGTGTGCCGCCGGTTGGGTCACCGCTCCCTCGACAATCTCGGCCGAACAGGCTAGACACATCCCCACCCGACAGGAGAACTCCTGTGCGATCCCCTCCTCGATGCATCGCCGGAGGATAGTGTCCTTGTCCGAGACGGTGAGCGTCTCTCCCGTCCCGACGAACTCGACGGTGTATTCGGTCACACCCCTTGATACACAAGCAACTTATAAGGGCTTTTCGACCCCTCGCTCGGCCAGCGGCCGGGGGAGAGAACAGGATTCACCCGACGACGGACCGCCGTTCGGGGGACCGCCGACGGCTCACCCGCGCAGCGGCGAGTCCGCCCCGGCCAGGCGCTGGACCGCTCCGGCGAGCACCTCGACGCCGACCAGTAGCGACTCCTCGTCGACGTCGAACGTCGCGGTGTGGTGGCCGCCCGGGTGGTCGGTGCCGATTCCGACGTACGTGGCCAGCCCCCCGTTTTTCTGCACCCGGTCCATCAGGAACGTGGCGTCCTCGCTCCCGCCCAGTCCGTCGCGCCGCACCAGGTCGGTGACGTGGTCGGCCCCGCCGGCGACACCGGCGACCAGGTCGACCAACTGCTCGTCGGACGTTGCGCTGGGTGCCTCTGGCCCCGACTCGACGGTCGCGGTGCAGTCGTGCATCTCGGCGGCGCTCTCGACAACCTGCCGGGCCCGCTCGCGGGTGTAGTTCATCAGCTCTGTCGTGCCGCCACGCACCTCGGCGTGGAGGTACGCCTCCTCGGGGATGATGTTGGGGGCGATACCGCCGCCGACATCGCCCGCGTTTATCCGGGTCGGGCCGTCCTCGTGGCGGGCGATGCCGTACAGGTTCTCTACCGCGGTGGCCATCGCGTGGACGGCGTTGCGCCCCTGGTTCGGGCTGGCACCGGCGTGGGCGGGTTCGCCGTGGAACTCCGCCTCGAAGTGTGACACCGCCAGAAAGTCGTCGATCCCCGCCACCACCTCGCCGGTCGGGTGGTCGAGGCCGACGTGTGCGGCCAGCAGGGCGTCGATGTCGTCGAGGTGACCGCTCCGTGCGACCGGCCGGCCACCCCCGATAACCTCCTCGGCAGGTTGGAACAACAGCTTCAGCGTACCCTCGAACTCGCTGTCGGTGACTGCCCGGAGCACACCCAGCCCGAGTGTCGCGTGGGCGTCGTGACCACAGGCGTGCATGTGCCCCTCGTGCTCGGAGCGAAACCCCTCTGCCGCCGGGGTGTGGTCCTCGTCGGTCGACTCCGTCCGGGGGAGGGCGTCGATGTCGACGCGCAGACCGACCGTCGGCCCTTCACCCCGGTCGAGTGTCGCCAGCGCTCCCGTGTAGCCGCCGGCCATCCGGTCGAGCAGGTCCGGGTCGACGTCGTAGCCGCGGGCACGGTCGAGCCACAGGTCCAGTTCGTCGTCGTCCGGGACACCAGCCCGCTCGCCGTCGGCCAGTATCTCCGGTCCGACCCGTATCTCGTCGACCTCGAGTTCGCGCAGCATCTCGACGATACGGGCTGTCGTGTGGTACTCCCGCCAGGCCGGTTCGGGCCGACGGTGCAGTTCCCGGCGCGTCGACTGGAGCCAGTCGCCGTACTCGGTTACGTCCATGCTCCGAGGGTAGACCCGTCGAAACTTAACAGCACGGCCTCGGCTCACCCGAACAGTGCCGGTGATCCGCCACCGAACGCGACGAGCGCCTCCCGTTCCATCGGGTGGACGTCACCGGGCACCACCAGCAGGTGCAACGGCGGGCCAAACGACCCTGTCGCCAGTGTCGACAGTTCGTCGACCCGCACCAGTGGGTCCGGGCTCCCGGCCTGTGCGACCACCACCCCCGGCCCGTCGAGGTGGTCGGCGAGGAGACCAGCGGCCGTGTCGCCGGTCATCAGCCGCTCTCGTTCGGCGTCGATGTCGAGATAGACCAGGGTGTGTAACCCCTGCTCCCGGTTCGCCACGACGGTGTCGAGCACACTCTCTGGAACGCCACCGTGAGTGTCGGGAAACGGCAGTGTCGTTGCCTTGCCAAAGCGGTAGTTCTGGAGCCCGGTGAGAGAGCTCGCCGCGGTCTGTGCGGTCGTCCCGTGAACCACCCGTGTCTCGATGTCTCGCTCGTGTGCGCGCAGACGCAGGTCGACGTGTGTCGTCGAGACCATCGGGTCACCGCCGACGAGAAAGGCGACCCGACCCCCTTTGGCGGCCGCGAGCACCGGCTCCGGCTCCCGCTCGACACCGACCCGGTCGCGCGACTGGATGTCGGTGTCGTGTGTTGCTTCGAGCTCGGCGAGACTAGCACCGGCGAGTTGGCTCGTGTACTGCTCCGCGAACGCCCGGTCGGCCGCCCGGAGTTCGTCACGACCCCGGACCGTGATCGAGCGCTCGTCGTACAGCCCCAGGCCGACAAACGAGAGCATACAACTGCTCGGAACGGTGTGGACTTAACCACCCCGCTGTGGCGACCACCGACAGCGCCGGCTCGCCGGCTGTCAGGCCGACAGACACCCGAAACCCGGTCGGCGGCCACACGGTGTCTCTCCCCGGCCACCCCCGACACCGACCACGTGCCGGCCATCGGTGTCACAGACCGGTACCACCGCGTGCCTTCCGGTGTGTCTCGGACAGAACAGACGGCTCGCCCACCGCCGACTCAGAGAAACCGGTGGCTCACACCGGGACCAGTGGGTTGATTGTGCTGGTGGTGTTATCGGGGTGTATGTCGAGCCAGCAGGTCGACAACACGTACGAGCGGTTTCTCGACCACGTCAAGCAGTACCACTATCTGAGCGGCGCTTCGATGATGCTCGGCTGGGACCAGCGCGTGACGATGCCCGAAGGGGGGACCCCGGCGCGCGCAAAGCAGGCCTCCGCGCTGTCTGCTGTCCAGCACGACATGCTGACCGACGACGACCTCGCGGCGATGCTCGACGACCTGGAGGGGGCTGTCGAGGGTGAGCGGGCGGCTATCGTTCGGGAGACGCGCCGCAGTCACGAACGGGCAGCACGTGTGCCGGACGACCTGGTCGAACGGCTCACCGAGGCGAGCGCGAACGCACACCCGGTCTGGAAACAGGCAAAGGCCGACGCCGACTTCGGCCAGTTCGAGGAGACACTCCGCGAGATTGTCGACCTGCGCCGGGAGTACGCCGAAGCGATCGACCCGGACCGTGACCCCTACGCGGTGCTCGTCGAGGAGTACGAGCCGTACATCCCGCTGTCGGATATCGAGGCCACACTCGAACGCCTCCGCGAGGAACTACCGCCGCTGATCGACGATATCGGTGACAGTGACGTCGAACTCGCGAACCCGCTCGCGGGAACCTACGACCAGGACGACCAGGAGTCGCTGGTCCGGGAGGCGCTCGATACGCTGGGGTACGACTGGGACCGGGGTCGGCTGGACACGGCGGCACACCCGTTCTCGGTCGGCACGCAGTTCGACGCCCGGGTGACCACACGCTTCTCACCCGACGACCCGCTCGACGCGCTCGGCTCGACGATCCACGAGTTCGGCCACGCCAGCTACACGCTCGGGCTCCCGGACAGCGAGTACGGCACGCCGCTTGGCAGTGACCGCGACATGACCATCCACGAGTCACAGTCCCGGCTGTGGGAGAACCACGTCGGCCGGTCACTGCCGTTCTGGCGACTGTTCACCCCGGTCGTCGAGGACCACCTCGGGGTCGAGACGGAGCCCCGCGCGCTCTACGAGGCCGCAAACCGCGTGTACGACGACAATCTCATTCGGGTCGAGGCCGACGAGTTGACCTATCACCTCCACATCGTTCTCCGGTGGGAGATAGAACGAGACCTCATCCGCGGTGACCTGGCGGTCAGTGAGGTGCCCGCAGTCTGGAACGACCGGATGGAGGAGTATCTGGGCGTTCGCCCGGAGAACGACGCCGAGGGCTGTCTGCAGGACACCCACTGGGCCGGTGCGAGCTTCGGGTACTTCCCCACCTACTCGCTTGGCTCGATGCTCGCCGCTCAGCTGTTCGCGGCCGCGGAGCGTGACCTGGGCCCGCTCGACGACGACATCGAGAACGGCGCGTTCGACCCGCTCTCGGAGTGGCTCACCGAGAACGTCCACCAGCACGGCTGCCGGTACACCACGCCGGAGCTCGTCGAGTCCGCGACCGGCGAGAGGCTGACCGCCGACTACTTTCTCGACTACGCCCGCGAGAAGTACGGCCAGCTGTACGACCTGGAGAACTGAGCGCCGCCGTGGCGTCGGGGCCCCGGTCGCCACCACTCTCCTCTCGCCCACAGAGTCAGGGCTCCGCCACCACTCTCCTCTCGCCCACAGAAGCGGTCTGTGTGACTGTTTCACCGACTGAGACGCGCTGTTCGGGCAGACCGCCAGCTTGAAGCCTCGCACAGCAGGAGTTACTGGTGGAACAATGGACACCGACGACATCGAGCAGATAACCGTTCTCGGTGCCGGAACGATGGGTCACGGCATCGCCGAGGTGGCGGCGCTGGCCGGCTACCACGTTGTTCTCCGTGACATCGACGACGACCTCGTCACGGAGGGGTACGAGCAGATCGAGTGGAGTCTGGGCAAACTCGCCGAGAGGGACCGCATCGGCGAGACCGCCGCCGAGGAGGCCTTGGAGCGGGTCCAGCCGGTCGTCGACCTCGCCGAGGCCGTCGGTGAGGCCGACGTGGTCGTCGAGGCGATTGTCGAGGACATGGGTATCAAACGGGAGGTGTACGACGAACTCTCGGCGGTCGCCCCCGACGACGCCATCTTCGCCTCGAACACCTCTAGTCTCTCTATCACCGACCTCTCGGAGGCGACGGACCGGCCGGAGCAGTTCTGCGGGATGCACTTTTTCAATCCGCCGGTCCGGATGGACCTGGTGGAGGTAATCCGCGGTGAACACACCGCCGACACGACGATGGACGCAATCGAGGGACTCGCCGAGGCGTTCGGCAAGACACCGGTTCGTGTCCGAAAGGACAAACCCGGGTTCATCGTCAACAGTATCCTCGTCCCGCTGATGAACGAGGCCTGCTGGCTCGTCGAGACCGACACCGCGTCTGTCGACGCAGTGGACTCGACCACGAAGTACGGGATGGGCCTGCCGATGGGGGCGTTCGAACTCGGCGACCAGGTCGGCAACGACGTCACCCTGCACGTACTCGAGTACATGCACGAGGTGCTCGGCGGGGCGTACGAGCCGTGTCCACTGCTCGAACGGTACGTCGAGGACGACCGCCTGGGCAAGAAAACAGGCGTCGGGTTCTACGACTACGAGAACGGTGGCGCGGACGTCCCGGCCGACCGGAGCAGCGCGGACATCGAGCGCCGTCTGCTCGCGGTGCTCGCAAACGAGACCGGCAAGCTAGTCCAGGCGGGGGTCGCCCCACCGACGGACATCGACGAGGCGGTGACACTCGGTGCGGCGTTTCCAAAGGGACCGGCCAAACTGACCGACGAGGCGGGTCTCCCGGCGCTCGTCGAGACCCTGGAGTCACGCCACGAGGAGACTGGCCACGCCCGATACGCGGTGTCGGCGGGGCTCCGCGAGGCCGCCGACCGGGGCGGGTTCCACGCCGACGGTGACAGCGACGAGCAGTCTGTCGCGTTCGACACCATCCGTGTCGAGTACCCTACCGAGATGGTCGGGGAGGTCGTGCTCGACCGACCACAGCAGCTCAACACCGTCACCCTCGAACTAATCGGCGAACTCGAGGAGGCCATCGACATGCTGGCGGCCGACGAGGACGTCCGTGCACTCCTCCTGACCGGGGCGGGTGACCGCGCGTTCTCGGCCGGTGCGGACGCGATGAGTATGGCCGGCCAGGCCGACCCGATAAACGCAATCGAGCTCTCGCGGGAGGGTCAGCGGGTCTGGGGGAAACTCGAGACCGTCTCGATGCCGGTGGTGGCCGGTATCGACGGCTACTGTCTCGGCGGCGGGATGGAGCTCGCCGCCTGTGCGGACATGCGTATCGCCAGCGAGCGCTCGGAACTCGGCCAGCCGGAGTTCAATCTCGGCCTGCTCCCCGGTTGGGGTGGAACCCAACGGCTCAAACACATCGTCGGCGAGGGACCGGCAAAGGAGATTATCTTCACCGCCGACCGCTACGACGCCGAGACGATGGCCGACTACGGGTTCCTCAGCGAGGTTGTCGACAGCGGGGCGTTTCGTGAACGGGCCGTCGAACTCGCCGACGACCTGGCTCACGGGCCCCCACTCGCCATGGCGTTCACGAAGAAAGCGATGCACGCCGGCCGCGACGACACCGACGCCGGACTCGAGGTGGAGGCGTTCGCCTTTGGTCACCTGCTCGGCACCGACGACGTTATCGAGGGTGTCACCAAGCTCCAGAGCGACGAGGACCCCCAGTTCGAGGGAACCTGAGTACCGGCGGTCACTCCCTCTGTCGGGGTCTGTCGTCCACGGAACCCGTCGTGTCCTCTCGCGGTCCGACAGTCCACCCGGAACCCTGGGCAGCGCGTCACGGGGAGTCGTTTCTGTGACGGCCCCGCTCGACGCTGCCGAATCCCGTTACCGCGGCCGGCCGACCGCGGCGAGTACGGCTCTGGTGACGGTACCCGAGCGGTCAGCCCGTGCCCCGTCACAGCAAAACGCCCATACCGGCAGGCAACCGAAACCGGGGTAAACCGATGACCCAGAAACGGGCGTACACCGGCGACTACGCGGACAAGACGCTGTACCTGCCGGGACCGACGGAGGTTCGCGAGGAGGTACTCGACGCGATGGCACAGCCCATGTTCGGGCACCGGATGGACCGGATGACCGACCTCTACACCGAGATCGTCGAGAACACGAAGTCGTTTCTCGACACCGACGACGACGTTATCATACTCACCGCCTCGGGAACGGAGTTCTGGGAGGCGACCACGCTCAACCTGGTCGAGGAGCGGATGCTGGTGCCGACATCTGGTGCGTTCAGCGAGCGTCAGGCAGACGTCGCCGAGCGCCTCGGCAAACAGGTCGACCGCATCGAGTACGAGTGGGGAAAGGCGGTCGACCCGGCGGACGTGCGGGCGGCACTCGAAACCAGTGACGACGGCTACGACGCCGTCGGGATGGTGATGAACGAGACCTCGACCGGTGTCCGCAACCCCGTCGAGGCGGTCGGCGACCTGCTTGGCGAGTATCCGGACACCTGTTTCGTCGTCGACGCCATCTCCTGTCTGGGCGGGGACTACGTCGACACCGAGGCACACAACATCGACGCCATCTTCACCTCGACACAGAAGGCGTTTGCCATGCCACCCGGGCTGGCGGTCTGTACGGTCAGTGACGCCGCCTACGAGCGGGAACTGGGGGCGGACAGCGCGTCCTGGTACGGCGGGTTCCAGCGCTGTCTCGACTACTACGACAGAAAGGGACAGACCCACTCCACACCGGCGATCCCACTCATGCTCGCCTACCGCGAGCAGATGGAGCACATGCTCGCAGAGGGCCACCACGAGCGTGACCGTCGCCACCACGAGATGGCCGAGCACACCCGTGACTGGGCGCGAGAGCAGTTCGGCCTGTTTGCCGAGACGGGGTTCGAATCACAGACGGTGACCTGTGTCGAGAACACCCGGGACATCGACGTGGCCGCGACCGTCGAAACCGTCTCCGAGGAGTACGACATGCTGTTTTCGAGCGGGTACGGCACGCTCGCTGAGGAGTCGTTCCGAATCGGTCACATGGGGGAACACACCGTCGAGAGTGTCAGGGCACTCACCGACGCCATCGAGGACGTCGCCGACCTGTAGCCTTCGATCACTGCCCCAGCCTGTGGTATCTCAGGCGGGGTTCTCGCCGGTCCGGTCGGTGATGAGGTCCCGGAGGTCGTCGCGCTCTTCGAGACTGTCCATCTCCTCTCGTTCGATGAGTGCAGTCCCGTCGACAGCCTCCCGCGGGGCGTCGTCGACGACGTACACGGCACGGGTGCCCGTGACGCGACCGACCGAGGACATGATACGGGCGCGCTTCTCGGCGGTCTTTGTAAACGACGAGTGGCCGGTCAACACCTGCTCGGCCTCGCCGTCGTCGCTGACCGTCTCGAAGGGGGCTCGGTCCGTGGGGTGTACCTCGTAGCCCACGCGGGTGAGCACCGCCACCACGGACTGGTCCGACGGGTCGGGCTCCGGTGCGTCCGGCGGGTCGTCTGCCTCGCGAACGGACTCGTCGTCGAAGAGGTCGACGGGCGAGGTCAGCGGCGCGTCGAACAGCTCCTCGAGCTGTGCGGCCACCTCGACGCTCGCGTCCATCCCGTTCTCGTACTTCGAGACGGTGCGCCGGGAGACACCGAGCTCCGTGGCGAGCTGACCCAGCGACCAGCCCCGCTCCTCGCGCATGTCGACCAGCACCTCGCTGTCGATGTTGACGTACAGCCCACCCGGTGCCGCGTAGATGAGCGGTGGCACCCCCTCGACGAACAGGTCCATCGCGGTGTCGGGCGAGAACACCGGAACCCCGTGTCGAAAGTACACCACCTCGGGTTCGAGCTCCTGATCGCGGGTACGCAGCCCGACGACCAGCGGTGTCGCACCGAGGTACTCACCCAGTCGCCGCATCTCTGCCCCCGTTCGTGCGTCGAACGCGTCGATGTTGCTCAGTATCTTCACCAGCAGGATATCCTCCCCCCGGCGGGCCGCGATGTCGAAACTCTTCGGCCGAACCGCACAGCGGTCGCTCACGACGAACCCTGCGTCTTCGAGCATCGCCGTGACGTTTCCGACTAATGCGGAGCGTGTCATCACTCGGTCGTAGATGTCGTGTACGGTTAAATGCGTTGTGACCCGGCGGCAGACCGAGTGGTCGTCGCCTGGCGGTTCCCCGCCTGTCGGACTGTTCGACCCGCCTCGGGACCCAGAACCGGGTGTGTCTGCTCTCACACGGCCACAGACCAGCGAGGGGTGACCGTCACTCGAGGCGGTAGCGCAGCAGGGCCGCGATACCCCCGAGGTTGGCGAGCTGGCGACCGGGGTCGAACTCGCCGGAGAACACGGTCACCTCGCCGCCTTTCTGCTCTGTCGTCTCGATGATGCTGTCGGCGTCGACGTTCCAGTCACCGTCACCGGAGCGCTCGGCCCGGAGTCGCCCGTCGAGCACGAGCAACTGCTCGACGGCGCCGTACTCGGCGGCCCGTGCGACCTGCTCGGGCCCGTAGGCGACCTTCGCCCCCTCGGCGATGCGGTCGGTCAACTCGTCGATCAGCGCCGACTCCTCGGCGATACGTGTCTGGCGCTGGATCTCCTCGACGGCACCCCGCTTGAGCACCTCGTGGACCCCGCGGTCGCCGACACCGCTCGTGTCGACGGTCGTGATACTGGCGTCGACATCGGGCCCCTCGGACTCGATGTACCCGAGTGCGTCGGTCTTCGTGAACCCCGGGCCGGCGAGCACGATGGCGTCCACGTCGAGCCGAGAGAGCACCGCCGCGAGCTCCTCGAACAGCTGCGTCCGGGGGCGTGCGTACTCACCCTTCCCGGTCGGCCCGCTGATCGCAGCACGCTCCTCGGTGCCGTACTGTGCGACAGTGTGGACGTACGCCTGCCCCTCCTCGACTGTGGCAACAGCCACGTCGGGGTTCTCTGTCGCCTCGACAGCCGCCGCCAGACGGTCGTACTGGTCGGGTTTCCAGTGTTTCTCGATCTCGAGTTCGGTGTGTTGCTCGACGTTTATCGTGTGGTGCTGGCCGAGTTGGTCCTCGCGCGAACACGCCTCGATGACGCCGCCGACCCGGAGCCGGTTGGCGAAGCGGGCGAACTCGACGCTCTCGACCCCGAGTTCCACCCAGAGGTGCTCGCGCTCGCCGCCGCTGTCACGCAGTTGGTCGTCGTTGCGCTGGATACGCCGTGTCGTGTCACCGGCCACCCGGTCGTCCGGTTCGACGACGTGTGAGAGATGCCACAGATCGTCGAGACTCTCCGGGACGACCGTCAGCCGCTCTCTGTCACCCTCGACCTGCATCCGGTCGGCGATGCGCATACCTCGGTTTTGTGACTCCCGGGTAAGTGTATGCCGGTCGGTTCCGACCCGGTGAGTCGGCGACTGCTCGACACGGAGCTCGAGGGCGTTACCGAGGCGTCGGGGCCACGCCACCGGGGGTCCCGCGACGGCAGGACGGGGTAGCACCGAGACGGCAACGTTAATCACCTGCGCCCACCCAGAACTGGTATGGACGACACACGCCGACCGCTGGACGTGCTGGAGGCCGCTGTTGGCGAACGGATCGCGGTCGAACTAAAGGACGGCACACAGTACGACGGCCGTCTGGCGGGGTACGACCAGCACATGAACCTCGTCGTGGAGACCGACGAGGACAGAGACACAACGGTTATACGCGGTGACAACGTCGTCTCTATACGTCTATGACCACAGGCACGACCGGCCAGGGGTCGAAGAACACGACAACACACGTGAAATGCCGGCGCTGCGGTGAGAAGTCGTATCACGTGAAAAAGGGTGTCTGTTCGTCGTGTGGCTTCGGCGAGTCGGCCAAACGGCGCGACTACGCCTGGGAGACGAAGACTGGCGAATAGTACAGTATGCACGAGAAGTGCGGTGTCGTCGGTCTCTCACTGCCAGACGAGGACGCCGCGCGCCCGCTCTACTACTCACTCTACGCCCTCCAGCACCGCGGACAGGAGTCTGCGGGTATCGTCACCCACGACGGGTTCCAGCAGCACGACCACGTCGGAATGGGGCTAGTGGGTGATGCGTTCGACGAGCGGTCGCTGTCCGGGCTGCGCGGCTCGAACGGGATCGGTCACGTCAGGTACCCGACGGCCGGCGGCGTCAACGAGTGCTGTGCACAGCCGTTCTCGGTGTCGTTCAAGAGCGGCTCACTCGGTCTCTCACACAACGGGAACCTCGTCAACGCCGACGCGGTGCGCGAGGAACTCGCCGGCCTGGGACACGCGTTCACCTCGAACGGTGACACGGAGGTCATCGCCCACGACCTCGCGCGCAATCTGCTTGAGGCCGACCTCGTCCGGGCGGTAAAGGCCACGATGGAACGACTCCACGGCTCGTACTCGTTGACGATCATGCACGACGAGACCGTGATGGGGCTCCGCGACCCGCAGGGGAACCGCCCGCTCTGTCTGGGGAGAGTCGACGGTGGCTACGTTATCGCCTCGGAGTCGACAGCGATCGACGTGCTCGGCGGCGAGCGTATCCGTGACGTCCGGCCGGGTGAGTTGGTCGTGTTGGCCCCCGACGGCTCGGGTTACGACAGCTACCAGTTGATCGACACCGGGGAGACCGCTCACTGCTTTTTCGAGCACGTCTACTTTGCCCGGCCGGACTCGGTTATCGACGACCGGCTGGTGTACGACGTTCGCCGGAGTCTGGGACGACGGCTCTGGGAGGAGTCCGGGGTCGAGACGGACGTGGTGTTGCCGGTTCCGGACTCCGGGCGGGCCTTTGCCTCCGGCTACGCGGAGGCGGCAACAGACGACGGTGCCGACACGGAGTTCGCCGAGGGGCTGATGAAAAACCGCTACGTCGGACGGACGTTCATCATGCCGACACAGGACGAGCGCGAGCAGGCGGTGCGGCTCAAGCTCAACCCGATCAAGTCGACAATCGAGGGTCGCTCGGTGACACTCATCGACGACTCGATCGTTCGCGGAACAACGTCCACACAGCTTGTCTCTCTCCTGGACGAGGCCGGGGCCGACGAGATACACCTCCGTATCGGGTCGCCGCCGATTGTCGCGCCCTGTTACTTCGGTGTCGACATGGCGAGCCGCGAGGAGCTCATCGCGGCCGACCGGAGCCCGGAACAGATCGAGGCCGACATCGGGGCCGACAGCCTCGCGTACCTCTCTATCGACGCCCTCACCGGGGCGCTGGACCGCGACCGCGACGAGCTCTGTCTCGGCTGTGTCACCGGTGCCTACCCCTACGACGTCGAGGGCGAGGAACGTGACCGCGACGTCTCCCGGCCCGCGGTTAGTGCCGCCGACGACTGATAGCCGGTGTGGACGGCCACGGGTAGTTCTCCGTCGGGCGACAACCGGACACTTAACAGACTGCCGACCCAACAAGATATAATGAGTGACGGAGACGAGAGCCGGGATTCCGCTACGGGAGTCGGGCCGGACGACAGTCTCCCGTCTGACTCCGAGGAGACCGCGGGTTCGGAGCGGCAGATGGAAAAGCCGGGTGGGCCGTCGGCCGGGGACGAAACCGGCCAACCAACCGGTCCGGCGGTCGATACCGCCACCGAAACGGGAACAGACCCCGCCGAACACACAAACGACGCGGTGGCCGGTGGGACGACCGACGGTGGACAGCCGGCACGCGGTAGTCAGAACAGCACGTTCGACAGTCGCGTGGACGGCGCCCTCCAGGCTATCAGTGACGGCGAGCGTCGCATCGACCCCGGTGTGTTGCTGGAGTACACCACCGACCGGCGGGACCTCGACCCCTCGGTCCAGTACCAGTGGGGGCTCTGGACCGCGATCGTCGCCGGGGTTCTGACAGCGTTCGTCACCGGGTTGATTAGTGCCGCCGGTGCACCGGTCGTACTCGGTGGGGTGGCGCTGGTCGTGCTGTTCGGTCTCGGTGCAGGCTGGGTCACGCTGCGCTACCGCCGGTGGGTGTATCAGGTCCGTGAGGACTCGCTGTATCTGGAGCGCGGTGTGTTGGTCCACCGACGGACCCACCTGCCGTACGTCCGTATCCAGCACGTCGACACGAGCAGGGGGCCAGTAGAGCGGTGGCTGGGGCTGTCGACGCTGGTTGTCTACACCGCCGGCTCCCGCGGTGCCGACGTGTCGGTACCCGGGCTCAAACCCGAGGAAGCCAGTGATCTTCAGGGCCGGGTGAAGCGACTCGCTATCGAGGCCGAGGGCGGCGACGCGCTATGAACGGCGAGTTCGGCCCGGACCTGATGCGGCTCGATTCACGATCCGTTCCATATCGTGTCGCCGAGAACGGACTGCGCATCGTCGGTGTCATCGTCCTGTCGTCCCTGTTTGGCAACAGTCAGGGGCTCTCTGGCGTACTCGTGTTCGTCCTGCTCGGTGCCGTGGCCGTCGGGGCGTACGAACTCGCGTACGTCCGGCGGTTCACCTACAAGATAACCGGCGACACGTTCGACATCCAGTCGGGCGTGCTCTCGCGGCGCGAGCGGGAGATCCCGTTCGAGCGTATCCAGAACGTCGACATCGCACAGAACGTCGTCCAGCGGGCGATCGGTATCGCGGAGGTGCGCATCGAGACGGCCGGCGGCGGAGCCTCGGAGGCCCAGCTCAGATACGTCAGCCGGGGTGAGGCCACCCGCCTGCAGGAGCTCATCAGCGACCGGAAACAGGAGGGAACCGAGCGTGACCCCGGTGCGGCCGACGACATCCTGTTCGAACTGTCCGACCGGGAGCTCGGTATCCTCGGGGTTACGTCGGCGAACTTCCGGTTTTTCGGGGCTATCGTCGTGTTGTTCTCGCTGGTCGGCTCCGCCGGTGCACAGCGGACACAGGCGGCCTTTCCCGAGCCACGGATGCAGCTGTTGTTGTTGCTGGGACCGGCCGTGGCGGTTGGGGCTCTCGTGTTGCTGTGGGTGCTGAGCGGCGTCCAGGCGGTGTTGCGCTACTACGGGTTCCGCCTGCTCCGGCACGACGAGGAACTGCGTTACGAGCGTGGCCTGCTCCAGCGGTACAACGGGACCATCCCGCTCTCGAAGGTTCAGACCCTGATGGTACGAGAGAACGTTCTCGCGCGAGCGGCCGGTTACGCGAGCCTGGCCATCGAGACGGCCGGTTACTCGCCGGGCCAGGGCAGTGATAGCGTCGAGTCTGCGGTCCCGATCGCTGCCCGCGAGCGGGTGTTCGAACTCTGCAAGACCATCGAGGGGACCGACGAGTTCGAGTTCCAGCGCCCGCCGAAACGCGCTCGAACGCGGTATCTCGCCCGCTACAGCCTGATCGTCGCCGGTATCGTCGCAATCGCCGCCGGCTATCACGCCCTCTCCGGTCGACTCGACGACTGGTACCTGGCCGCGGTGCTTCTCGTGCTCGTGCCGCCCGCGGCACATCTCAAGTGGACACAACTCGGCTACCACTACGACGACAGACACATCGTCACGCGCCGTGGGTTCTGGACCAGGCGAACGACGATCGTCCCGTACTACCGGGTTCAGACGGTGTCTGACTCACAGAGCGTGTTCCAGCGCCGCCGTGACCTGGCGACGCTCGCAGTCGACACCGCGAGTTCCGGCGGGTTCTGGGGCGGCGAGGCCGTTGCACTCGATATCGACGTGGAGGTCGCACGGGCGCTCCGAGAGGAGGTCCACGACCGCTTCCAGAGCTCCATCACCCGCCGGGCGGAGCTTCTGGAGACACCGACAACCGGGGAGTCGGTGGAGTCACCCCTCGGTGGCGAGAGCCCGGTGACAGACGGCGGTCGTCGGCGAAACCGATAGTCCGGACGAACCCGAACTGACGGGGGGTGCTCGCCCGGCTCCCGAGGACCACAGCAGCGCGTTCAAGACGCTCGGTAACCAGACCCGTCTCGGTATTCTCCGGGTGCTGGCGGCCGAGCAACTGCGTTCCCCCCGTTGTTCCCGGCGGCCGAGAACAGCTCCGCGGGGTTCGCCGTCCGGGTCACAGCCGCCGAGTGGTGTTCAGTCGTCGGCCACGGCGGCGTCCGGGCGGTAGGCCTCGCTGATCCGTTTCCACTTGCCGGTGTGGAACCGCCAGTAGTTGATAACGGCGGGCACGACGGTCTCCGCCACGAGGGCCGCGTACAGCCCCCACAGACCGAGTTCGGGGACGACGATAGCCGGTGTCGCGCCGACGGGTAGGGAGACGGCCGGCAGGGTGAGTCCGCGGGCGCCCAGATACGCGAGCGGGAGTGACGCGCCGAACATCCCGATAAACTGGCTGACAAACGGGACACGAGTATCGCCACTGGCGTTGAGTGGGCCGGCCGCGGCGCTGGTGACCCCTTGGAAGACGACCGCGACACAGGCGGCGTACACGAGATTGACGGCGATAGGGATCACTGGGCTGGAGGGGCTGTCGGCGAACAGCCCGACCAGTGGCTGTGCGAACACCGCCACGAGGAGCGCCGAGACGAGGTAGGTTGCGACCGTGAACCGGACGATATCGCGGCCGTAGGCCTCGGCCTCGCGCTCCTCGTTGCGGCCGAGGTGCTGGCCGACCAGGCTCGAGGAGGCGAGCCCGAACCCCCAGCCCGGTGTGTTCATCACGCCCAGGATACGCCGGGCGATGACCCACGCGGCGACGGTGTTCTCGCCGAAGATGTCGAGGATACCGAGCATCGGAAAGTTGACTACGACCCGGACCAGGCGGCGGAGCCCGACCGGCAGCCCGATCGACACCAGGTCGGAGATGGTGTCGGGGTCGGCCCAGGCGGCTGTCGGCGAGATCTGTACCGGAAACTCGCCGACGCCCGGGAACCGACCACGGACGAGACCGAGCGCGAACGCCCCGGTCACCACCACGTTCGAGAGCACCGTCCCCGTGGCCGCACCGGCGACACCCCAGCCGAGGACAAAGACGAAGACGGCGTTCAGCGCCACGTTGGTGACCGCACCGCCGGCCCGGAGCTGCATCGCGGTGAAGGCGTCGTCCGACCCGACGAGCACACGGCTCCCGACGAGATTCAGCGCGGCAAACGGGATACCAAGCCCCACAATCTGGAGGTAGGTACTACCGTAGGTGAGCGCCCGGTCGCTGTCTGTTAACGCCGAGATGAACACCTCCGGAACAGTCCAGAAAACCGCCGACAGCGGAACCGTCACCACGACCACGAGCAGTACACTCGAACGAACCGCCAACCCGAGTTCGTCGAGCGCGTCGACGCCGAACCGCTGGGAGACGAGCGCGATTGTCCCGCCGGCGACCCCGCCGCCGACCACGAACGCCAGCCCCCAGAACGGCGACGCGAACCCAACACCGGCGAGCGCCGTGGTGCCGACGGCCACCCCGACCATCGCCACGTCGACGGCGTTTTTCGACATACGTGCGACACCGGTGACGACCCGCGGCCAGGCCAACTCGGTCGTCTTCAGTGCCCGCTCCCGGTCGATCAGCCCCAGGCGAGCGAGCCCCAGCCCGATCCACCGGATTCCACCCCGAACCGGGTTCGGAAGGCGGTTACTCACCGTGCGCAACACGACACTCAGCCAACGGACCAGCGCCCACAGTTTCTTTCTGGACATGTCTCAGGGTCGGTCGAGATCGGCGGTCGGTCTCCGGTCGCGCCACGCGGCGGGCGTGCCCGGCACCAGGCGGTCGGTACGAGCCAGGTCACGACAGCTCCGGGTTATGCCCGCGTCGGTGTCGGTCACCACCTCTCGGTCGGGCGGTGGGGTGGTGACTGTCACGAACGCTCCTCATCTCGCTCGAGATCTCCGAGCACCGTGTCCAGTGTCGGCCGGTCTACCCCCGCCCCGAGCAGAGGGTCGACGACCTGTGCCAGCAGTTCCTCGACGACCACACGGGTGTAGCTCCCGTCGGGTTGGCCGTCACCGAGGGTTATCTGCCGGGTCCGGGCTCCGTCTAGCGCCGCGACGAGCAGTGCCGCGGTCCGGTCGGGGTCGACCGGGTCGAACACCCCCGTCTCGACGCCGTCGCGTAGGATCTCCGCCGCTGTCTCCCGCAGAACGGTGTCACTTCGTTCGAGTCGGTCGCGGATGCGTTCGTCGAACGGCCCCTGTGAGCGCATCTCCAGCAGGGCGAGGTGGAACGACTCCCGGTGCCCCTCGCTCGGTTCGAACACGAACCGGGCGAGAAACGTCACCAGCCGTTGCTCCGGGGGCCGCTCGGTCTCCCCGGCCAACCGCTGCTCGTAGTCGGTGATGATGCCGTCGAGAAACGCGACCAGCAGGTCGTCTTTCGTGTCGTAGTGATAGTGCAACAGTGACGTGCTCTTCTCGCACTCGTCGGCTATGTCCTGCATCGTCAGGTCGGCGTACCCGTGATTGCACAGGGCACGGTACACACCGTCGAGTATCTCGTCGTCGTCCGTCGCGGTCCCGCTCACTGACTAACTAGTCAGTCAGGAGCGGATAATCAGTTTCGGTTCGGACCGTCGAACCACGTCCGCTCCGGGGCTGTGGTTTATTACTCGGAGCGCCGTACCGTCGAACGTGTCCGGAGCGGCGTACCTGCGATACTTTCCCTACGACGAACCGTACAGCCACCAGCAGGAGGCGATGCGCCGCATCGAGACGGCGCTCACCGACGGGGCGGACATCCTCTTCGAGGGAGCGACCGGGACCGGAAAGACGCTGGCGGCCCTGGCCCCGGCACTGGAGCACGCCCGTGACACGGACAAGACTGTCGTCATCACGACGAACGTCCACCAGCAGATGCGTCAGTTCCGCCGCGAGGCGAGTGCTATCGCCGACAGTGAGGAGCTACGGGCGGTCGTCTTTCGGGGGAAGTCCTCGATGTGTCACATCGACGTCGGTTACGAGGAGTGTCAGGCTCTCCGCGAGACGACGCGTGAACTGGTCGACACCGAGCAGGAACTGGCCGAACTCGAGAGCGAGCAGGCGGCACTGCTCGACGGGACTGAGGCTGGCGATACCGCGACAGCAGACGCCCGTGCGACCGTGATGGACGGTATCGAAGAGCTGACCGAGCAGGTCACCGACCTGGAGGAGCAGTCGACCTGCGGGTACTATTACCGCAACCTGACCGCCGACACGTCGGGGTTCTTTCAGTGGCTCTACGCCGACGTTCGCACCCCGGAGGAGATATACGAGTACGCCGGCGAGCGCGGGTTCTGTGGGTACGAGCTGCTGAAGGAGGGCGTCGAGGGGGTCGACCTGGTGGTGTGTAACTACCACCACCTGCTAGACCCGGTCATCCGCGAGCAGTTCTTTCGTTGGCTCGGCCGGGACCCCGAGGACGTGATTGCGGTGTTCGACGAGGCACACAACATCGAGTCGGCGGCCCGGGACCACGCCCGGCGGACACTGGCAGAGCCGACCTTCGCCCGTGCGCTCGACGAACTCGACGGCGTCGACGACGCCCGGGCGGAGAGTGCGTTCAACGTTCTCGAAACGTTCCACGGGGCGCTCCAGCAGGCCTACGAGACGACCCTCGGTCCCGGAGAGCGCGCGACCGTCGACGAGAACTGGACGGATCTCGGTATCGACAACAACGACCGCCGGGACGCGCTGACGCTCGCCTTTCTGCGGGCCTACACCGGGCCTGGGTACGAGACAGAACTGGAGCAGGCTGTCGAACTGGGCCGGGAGCTCGACAGCCGGTACGAGCGGGCGTACAAGCGCGGCGAGACGAGCACCCGCCGGGAGTGCCCGACGCTGAGTGCCGCCGAGTTTGTCGCCGACTGGCTGACCGAGAGCGCCGACGGGGGTACCTACCCGGTGGTGAGTGTCCGCCGCGAACAGCGCGGCGACACCGACGACGGCAGAGCCGATGGTAAACTCGTCGCCGACGGGGCCCACACCGCCGACCGACACCCCGATACCGGTGACGTGTACGGACGGGCGGAGCTGTACACCTGTATCCCCTCCCGGGTGACGGCGTCACTGTTCGACGAACTCCACGCGAGCGTGCTGATGAGTGCGACCCTACGGCCGTTCGCTGTTACCGAGGACGTGCTCGGTCTCGACGACCCCGAGACGATGACGTACGGACCCCAGTTTCCGAAAGACCGCCGACGAACGTACGCCGTCGACGGGCCGGCACTTTTTGCCAGCAAACGTGACGACCGCCAGGTCCAACAGAGTATCACGCAGACACTCGAAGACGTGGTCCGGTCCACCCCGGGGAACACGCTCGCCTTCTTTCCGAGCTACAGTGAGGCGGCACGGTACCACGAGCGGGTCACTGCCGGTACGCGGTACCTCGACGAGGCGGGTACGTCCGCCCGGGAACTGCGCGAGTCGTTCACCGACGACGAAAACGGTGTGCTGTTCACCTCGCTGTGGGGAACCCTCGGTGAGGGTGTCAGCTACGACGGTGACGACGCCCGGACGGTCGTGGTCGTCGGTGTGCCCTACCCGCACCTCGACGACCGGACGAACGCCGTCCAGGACGCCTACGAGGCCGCGTTCGGCGACGGCGAGACCAGCCAAGAGGACGCGGGCTGGCGGTACGCGGTCGAGATCCCGACAGTGCGCAAGACCCGGCAGGCGCTCGGTCGGGTCGTCCGTTCGCCCGAGGACTTTGGCGCACGCATCCTGTTGGACGCCCGCTACACGGAGCGGGCGACCATCGAGATGCCCGAGTACGCCGTTCGCGGTGCCTTTCCGGCGGAGGAACGCGCCGAGATGGTCGATATCGACCCGGAGAAGCTCCGCTACGGCCTGTTGAACTTCTACCGCGAGTTGGACGCGTACGACGGAGACCCCCCACAGTTGGTCTGAGTGTCCGGGACCGGTGACCTCGGGAGCCGCCAGCCCCACAGCGGTATTCTCGGGGAGACTCCGCGAGCCGTGTGAGGCTGTCACTCCAGGTAGTCTGGCTCGTTGCCGTCGCGCCACTTTATCGAGCAGCCACGCGAGGGACGAAACGCCTCGGGGACCAACTCACCGGCGAGCATACTCTCGATGTGGCTCGCCATCTCGCGACTCTCCGGTGTCTCCCCGGGGCTGAGCGCGTCGTCGAGTCGGCCGTGGTAGACGAGGTGAAACCCCTCGTCTGCTGTCTGGAGGGAGGGCTCCGCCCGTGCGGTGTTCTCGAACAGGAACGGGTCCGGTGTGCAGGTCGCCCCGTAGGCCGCGGCGACCGTCTGTGCCTCGTCGTGCAGGTACGCGTCGTACGCGATGGTCCCGTCGGCGACGCGCTCTTGCATCGTCTCGAAGTCGTCCTCGGGGTACGCCCCCGGGTCGTTCGGGTTGACCCCCACCACCGCCACCTCGTCGAACTCGGCGGCGAGACGGTTCAACTCCTCGAACTTCGCCTTTGCGTAGGGGCAGTGATTGCAGGTGAACACGACGAGCAGTCCGTCGTAGTCCGCAAAGTCGGAGCGCGTGTAGGTCCTGCCGTCAGTCCCCTGGAGTTCGAACGGCGGTGCCCTGTCGCCCCGGTCGAGCTGTTCCGTGGATTCGAGTGCGACCATACACCGTGTCGTATCCTGTAAGACTTACCGGTTCCGCTCGTGACCTGACACCCCCACGGCCGTCTCACGTTCTGATGATATGTCCGTACTCCAGGAGAAAGACAACTCGTGTGTGGACCGAACCGGTGTCCGCGGCCGTCTTTTGGGGGACCGCAGCCGCGAACTGACCCCCGCGGGACGGTATGAGCCTGCCCCGACGGGTGCCCGTGCCTCTGACAGCGTCCCGTCCGTCCGGGACGAACGGCCGATGTCGACCGTCATGCTATGCGAGGGTTTCTGTACATAAAGAAATGATATCTAATATGCAATAGCTCGTAACACGTACGGGGGTATACATCTAGAGAAGCGACACCAGAGCCGGACCGACCCCGCCGGCCCGCGGCTGTCCGGGGTCAAAACACTCCCGACGGGGACAGCCTCCTCGGGTGACGGCGACGGGGCTGTCCTGCCCGGACCGTGTCGGTTGCGGGTGCCACCACGCTCAGGTCGTGCCGGCCGCGAGGGTGGCCTCCGTGTCTATCCCGTAGACGCGGGCAGGTGTCTCGACGTGGGCGGTCCGCATGGCCCCGTCGTACCCCTCCTCGCGGAGCCACCGCACCCGGCTCGGAACTGTCTTCGGTCCGAGGACCGCTCCCGGCCGGTCGGGGTCGTCGAGACAGTCGGTTTCCATCAGAAACGGGTCGTCGGCCTCGGCGGCCGCCCGGAGCCCGTCCCGGTTCGAGATGACACTCGGGGTCGGGCCGCTCACCGGCCCGGGGGCGTAGTGTTTGACGACCCGCTCACGGGGGAGCCCGCGGGCCTCGGCCCAGTCTGCTAACCGGTCGAACTGCTCACCGCTCTCGGTGTGGAGCTGTACGGCACAGCCGAGTTCACCGCCCAGTTCGAACGCGTGACGCATGACGTCGTTGGAGGCCTCCCAGACGGCCTCGGACACCTCGTAGTGTGGTCGTCCGGACTTGAGTGCGAGCGCCGGCCCCTCGGCAACGAACTCCGCGGCGACGTCGAGCCCCGCCCGCATGAGTTCGCCGGCCTCGTCGGCGGTGTAGCCATCGTCGACGAGCCGTGAGACGAGCCCGGGGTGGACACCCAGCACGGGCCAGGCTCGGCCGGGCAGGTGGTCGTTCGCCGCGGCTGTCACCTCGCAGGTGAGTTCGAAGGTCCGACGAAACGCGGCGGGGTCGCCGACGGCCTCTACCAGACTCCAAGATGGTTTGTTGAGCACGAGCAGGTGGGTCCCACCGGCGGCGGCGAACTCCTCCGCCACAGCCTCACCGCGCCCGTTGACCGGGTCCAGGTGGAGGTGGTTGTCGAGAATCGGTTGCTCGGTCATACTCACTGTGGGTGCGGTGACGGCAAAAGCGGTTCGACGCCGCGGTCAGGGCTCTGTCTCCGACCTGTCGTCGACAGACTTCTCCAGTTCGACACGGTGTGGCTCGTAGCCGTGGCGACGGTAGAACCGACGGGCGGCCTCGTTGGGGGCCATCACCTCCAGTGAGACCACGTCGACACCCCGCTCACGCAGGTGCCGCTCGGCCGCCTCCAGCAGGGCAGACCCAACACCGTCGTTGCGGTGTCCCTGACCGACGTAGAGGTTCTCGACCAGCCCACGGGTGGTGTCGACCTCGTACTGCCCCGACCGGACTCGGAACATGACGAACCCGACTGGTGTCCCGGTCCCGCCGTTGTCTGTCGTGGCGATCAGGAGGCCCTCGCTCGCGGTGTAACGGGCGAGTAGTTCGCGGACGTGCGTCCGGTTCGGGTCGGCCCGGAGGTGTGAGCCGTACCCGCGCTGGTCCCGTGCCAGTGCCACCCACATATCGGCGAGACGGTCGACCAGCTCTGTGTCGGCGGGCGCGACGGTGACGGCTGTGTCACTCACAGGTCCCGACACTCCGGACAGACGAGTTGACCGTCGGCGGGGTCCGGACCACCCGCGAGCGTCCCGCGCCCCTCACAGATACCCTGTGTCCCGGGCGTGGCAGCATCGGTACCACAGGCCGTGTCGACAGCCGGAGCCATCGCCGCGGCCGACCCACGGCGGGTGCCATCGGCCGCCGACTCACCCGTGGGGTAGACCCGTGCGGTCAGCACCTCCCGCTCGGCCGCCAGCCTCGGTGGTTCACACTCGTTCGTGACGGCGAGCCGACCGACCCACCCCCCGTCTCTCACCTCCCTGGTCGTCACGTTCGCAGTTGTACTCACGTGTTATCGTTTGACAGGGGGGCAAAAAAACCTACCTGCACGGTTTCAGAAACTGAGGTGGGCAACGGTGTTTTCTCCGCGGCAGTGTTCGAGTGCGTGTTTCGCCTCCATCCCCGCGGCTGTCTCGGCCCGGCCGACACCAATCCGGAGTTCGACAGCCACTTTCCCGCCGACGTCGTCGAGGGCCGCCCGGGACGCCCCCGAGGCGACGATGTTGTTCCCGCCGAGAACAGAGGAGAGTGCGTCGTCCTCGAAGATATCCGCGACATCGACCACCCGCTCGTGGCCGATGCGGACCGCACAGTCGCCACACGTCCCGGTGTACTCCGCGGCCGGAAGCGGGACCTCCTCGGTCTCACCCGTCGTCTGTTCTATCCCCGTCCGGGCGGTCGTCGGTGGTCGGTACGGGACCGGTGCCGACGACCCCTCGAACGGCGCTCTCGAACTCCCGTCTGGTGGCGAAGTACGGCTCCTCGACCTCGTCGAGTACGGCACCGAGTCTCCGGGGGCCCTCGGGGGTCCTGATGCGGGTGTCGCCCTCGCGCTCGCGAACGACGCTCCGTTCGATACCCCACATGAGACGGGCGGAGACACGGGCGAGCGGTGCCCCCTCGACCGGTCGGCCCGTGCCGAGTTCGACGGTCGGCTCGTTTTCCTCGGCCATAGCAGATACTTTCGGCCCCGAGGATTAGCGGTTTCGGTCACACCGGGTGTCCGAATCAGAACCCCTATTGCTCGGGCTGAGATAGTGGCGTCTCGTGAACGAACGGACACTCGCGTACCTGCGGGGTCGGTTCGGCGACCACTACCGCCGGGTCGACCTGGACGGGCCGCCCGATGCCGACGACCGCGAGTGGGGGTACGTTCCGTGGACGGCCGGGCCGGGGGAGACATACGTTCGGCACAACGCCCTGCTCGATCTGGGGGACCTCTCGGCGTTTCTGGCCCGCGAGCGACCGCGACACGTCTACTTCTCTGCCGGCCGGTACGACGACCCGAGCGCCACAACGATGGCTGAAAAGGACTGGCAGTGTTCGGATCTGATCTTCGATCTCGACGCAGACCACCTCCCGTCGACGTCACCGGACGACAGTTACGCGACGATGCTCGCCGCCTGCAAGGACGCGCTCCGGCGACTGCTCGACTTTCTGGAGAACGACTTCGGGTTCGAGGAGCTGTCGCTCGTGTTCTCCGGGAGCCGCGGCTACCACGTCCACGTTCGTGACGACGGGGTTCAGCAGCTAGACCGGGACGGCCGGCGTGAGATCGTAGACTACGTTCGCGGTATCGGCCTCGAGTTCGACGACCTGCTGCGCGAGGAGACTGTCGGCGGCGAGATGGGGCGAACGAGCCCGGCGACCAACCGGTACCTCCCGACGGCGGGCGGTTGGGGGAGCCGCATCCACGACCGACTGTACGCGCTCATGGACCAGGTGCGCGAGATGGACGAGGAGCCGGCACTCGCCCGTCTCCGAGCGTTCGACGACGTCGGCGAAAAAAAGGCAGAGACCGCCTACCGGTTTGCCAACAACCGGTTCGTGGAGATAGAGCGTGGAAACCTCTCGGCGCACAACGTGTTCGAGAACCTCGCCAAACAGGTCACGCCCGCCGTCGTCGCCGACGCGAACGCCCCTATCGACGAACCGGTTTCGACGGACACCAACCGCCTCATACGTCTCCCGGGAAGTATCCACGGCGGCAGCGGGCTGGTCGTCCGGCCGATCCCACGGTCCGACCTCGACGGGTTCGACCCCCTGGTCGACGCCGTTCCGGAGACGTTCTGCCGGCACGATATTGTCGTCGAGGTGACTGACGGCGGCGAGCTCACACTCGGTGGCGATAGTTTTACACTCACGGAGCGAGAGCATTCTGTTCCGGAGTATCTCGGTGTGTTCCTCATGACACGGGGCCGTGCCGAGAAGGGCAGAGAGTAACAGCAGGCACGGGGATAACAGTGAATCTGGACGAACTCCAATCGGCGCGCGACCGCGAGCGACAGACCGACAAGCCACAGCAACTGCGCGAGTCGTTTTACGCGGACGTCGGGGAGTTCGTCGAGCAACTGCGCGCAGAACGGGACCGCGTGGCCGAGCGCAACGACGACCCGTACGCGCCGGAGGCAATGCGACTCAAAGACGAGCTCGACGCCGCCCGCCAGCTCGTCGAGGACATCCACGAGCGCCGCATCGGCAAGGTTGTAAAAGCCGCCTCGCTCGAGGCCGCGGACCTCTCCACCGAGGTGGAGGGGCTGACAACCGAGGAACGGGAGCTGTTTGCGGCACTCGTCGGTGACATCGAGCGCCACCGCGAGCACGTGCTTGAGGTTGTCGACGGAGCGAGCCCGGACCGTGGGGGTGTAGAACACGACGAGACGGTCGACCCGACCGGCGGTGTCTCCGCCGCCGACGTGATGGGTGACGGGGTCGACGCGGGTACGGGTAGCGGTTCGGAACCGACATCACAGACCGAACAGAACGATACCGGAGCACCGAGTGCCCTCGAGAACGGGTCGACACCCGACAGCCGGTCAGCCGATGCCGGCGAGGAAACTGTCCAACCTGACCGCTCCGACCGGGACGATGACAGCCCCGACAACGCGGGCGGAGCCGGCGACCCGCGAACCGGGTCGAGCGGCGACGGTGCGGTGTCCCCCGGAGACAGGCGAGCAGACGGTACACAGGCCGAGCCCGTTGACAAGACACGAACCGGGCCGGCGAGCGGGGAGAGTACCCCGCCGGCCGGTGGCGGGTCGCCGGGGCCGACAGACGGGACACCCCTCGAGGTCGGGTCGGAGCCGGCTCCCTCCAGAACACAGGCGGCCGGGGAGTCCACGGGCGCACCCGCTCGGTCGGACGGGGCCGGCGTGTCGTCCACCCGGTCGGACGGGGCCGGCGTGTCGTCCACCCGGTCGGACGGGGCCGGTGTGTCGTCCACCCGGAGTAACGGCACGGACGGGGTCGGGACCCGGCAGGGCTCCACCGGGCGGATCGAGCGCGAGCGGGTGTTAGTCACCGAGGACATCGACACCTTCGTCGGGTTCGACGACCGCGACTACGACCTCGCGGCCGGCGACGTCGTGACCCTGCCCGAGACAAACGCCGAGCTTCTGGTCGAGCGCGACGCCGCACGACGGCTCTGACCACGGAGACGGCCGGGCCCTCCTCTCACTCCTCGCCGACTGCCGTCTCGATGTCGTGGACGACATCCGGGTTCCGGAGCGTGCTGGTGTTGCCGAGTTCGTCCCCGTTTGCGATGTCCTCGAGCAGTCTGCGCATTATCTTGCCCGAACGGGTCTTTGGTAGCTCCGGCGTGAACACGACGGCCGACGGCCTGGCGAACGGCCCGATGTCCGTCTCGACGGCCTCGACAATCGCCTCGCGAAACGACTCGGTCTCGGGCTGTCCGTCCGCGGTGATGACGTAGGCGTAGACTGCCTCACCCGTTATGTCGTGTTCGCCCCCGACGACCGCCGCCTCGGCGACCCCTTCGACGCCCACAATCGCCGATTCGACCTCCATCGTTCCGATGCGGTGACCCGAGACGTTGATGACGTCGTCGACACGACCGAGAATCGTGAGGTAGCCGTCGTCGTCGAGTTTGGCGCCGTCCTCGGGAAAGTAGACCCACTCGTCACGGTCGGGGTTCGAGTAGGTCTGCCAGTACTCGTCGAGAAACCGCTCGTCGTTCTGGTACAACGTGCGGAGCATCCCCGGCCAGGGTCTGTTAACGACGAGGTGGCCGGCCTGACCGGCCTCGACTGGGTGACCACGGCTATCGACGACATCGGCACTCACCCCTGGCAGCGGCGGTCCGGCCGACCCAGGTTTCATCCTGTCGACACCGGGCAGTGTCGTTATCATCATCCCGCCGGTCTCTGTCTGCCACCAGGTATCCACGACCGGACAGGACTCGTCGCCGATGTGTTTGTAGTACCACTTCCAGGCGCGTGGGTTGATAGGCTCGCCGACCGTCCCGAGCAGACGCAGCGAGGAGCGGTCGTACTCGGCGGGGTACTCCGCCCCCCACTTCATGAACGAGCGGATGGCAGTCGGCGCGGTGTACAGCTGTGTGACGCCGTACTCCTCGACGAGCTCCCACAGCCGCCCCTTGTGTGGGTAGTCCGGCGTCCCCTCGTACATCACTGTGGTCGTCCCGAGCGCCAGCGGGCCGTAGACGATGTAGGAGTGGCCGGTTATCCAGCCGATGTCGGCCGCACACCAGTAGGTGTCCTCGGGCTTGATATCGAGCACGGCGTGGCTCGTCCAGGCCACGTAGGAGAGATACCCCCCGGTGGTGTGTTTCACCCCCTTTGGCTTGCCGGTCGTCCCGGAGGTGTACATGAGAAACAACATGTCCTCGGCGTCGCGGCTCACGGGTTCGACAGTCGCCCCGGCGTGTCTGTCCCGGAGGTCGCCGAACACGTGCTCTGCACCCACCTCGCTCGGTGCGTCCTCGCCGAGTCGGTCGACAACGACCGTCGTCACGTCACCGTCGACCGACGCCAGCCCCTCTCGGGCCTTCTGCAGGTGGTCGAGCGGGTCACCGCGCCGGTAGTAGCCGTCACAGGTAACCAGCGTCCCGGAGTCGGCCGCGTCCATCCGCTCGGCGAGAGCGTTTGCCGAGAACCCCGCAAACACCACCGAGTGAGGGGCACCGAGACGGGCACACGCCAGCATCGCGACCGGCAGCTCCGGTATCATCGGCAGATACAGCGTGACGACGTCGTCGGCCTCGACGCCCAGTTCGCGCAGGGCAGCGGCAACGGCGTTTACCTCCTCGTGGAGTTCGCTGTAGGTGTAGCTGCGGCGGTCGTCGTCCTCGCCGATCCACTCGATCGCCACCTCGTCGCCGCGGTCGTCGAGATGCCGGTCCAGACAGTTGTGTGACGCGTTCAACTCGCCACCGACGAACCACTCGTAGAACGGCTCGTTGTCGTCGTCGAGCACCTGGTCCCACTCGCTGTTCCAGCTTAGCAGGTTCGCCGCGCGCTCCCACTCGGCCGGCCAGTTCTGCTCGAACGCCTCGTGAATCTCCTCGGAGACGTTCGCCTGCTCGACAAACGCCGCCGGCGGCTCGAAGCTCTCCTGCTCGTCGAGTCTCGCCTCAAGCCCGATATCGTCTTCTGGCATAGGTCCACGTTGGGCCAGGCGGAACTTAATTCCAGGCGGTCAGAGAGGCGGTCGACACCCGCTCACCCAGACCACCGACAGCACACGGGCGGCCCGTGAACCCCCTCGGTCGACCGACGGTATCCGGCCTCCTGGGTCGACCGGCCAGTCCCGAACTGACCGATAATGGGTTGTCTGTGCTCGACTCGCCGCCGGACACAAAGCTTTTTCCTGCCTGTGGGCGAGAGTCGCGCATGGTCACTCCTGTCAGTGCCGGTCTCGTCGCCGCGGGTCTGGTCGTTCTGTTCACCGGTGCGGTGCTCTCGGTGTACGGCATCGCGCTGCTCGGCGCGATCGTCGGGGGCGGCGGCGGTTACCTGCTCGCCCCACAGCTCGGGTTCACGGAGCTCCCACAGGTCGCCGCCGGGGCGCTCGGCGGCGCTGTGCTCGGTGTGGCGGTTACGTACCTGTTGCTCTCACTCGCCATCGGTGCGCTCGCGTTCGCCGTTGGAACCTACGTCGGTGCGGTGGGCGCGGAGACACTGCTCGACGACCCCGAGCTCCTGCTGGTGGCCGGTGTCGCGGTTGCTGTCGGCGCTGTCGCGGCGTTTCTCGGCACCGTGTTCAAGCGGACGATAATGGTGTTCGTCACGTCGTTTATCGGGGCGGCACTCACCTCCCGGCAGGTCACCGGCTCGGATTTCGGCAACCTGGACGAGCTCGAGCCGGCGGATGTCCTGTTCGACGTCGGTGACCCCCTGTTTCTGGGGCTGTTCGTGCTCGGTGTACTCACACAGCTCGGGCTGTTCAAGTTCGGGTACGTGAAAAAACTCGCCGCGTACCTCCCGGGAGCCAGTGTGCTCCGGGACCGAAAGCGGAGCTCGTCCTGAGCGGGTGGTCCACCCGGTCACACGCCGCGGTCTGTGCCGGTTGGCATCCCGTGACAGTCGACGTGTACGGCGTCACGGGGGGTCACCAGTCCGGGACCTGACTACTCGGCGCGGTCGGCGCGGTGTTCGCTGATGAGGCGGTCGACCATCTCCGCGCTCTGCTGGCGCTCGCGCTCGCTCGCACGCTGTTCCCAGTCCTCGATTGCATCCTCGACATCGGACTCGCGGGCCACCGCGAGCTCGTCGACCTCTTGGACGGTGACGAGCTCCGCTGGCGCGACCGGCACGTCGTGGTCGAACAACACTCGGTCGGCCATCTCGGAGAGCTGTCCGTTGCGCAACACCAGCCGGGGACCGACCTCCGCGAGGCGGTTGGCCGTCGACCGTCCGGCACCGCTCGCGTCCCGCAGCAGGATGACGTCGTCCTCGGCGAGACCGAACCGCTCGTGGGCCGTCTCGATGGCACCGGTGGTGAACTGCTCGACGACCTTCACCGGGACCAGCCCCGCTCGCTTCTCCGAGATGTCGGCAAAGTCCGAGTGGTCGAGCTTCCACAGCTCTTTGAGCCGTTCGAGCTTCCGCTCGAGACCGCTCACGCGCTCGCGCTCCTCCTCGAGCTCTCGCTCCAGCCGCTCGTTCTCCCGCTCTAGCCGGGTCACCTCCCGGCGCTCCCGCGCCTCGCGGCGCTCCTTGCGGCGTGTCTCCGAGAGCTTCGTCTCGTACTCCTCGATCTCCTGGTCGCGCTCGTCGAGCTGTGTCTCCAGTCGTTCGACGTGGTCTTGTAGCCGCTCGACCTGTCCCTCTAGCTGCCTGATACGCCGCTGCTCCTGTGAGGGCTCGTGTTCGACGTGCTCGGTCTCGTCGTCGCCGTCACCCACATCCTCGGACAGGTCTGTGAGCACTGCCTCGACGGACTCCTCGTCGGCGACCACACGCTCGACTACCGTCCCGAGGTCCTGCCGGGGCGGCACCTTCGCGGCGATGCGCTCGAACTGGTCGGCGTGGGCGTCGTAGGCACCGAGTGCCGCGGCGACCGCGTCGCGTTCGTGGTCGTTGTCGTAGGCGACCTCCCGGGTGCGGTGTTTCTTTACGTCCACCGGGAGGTCCCTGCTCGGTGTCCAGGCGGCCGCGTCGAAGCTCCGGCGTATCTTCCCGACGGTCTCGGGCATCGGTGTCACGTCGGCACCCACGAGAATCGGTCGTCCCCGCTCGATTATCCACTCGATAACGGCCGCGGTGTCGGCGGTCCGCGTGCTGAGCAGATCGAGCACCTCGCCGTCGAGTCCGACCAGCGCCACGGCGGTTGTTGTTCCCGGGTCGATACCGACGACAACCCGGTCACGGCGCTTTGCGAGCGGTTCGAACTCGATACCGTCCCGGCGGACCCGCTCTATCTCCACACGGACGTCCCCGGAGCGGGCAGCCGACACCGGGATCTCCGACGGACGCCCCTCGATGGTGAAGACGGCGTTTGCGAAGCCGCCGTACTTCTCTGTCACGTCGCGCTCGTAGTCGAGCCCCGCCTCGTCGAGTGTTGACTCTACCTCGCGCGTGCGCCGTCTGACAGAGCCGTGGATACGGCGGGTGTAGCGGTCCTCGCTCCAGCCACCACCACCCCCCGTCGAGCGGCCGCGGGAGACCTTTAGCTCGGTCGTGTCGGTGAACGCTGTCACCACCTGGCCGACGTTCCCCGCGGCGAGTCGGGCGGCGGCCGCCGCCTCCTTCATCGGTTTCTTTCCGTACGGCACCCCGTGGCGCGAGGCCACCCGCGAGAGTGGCTCCGGCTGGTGGCCGCCGGTCACCTGCACCAGCCGTGTCCCGCCGGGGAGCCAGTCGAGAAACCGGACGAGGTCTGCCTTGTCCTCGGCCAACTCGTAGGTGTTGTCTGTCGCCACCAGTGCCGGCGTCTCACTCTCGATGCGCCGCCGGAGTTTCCGGTAGCTGACGACGTCACGCTCGACAGTCTCGCCGTCGAGCACCACCAGCGCGTAGGAGGGTGCGTCACCACGGACGTCGCCACTCTGGACATCGACCCCGAAGATAACGTCGTCGAGTGCGGCCGTTCGGTCACTCACTGCAGGCGGATATGGCTGCGAGTGATAAAACCGCTACGCCGGGTCGTCCACGCCGGCGACGCCGAACCGGGCGGAAACGGACAAGCTTTGTTGCTGCCAGCCTACCGACCTGTATGCTCCGGTTGGCTGTGACGACGCGGGCAGAGACCTACGAACGGATGCAGGACCCGCTCGCCGAGCGGTCGATCAGGGTGACACACGTTCCAACGGCCGAGCGCACCCTCTCACCCGCTGGTGACCTCGGTGAGTTCGACGCCGGGTTCGTCTTTCCGCCCCGTCTGGCAGAGGGTGGTGTCGCGGACGCACTCCTCGGCGTGCCGTGGGTGAACAACCGCGAACAGGTGCTTCGGTCCCGGTACAAGGCCGAGACCCTCGCCCGCCTCTCGGCGGCCGGGCTACCCACACCCGAGACTGTCGCCGTCTCGGACCCCGTCGGCGAGTCGACACTCCGGGAGACGTTCGACCGGTTCGACCCGCCGGTCGTGGTCAAGCCGAACTCGGCTACCCGCGGTGTCGGTGTCACCGCGGTCGCCGACTGCGACTCGTTTCTGGGCGTGTGTGACTATCTCGACCTCGTCCACGACTACCGCGCGACAGGTGACCGCTCGTTTCTCGTCCAGGAGTACGTCGACGACGCCCGCGACTACCGGGTGATGGTCGTCGACGGGAGCTACGCCGGTGCGGTGGAACGACGACTCCCCGACCCCGACGACGCGACCGACGCGGCGTCGGGTCCGGGTGAGCGGGTGCCGACGGCTCCCTGGAAGCACAACGTCCACCGCGGTGCGACGGCGCGACCTGTCGACCTACCGACGGAACTGCGCGACCTGGCCGAGTCGGCCGCCGCCGCGCTCGGGATCCCGTGGCTGGGGGTCGACCTGCTGGTGACAGACGAGCGTACCGTCGTCAACGAGACGAACGCACGCCCGACAATCGACACGGCGAGAAAGTACGAACCGGGGTTCTGGGACGACGTGGCCGCGCTCGTCCGGCGAACGGCCGAGTAGCGCCGACAGTCTGTCACGGCACGACCACCGACACGACCGGACTGCCGGGGTAACCGGCGACCACCCGAGGCCTATCTGTGAGTGCCCACACCGCTCCCCGCCACAGAGAGCAGGTCTTGCCGTCAGTTGGAGATGCTCGGCAGGCTCCCCGTGCCGTTCGTGGTCGACTCCCGACCCACGCGAGAGGACACCGGCGGGTAACTGGTCGTGTACTGCCGACACCAATACAGGGTATCGAGCGCAGAGATGGGGGGAGACGGAACCGCTCAGAGGTCGATACTGGTCGAGTCGTCCGCCCGCTCGAAGACCACTTCGAGCACCCCGTTGTTGTACGTGGCACTCGCGGAGTGCTCGTCGACGGTTGCTGGCAGGTCGATACGCTCGCTGTACCGCCGGCTACTCCCGGTCGCGTCGAGGGTCAGCGTCGTTCCGTCACACTTTAGCTCGATATCGTTCTTGTCGACACCCGGGATGTCGGCGACGACACGCAGTTGCTCCTCTGTCTCGTGAACGTCCAGGTGGACGTCCCGGGCACCCTCCGGCCCGGCCCGGCCGGGTGACTCGCCGGGGCCGCGCTCGAGATGGAACTCCGCGTTCCCCCCGAACATCTCGTTCATCATCCGCTCTATCTCGTCGAAGAACTCGTCGAACGGGTCATCGTCGGGCATAGTCACAGGTAGGGTGAGGGCGGGCAAAAGCCTTCTGTGCACTGTTATTGGTATCGCCCGCGGCTCTCGATATCGCGCAGACAGTCGAGCACCGCGGCCGCACCGACCTCTCGGTAGGCCGTCTCCGCGGCCTCGACTAGCCTGTCGGCGTCGGACTCGGTGCCCGCGAGGCTCTGTGCGAACACCTGCAGGTCCATCGCGTGGTCCTCGGGGTCGTCACTGTGGTAGCCAAGTCCGAAGTCGATGAGAAACACCGTCGGGTTGTTTTGCTCCGTTGCTCTCCGGACACGGACGTTCCGTGTCGTCGGGTCACCGTGGACCAGCCCCGCACCGTGGAGTCGGGCGAGGTGACGGGCGACCTGCCGGACACGGGACTCTGTCACGGCCGCCCGGAGTTCGCAGTCACCGACGTGCTGGAGACGGAGTGTCGTCCTGCCGAGGTCGATATCACGGACGAGCGGTGTCGGCACACCGGCCCGGCGTGCCTCGCTCGTCACGCGGGCCTCCGCCCGGGTCCGCTCGCGGCGCAACCGTTCGTCGAGCTCCGGATGCCGGTAGACCCGGGGCTGTCGGTTCTTTGTTACCTCTGTCTGCCCGACGGTGACCGTCGCCTCCGCACCCTGTACTGCCTCGCCGGTGTCCAGAGTGGACCCTGTCGGGCTCTCCACGCGCCAGGTGACCGGCACCTCGTCCGGGCGAAAGTCCGAGTCGATAGCCGACTCGGTGAGCGGGACGGTGTCACCGGCCTCGTACATCGCCGCACCGAGAACGGCGATCATCCCGGCGTTGTCACGCAGAAACCGGTTCTCGGGGGCGAAAAACGCCGCCCCGCGCTGCTCGCACATACCGGCGAGCATCTCCTGGAGACGGTCGTTCTGTCCGACACCACCGCCGAGCACGAGTTCGTCACCGCCGGTCAATGCCAGTGCCCGCTCGCTGACCTCGGTGAGCATCCCGAACATCGTCTCCTGGAGCCCGTGACAGACGTCTTCGACCGGCTCTCCATCGTCGATGGCCTCCTTTGCGGCCGAGGAGATGCCGGCAAACGAGAGGTCCATCCCCTTTACCACGTACGGCAGGTCGAGATACGACCCCTCGCGGGCGGCGCGTTCGACCTTCGGACCGCCGGGGTGGGCCCAGTCGAGGTGGCGGGTGAACTTGTCGATGGCGTTGCCGACACCGGTGTCCATTGTCTCCCCGAGCACGCGGTACCGGCCGTCGCGGTAGCCGAGCACGTGGGCGTTCGCCCCGCTCGCGTTCAGACAGACGGGGTCGTCGAACCCCGAGCGGTGACGACCGACTTCGAGGTGGGCGACCATGTGGTTCACACCGACCAGCGGCACGTCGAGACGCTGTGCGAGCGCACGGGCACTGGTCGCGGCCAGGCGCAGACACGGGCCCAGCCCCGGTCCCCGGGAGAACGCCACGGCGTCGACCGGCGTGTCTCCAGTCTCCTCGCCCCCGCCGGTCCCGAACTTCTCACGGGCCCGTTCGAGTGTCCGTTCTATCACCACCGGGAGCTGTTCGCTCATGTGTTCGGCGGCCTCACGGGGGTGGATACCGCCGCTGTCCGGGGTGTAGGCCTCGGTCTCTATCTCGACGCTGTCGCTCGCGGCGTCGTAGACGGCGGCGCTCGCGGCCCAGGCTGTCCCCTCGATACCGAGTACACGACACCCCCCGGTCATCAGTTTCCGTCGAGTTTGTCTGCCAGCGTGGGCACGAACGTTCCGACGTCGGTGACCATCCCGATCGCCTGCGCGCTCCCGCGGTCGACTAGCTGTGTGACGGTCCCGGGGTTGATATCGACACAGACGGTCTTTGTTGTCGAGGGGAGACAGTTACCGACCGCCACGGAGTGCAGGAGCGTCGCAAGCATCAACACGAGGTCGGCCTCGTGGGCCTGTTCACGGATGGCGTTCTGTGCCTCGACGGCGTCGGTGATGGTGTCCGGTAACGGGCCGTCGTCACGGATCGACCCCGCGACGACGTACGGCACGTCCCGCTGGACACACTCGTACATCACGCCCGACTCGACGACACCCTCCTCGATCGCGGGCTCGATACCGCCGGCGCGGATGACCTCACTTATCGTATAGATGTGGTGTTTGTGCCCCTTTCGTGGGTGGTCGAGTGTCTCGGTGTCGACCCCGAGCGAGGTGCCGTACAGGTCACGCTCGATGTCGTGGACGGCGAACCCGTTGCCCACCGAGAGCCGGTCGACGTACCCCTCCCGGACCATCCGGGCGAGGTCCTCCCGTGCGCCGGTGTGGATGACCGCCGGCCCGCAGACGGCGAGCACGTCCCCGCCCGCCCGCCGGGTTTCGGCGATCGCATCGGCGATCTTTCCGATTGTCGACTCCGAGGGCCGCTCCGAGGAGACACCACCCTGCATGAACCCGAACGCACCCTCCCGGCCACGGGGTCGCTCTGGCGGTTTGACACGGATACCCCGGTTCCCCGTCACGACCAGATCGCCCGCCTCGACACTGCTGAGAATCTCCGTGTACGCCCGTGGCTCCGCCGGGTCGACGATAACCGCACAGTCCATCTCGATATCTTCGACCGAGAGCCACCCCCCCTCGAACCGGATATCTGTCGGGTGGTTCGTCGTCGAGTAGAACTCCCGCGGAACGACACTGTCCGCCGGTGCGGGCTCCAGAACAACGTCTCTGGGGTCGACCGGGTTCGCCCCGTTCTGGTGGAGTTCGTGGACGATCGACTGGAGGTGTGCCTCGTCGTCGGCCGCGACGACCAACCGGGCGTACGACTCCGCGGTCTCGTGACGGCCGATCTCGAACTCCTCCACCTCGAACGAGCCGTCCATATCCATGATGAGCCCGAAACAGGTCTCCAGCATCCCCGAGTCGATGATGTGTCCCTCGAGCTCCACGGTCCGGGATGTGGTCATGGACAGAGCATAGCTCCTCCGGGTCAAGACCGTTTGGGTCTGGGGAGCCCCACCCGCACACAACATTTATACGGTCGCCAGGATGCATTACTGATAGATGCAGACCGCTGCCGGCACTACGACAGCCCTGGCAGCCAGTCACCTCCTCGTAGGGGCCCGTTAGCCCCTCTGTTACTCACTTCTCGTCCGGCCGGTATCGCGCGTCGACCCCCCAGCCAACCCCACACAATGAGCGAACCAGCACCAGTTCAACAGACAGACGAGGAATCGTCAGACAGAACAGAGGAAGATATCCACAGAGACACACCCGAGGGTGTGTCACACGGAGCGTCACCGGACCCGGACGTCACGACCGGTGCGGAGTCGGTCGTCGCCGCGCTCCGGACGGCCGGTGTAGAACTCCTGTTCGGTGTCACCGGTGGCGCGATACTGCCGGTCTACGACGCCCTCTACGAGCACGACCAGATAACCCACATCACGATGGCCCACGAGCAGGGGGCGGTCCACGCCGCAGACGCCTACGGTATCGTCACCGGGGAACCCGGTGTCTGTGTGGCTACCTCGGGCCCGGGTGCGACGAATCTCGTGACCGGCATCGCCGACGCCAGCATGGACTCCGACCCGCTGGTCGCGCTCACCGGTCAGGTGCCGACCGGGTTCGTCGGCAACGACGCCTTCCAGGAGACCGATACGGTCGGGATAACACAGCCGGTCACGAAACACAGCAGCTTCGCCGACGACGAGTCGACGGTCGGTGCGGAGGTTGGAACCGCCTGGGCGCTGGCCGACGCGGGCCGACAGGGCCCCACCCTGGTCGACCTCCCGAAAGACGTCACGGGGGCGTCGACCGACGAGCGGCCGGGCGAGCCGGAGACACCGGACACGTACGACCCGCCGACGACCGCGGAGCCGGTGATGGTCGAAGCGGCCGCCGAGACGCTTGCTACCGCCCGGCGACCGCTCGTACTCGCCGGTGGCGGGGTGATAGCGGGCGAGGCGACCACGGAGCTTCGGCGACTGGCCCGGGAGTACGGTCTCCCGGTCGTCACGACGATGCCGGGAACCGGCGCGTTTCCGCAGACAGACCCACTCTCACAGGGTATCGCCGGGATGCACGGCACCGGCTACGCGAACATGGCGGTCTCGAACTGTGACGCTATGCTGGCGGTCGGGACACGGTTCGACGACCGTCTCACCGGCGACATCGAGACGTTCGCACCAGACGCCGAGATCGTCCACGTCGACATCGACCCCGCCGAGATAAGCAAGAACGTCGAGGCCGACTACCCGCTCGTCGGGGACGCCGGGGTCGTTCTCGACCAGCTGCACCGGGCGATACCGGGCCGGCCACCGGCTGTGGAGTGGCGTGACCGGTGTCGGACCTGGCAGGACGAGTACCCGCTCGAGTACGAGACACCGGCGGACGAACCGCTCAAGCCACAGCACGTCGTCGAGCGGTTCGACACGGTCACCCCGGCCGACACCATCGTCACGGCGGGTGTCGGCCAGCACCAGATGTGGGCCTGGCAGCACTGGACGTTCACCGAACCCCGGACGTGGGTCACCTCCCACGGTCTCGGCACGATGGGGTACGCGGTGCCGGCCGCGATCGGTGCGAAACTCGCCGCCCCCGACCGCGAGGTTGTCGCGTTCGACGGCGACGGCTCCTTTCTGATGACCGCACAGGAGCTGACAGTCGCGGTCCGGGAGGAGTTAGACCTCACGGTGGTCGTTCTCAACAACGAGGCGGTCGGGATGGTCAGACAGTGGCAAGACGGGTTCTACGACGGTCGCCGCACGGCCTCGGAGTACCCCTGGGTGCCCCAGTTCGACGCAGTGGCGGAGGCGTTCGGTGCAAAGGGGCTACGCGCCGAGACGTACGAGGGGCTGGAGGAGTGTATTCAAACGGCCCGTGCATACGACGGACCGGCGGTGATCGACGCGGCTATCGACCCCGAGGAGAACGTCTATCCGATGGTGCCGGGCGGGGGCGACAACGCCCGCTTCGCGCTCGACAGCGACCAACTGGAGGGGTTGCAGTGAGCCGCGGTGAACTCCCCGGCCCGCCACCCGACGACCGGCTCCACCCGGATGGACGTCGCAACGGCCAGGGTATCCGTGTCGACCCGGCGGCCGAGGCCGAACACCCGCCCGAGCGGGCCGTGCTGTCGGCGCTCGTCACCCACGAACCGGGTGTGCTGGCGGAGATATCCGGGCTGTTCAGCCGCCGGCAGTTCAACATCGAGTCACTGACCGTTGGCCCCACCGTCGACGACGACCTCGCCCGGATGACGATCGTCGTCGAGGAGCCGCGACCGGGTATCGACCAGACAAAGAAGCAACTCGAGAAGCACATCCCGGTTATCTCGGTGCGGGAACTCGCGGGTAATGCCGTCCAGCGGGAGCTCGTCATCCTCAAGATCGAGGGTGACAGGCCGGCGCAGGTCAACGCCATCACCGACATGTACGACGGGCGGACACTCGACGCCGGCCCGGAGACGGTCACCGTCGAGCTAACGGGTAATCGGAGCCGTATCGACGACGCCATCGACGCCTACAGCCAGTTCGGGGTTCGTGAGCTCGTTCGAACGGGGCACGCGGCACTGGCCCGCGGCGAAGCCCCGACCGCACAGGTCAGCCAGCCAAACCAGGCCCCGACCGAGGCACAGGTCGCCACGGAGGCGGTGAGTGATGACTGACACCGGCGGCGGATTCAACAGCACAGTGTACGACGACGCCGACGCCGACCCGTCGGCACTGGACGGGCAGACCGTCGGGGTAATCGGCTACGGGAGCCAGGGTCACGCCCACGCCCAGAACCTCGCCGACAGCGGTGTCGACGTGGTGGTCGGGCTTCGCCCGGGGTCGGCCTCGCGTCCCGAGGCGGAGGCCGACGGACTCCGGGTCGCCACACCGACCGCGGCCGCCGCGGAGGCCGACATCGTCGCGATGCTGATACCCGACACGGCACAGCCTGCGGTCTACGCGGAGCTCGAACCGGAGCTGACCGCCGGCGACACACTCCAGTTTGCCCACGGGTTCAACATCCACTACGGCCAGATAGAGCCGCCACCGGAGATCGACGTGACGATGGTCGCGCCAAAGGCCCCCGGTCACCTGGTGCGTCGGACGTACAGGCGTGGTGAGGGGACACCGGGGCTGCTCGCCGTCTCCCGGGACGTGACCGGCCGGGCACACGGTGAGGCGCTGGCCTACGCACGGGCGATTGGCTGCACCCGGGCGGGCGTTATCGAGACGACGTTCCGCGAGGAGACAGAGACCGACCTGTTCGGCGAGCAGGCGGTGTTGTGTGGCGGGGTGACAGAACTGGTCGAGGCGGGGTTCGAAACGCTCGTCGACGCCGGCTACACACCGGAGATGGCCTACTTCGAGTGTCTCAACGAGCTGAAACTCGTCGTCGACCTGCTGTACGAGGGGGGACACGCCGAGATGTGGGACTCCGTCTCCGACACCGCCGAGTACGGCGGGTTGACCCGCGGCAGTGCGGTTGTCGACCGCGAGGGGATGGACGAGATACTCGCCGACGTCCAGTCGGGTGCGTTCGCCCGCGAGTGGATCACGGAAAACGAGGCGAACAGACCGGCCTACCGCCAGCACCGGCGGGCCGAACAGACCCACCAGATAGAGCAGGTCGGCGACCGCCTGCGCGACCTGTTCGCGTGGGACGACACCGACACGGAGAAGCGGGCGTGACACGGAGTGGGCTATCGACCGGCGGCCAGAGACGACACACCACGAGGACACAGATGACAACGGAGGAAACAGCCACGACAGCTCTCCCAGGTACAGACGCGACAACGACTGCCACGATGGCCACCGTCGACCAGACGAACCCCTACACGAACCGGACACTCGGGTTCGCCCTGTACGGGCGCGGGGTGATCACCGACGGCGGTCGACGGCCGGGCTTCGAGCCGATGCGAGCCGTCGACCACGAGTCCCGAACAGACGGCGTCGGCCGGCGCTTCGACCGGTAATCGGTCACGACCACCCGACTTCTGTTCTCCGGGGCCGACCAGCTAGCGGTTGTCGGTGTCACACCGCCACGACGACCATCACCACGAGCACCAGTCCGGTCAGCAGGACCCGGAGACTCCGCGAGGCGACGGTTCCGAACACCACGCCGAGGGCGACCAGGAGACTCTGTTTCGCGTCCCGGCGGCGGTACTCGACGGCGAACACCGCGACGACGGTGCCGAGGAGCAGTCCCGTCGTCCCGGTAAACGGAAAGAGGACGAGCCCGGCGGCGGTTCCGGCGGCGAGGCCCAGCCGCGAGGCACCCCCGACACGCGAGGCCACGTAGCGGGTGAACAGCCGTCCGGCGAGCACGAGCACGGCGACGGCGGTCACGAGTCCGAGTGTCAGCGTCGCCGGTTCGGCGTAGCCGGTCCCCCACCAGTACAGGTAGACCCCGACCAGTGAGAGCGCCGCCCCCGGGTACTGCGACCCCGCGTTCACGACGACACCGCCTCCCAGGAGCGCGAACGCGGCGACGGTCACCGCCGTCATCGGAGCCGCTCCAGTTCGTCTCGTGCCTGTTCTGTGCCGTACACCTCGACCAGCGTCCGGACAGTCTCACCGAACGCCCGCTTGCAGGCTGTCTGGGAGGGCCACTCCGCCGCGGCCTCCGGCCAGGGACGGCACTGCAGGGCCCTGCGGACGAGCAGGCGTTCGGCCCTGTCCGTTGTTTCTGTCTCCGGGGCAACCAGGTGACGAAAGGCCAGCCGTCTGACGGCACGCGGGGCGGTCCCGTGGATGGCCGCGCCGTGGGGGAGACCGGCAGCCAGCCGCCAGTCGAACGCCGCCAGTTCGAGTGTCGGTGTCCGGTCTATCGTCCGACAGACCGCCCGGACGATATCGGGGTCCAACGTGGAGAGGTGGTCGGCGAGGGTCCCCGGTAGTCGCCGGCAGAACCACCGGCTGTGGCGCTGTTTCAGCGCCCGGCCACGCGGTGTGAGCGGGTCGAGCACCACCGCCGAGTGCTCGCCGCTGCGGTCGTCCCGAGAGGTTGCGAGGTGGACTGTGCCGAACCCGTTTGCCCGCCAGAACCCGAGCAGCCGTGTCGTCGCGCCGAACCCGACACCCAGCCAGTCCCCCGACGCGTACGCCCGGAGCTGCTCGACGAGGTGCGACCCCAACCCCCGGGACCGGGCCGCGTCGTGGGTGGCGATGCGGAGCACGCGGTGACCAACCGGTTCGGCGGCCGCCTCGTCGCGCAGTTGGCTTGCAAGCAGGTCCGGTATCAGGTTCCCCCGGACGGTCCCACCCTCGTAGATATCAGCCCGGGTGTCGGCCGACAGCCCGCCCTCGCGGGCGAGCAGGGCGACAGAGACCGGGTGACCGTCGGCTAGCAACGCGTGGACGCTGACGTTCGGCGCGTCCAGCAGCCGTGCGAGGTCGTTTGGCTCGGTCCGGTAGTGAGCGAGCACCAGCAGCCCGAACACCTCGCCGAGGAGTCGCTCGTCGGCGACGAGCTCTGCCGGGGTGAGCTGTCGGTAGCTGACAGTCTCCGGTGTCGCCGCCGCGACGACCGGTGCGACAGGTGGCCGAGCGTCGAGTGCGAGTGCCCGAAACGACCACACCTCGACAGGGTCACCGGCGGCGTACCGGACCGGTTCGGCGAGACCCGCCTCGGCGACGGTGTGTCGGCTGTCCGCGAGGCGCTCGCGAAACCGCACCGAAAACCCCCGTCCGGCTCCCTCGTACCCGTGGACAGTCGTCGTGAACGCGACGCCGTCGGCCGCGAGCAGCGACCCGAGCAGCCCGACCGGGAGAGCGGCGGCCTCGTCGACGAACACCCGGTCGGGGTCGCCCGGCAGGTCGGCGGCACGGGCCGCCTCACAGAACCGGACAGTCCCGTCTCCGGTGTCGAATCGGTGTGGCTGCTCGCTGTCGAACGACCCCGCAGTTTCCGCGAGCAGCTCCTCGGCCCGCGTGAACAGTTCACTCGCGGCCTGGTAGCTCGGGGCCGTGACGAGCACGTCCAGTCCGTCGCGGGCGAGCACGGCCGCAGCCAGTCCGGCGACACTGGACTTGCCGCGACCGCGGTCTGCCTCGACCACCAGCGCTCTCCCCGGCTTCCGCAGACGCTCGAACGCTCCCAGCACCTCGCGCTGGTCTCCGGTCAGACACGCCGCCTCCGCCTGGCCCAAAAGCCCGGTCCCGGTCTCGCGGGCCGTGTCCGGGCTCGACCCACTGTCGAGTGTGGGTGCGGGGTCGACGAGCCCGTCGCACACGACCGCCTCGCTGTCGACATCGACGACGGCGACACCCCGGTGGTCCCGCACAGTCCCGACGAGCCGACGCCGAAACAGCCCGGTCACCTCGTCCAGGCCGAACGGCGGGACCGCGAGTGTCTCGTCGAACCCGTCGCGCCGGTCTGGCCACGCCGAGAGCGGTGGCACGAGCAAGACGAGCAGTCCGCCGCCGGCGACTGTCCCGACGGCCCGTCCGAGCGTGTTCGGCTCACAGCGCTCGTGACAGTCGACGACGAGCGCCGTCTGGGTGGTCCCGAGCAACTCGTTGCTGTCACGGCTGTCGATACTCGCACAGTCCAGCGGCTGGCCGGGCCCGAGATAGGTCGTCACCGCGCGGTCGATGCCGGCCGCGTCGAGTGCATCCGCCGCCCGCTCCCGGGTCCGTGTCGCCTCGCCCGCGAGCACGAGGAGCCGTCGCTCACCGGTGGCGACAGCCTCACCCCGGAGCCGAGCCGCGAGTTCCATACCTCTCGTTCGTGTGTCCCCCAGCATGTAGTCTGCGGTCGACGGGAGCAGCCGTATCCGCAGCCCCCGCGTTTGAGGCTCCCGCCCCTGGATGGTGACGTCCGCTCGCTACGTGTCACGGCCCATTTCAGTCGTCGCCGCGTGCACGCTCGAACATCGACAGCGCCGCCTCGCGGCGCTCGCTGTGGTCGACAATCGGACCCGGGTAGTCGGGGGCGTGCATCTTGCGCGTCCCGAGGCTGGTCTCGTGCCACTCGTGGATCACCTCGGCGGGCGTGTCCGTCAGTTCGGGGACGTAGCGTTTGATGTACTCGGCGTCGGGGTCGTACCGCTCGCCCTGTGTCATCGGGTTGAAAATCCGAAAGTACGGCTGTGCGTCGGTTCCGGTGGACGCCGCCCACTGCCAGCCACCGTTGTTGTTGGCGGTGTTGTGGTCGTACAGTTTCTCCCGGAACCAGTTGTAGCCGACCCGCCAGTCGATCAGGAGGTCTTTCGTGAGAAACGAGGCGACGATCATCCGCACCCGGTTGTGCATGTACCCCTCCTCGCGCAACTGCCGCATCCCGGCGTCGACAATCGGGTAGCCGGTTTCGCCGTTCTTCCAGGCCTGCACCGCCTCGGGGTTGTCGTCCCACTCTATCGGGTTCTCGTAGGTCTTGTAGTTGTTCGTCACCACGTCGGGCCGGTCCCAGAGCACCTGGGTGTAGAACTCACGCCAGGCCAACTGGTCTTGATACTCGTGGACAGACTCGCGTTCGTCCTCGGACTCGGCGGCCGCCCGGGCCTGCTCGGTTCGCTCGTACAGCTCCCGAACCCCGATGAGGCCGTAGGACAGGTAGCCCGAGAGCCGCGAGGTACACCGGTCGGCCGGGTAGTCCCGCCGGTCGCCGTACCGGTAGATGTCCGACGCACAGAACTCGTCCAGGCGCTCACGTGCCCGCTCGGTGCTCGCCGTCGGGATGTCTGCCTCTGGTTGGTCGAACCCGAGTTCCCCCAGCGACGGCAGTTCCGACAGCAGGAACTCCCCGGCGGCTGTGCCGTCGAGTCGCCCGTTCACCGCAGCCAGATCCGCCGCCGCCGGCGGTTCCGTTGCCGACTCCTTCTGTCTGTCGTGCCACTTCTTCGAGAAGTATGTGAACACCTTGTACGGGTCACCGCTGTTCGTGGTGATAGTTCCCGGCTTGTGGTGTACCTCCTGGTGTTCGGCGTGTCTGTCTACCCCTGCGTCAGAGAGTGCCTGTCGAACGGCCGCGTCCCGCTCGCGGGCCAGTCCGGAGTAGTCGGCCGCCCACGTGACGAGAGCCGCGTCGAGTTCGGCCGCAACGTCGGCGACCACTGTCTCCGAATCACCGCGTGCGACGAGCAGTTCGCCACCGCGTTCCCGGTAGTTCGCCCGCAACGAGTCGAGCGCATCGAGCATGAACGCCAGACGCGGTGGTGCGGCCTCGTCGAGCACCGCCGGGTCGAACACGAACAGCCCGACGACCGGTGTCTCTGCTGTCGCCCCCTCGACCCCGCGTCCCACCAGGGCCGGGTTGTCGGCGAGTCTGAGATCCTGCCGATGCCAGTGTATTCGCATACCCGTATCTGGTGCCGCACCCACTTTAGTCTGACACCACACGTCTCCTCTATCGCCCGATACCGACTGTCTCCTGTGGTCCTGGATAGAGGAGAAGCCGACAGCTGGCTCCACTCCGCAACCAGCTAATAAAAAACGCTGGTGATTAGATAGCGGGGGTCTCTCGTCGCAAGTTACAGGAGGCCGGGGACGGCCCAGATGGCCGGACTCCCGTTGCGGGTGCCGACAACGTGTTCTAAGAGACGGACGAGAACAGCAGTGTCTCCGGTGACTCTACCGATAGCTCACAGTCGAACTCACGGAAGACCTGGCGTCGCTCGGCACATTTAAAAATGTGAACCGCTCTTTATACAGACGGAGAGGGTTGTTTCGCCGGGTGGGGTTGAACTCCTCTCGCGGAACTGGTTGTTTGCTCGAAGACAGACTCTGAACTCCTGGTGCAGGGACCCGAAGTTCACCCTGTCACAGAAACCCCGGGCGCAGTGAGACTGTTTCGGAGTATGTTTATCCGACTCGCCCCATCGAACCGATGTGGAAGAACTCGACGAGAAAGTCACAGAGCACAGGAATCCAAAGGAGAACATTGCACCGATTCTGGTGAACCGATGGTCACCGAGGGCGATGACGGGCGAGCCACTCGATCGGACGCAGTATATGCCCCTGTTCGAGGCAGCGCGGTGGGCACCGTCCTCGTACAACAATCAACACTGGCGTTTCCTCTACGCCACCCGAGGAGACGAGAAGTTCGAGCGGTTTTCCGACCTTCTCAACGAGGGAAACCGAGAGTGGGCCGAGGATGCCGCTGTCCTCGTTACCCTCGTGTCGAAACAGACATTCGACCACAACGGAGAGCCCGCCCGTACCCACTCGTTCGACACGGGCGCAGCGTGGCAGAACCTCGCACTGGAGGCCTCCAAGCGGGGCCTCGTTGCACACGCGATGCAGGGGTTCGACTACGAGGCTGCTGCAGAACAACTCGACGTACCGGAAGAGTTCACAGTCGAGTGTATGATCGCTATCGGCGAGCGCGCTCCAAAGGAAACCCTCCCCGAGGAGCTCCGAGACCGCGAGTTCCCAAAGGGGCGAAAATCGATCGACGAGATAGTTCACCGCGGCGGGTTCGCTGACTGAGCCACCTCACAGACTGTCCACGGCAACGCTCCGACACGGAGACTGTGTGCTAAGAGCAGTTCCGGCAGGAAGTCATCGGTCACACGGCGATACGTTCGAACTGGAATCGGTCGCCGGCAGTGTAAACAACCACTCTGACCCACAGAAATGGAGTAACTCGAATCCGACGGATTTCGTGGACTCGACCAGCTAAATCAGCTCGGGGTCGAGCCCTGTGGCATCCGCCCAGATTCTTCTGTGAGGTGTGAGCTGCAGGAACGGGTCACAGTGAGTCCGCTGGAAACCGGGGCTGTACTCGTCCCGGCCGGTCAACTGTCTCCGATGGTCGGTGACGGCTACATTCACCGGATCTCGTCGCATCCTGTGGAGCCCCAGTTCACCTCGGTGGGCCGGTTCTCCGTCGTCGCTGGCTGTGTAGTCCCGATACCGGCTCCGGTCACCGGCAGCCGTTCTCCCGCGACGACACCCGAAACACTGTGATCCGTGGTTCTCTCAGGCTGGGACGAGAGCACTACCGCTCTCCAGGATACCTGCGTCGTTCACTAGTTGCACTCGGGGCACATAGAGTATGTCTGCCCGGTCCAGCTCTGTCGCAGGTGCATAGTTGCCCCGCACTCCTCACAAACTTTCTCGTCGGACTTGCTATCTTCTGCTGCGTGCATTATACTGTCTACGGCACGGGCTCGAATAAGACTTTGCTCCACTCCACAGCTCTCGCTTGGTGTCGGTGAACAGACACTCGATTACCTGTCGTATGAGTTAGATGGGTTTATCTGTCCGGTTTCTGTATGCCCATTGTGTACGCTACCGAGTTGTACCGTACTGGTTCCTCTCGAAACTGTCACAAATCGACCGTGTACCGACCGTACCGAGCGAAGCCATGACGCGCCGAGTGCTCTACTTTACTGCGCCTCGGTCTGTCGACGTTCGGGAGGAGCCGGTCCCCGAACCCGGTTCCGACGAGGTGCTCGTTCACACCGAACGGTCGAGTATCAGCCCCGGAACAGAGCTGCTCGCCTACCGCGGTGAGATTTCGGCAGAGACGGCTACCGACGAGATGCTTGATGGGTTGGATGGCACGTTCTCGTACCCGTTCCAGTACGGGTACGCTGCTATCGGCCGTGTCGCCGAGACCGGGGCGGATGTCGGTGACGACTGGGTCGACCGACGCGTGTTTGCGTTCAACCCCCACGAGAGCCAGTTCGTCGCAGACCCAGACGCGCTGATTCCAACGACGCTTCCATCGAACCAGGCGGTTCTGATCCCGAACTGTGAGGCGGCCGTGAACTTCGTTATGGACGCTCGTCCCCGCATCGGTGCACGGGTCGTCGTCTTCGGGCAGGGGCCGGTCGGTCTGCTGACCACAGCCTTACTCGCCGAGTTCCCGCTCGCGGAGCTGGTCACGGTTGATTACGACAGCTCCCGGCGCGAGATGTCACGCTCGCTCGGTGCCGACCGCGCGCTCTCACCCGGTGGACTCGACGATATCGACATCGACGCCGACATCTCCTTCGAGCTGTCGGGTAACCCCGACGCGCTCGATACTGCGCTGGACATCACCGGTTACGCTGGCGACGTCGTTGTCGGGTCGTGGTACGGAAACAAGAACGTGAGCCTCTCGCTGGGTGACGACTACCACCGCAGTCACGTTCGAATCCGGAGTAGTCAGGTGAGCCGTGTCGACCCCGACCACGCCGACCGGTGGGACAAGGACCGCCGGATGGAACTCGTCTGTTCCACACTGGCGGAGCTCGATTTCCAGGGGCTGGTGACACACTCCCTGCCCGTCGAACGGGCAGGGGAGGCGTACGAGCTACTGGACAGCCGTGACGACGGCGTGATACAGGCAACACTGACCTACGAGTAACCGGTTGAACTTTGTGGCTGTTGGATAAAGAACGACCGTGTACTCGACAACGGTGCGTACCGATTTCGTGGCACAGCACTACCTGACTGTCCCCGAGCCGGGTCCGGAGGGCGACCCCCACTCACACCACTTCGAGATCGAACTGACCTTTCGCGGGCCGGAGCTCAACGAGTACCAGTATCTCGTCGATATCGACGACGCAAACGCCGCACTCTCGACACTCGCCGACCGGTACCGTGACCAACTGCTGAACGAACTGGCGGAGTTCGCCGACACGAACCCGAGTGTCGAGCGGTTCGCCCGCGTCATCTTCGACCGTGTGACCAGTATCGTCACAGACGAGACGGTGACAGAGCTGGCGGTGAGGGTGTGGGAGGACAGCCAGGCTGCCGCGACGTACGACGCCCCGATATGAACATCGGGCTGACTGTGTACGGCAGTCTTGACGAACGGTCGGGCGGGTTCCGGTACGACCGCAAACTCGTGGAGGAACTGCGCCGCCGCGGGGACACCGTCGACGTTGTCGAACTCCCCTGGCGAGAGTACGCCCGCGGACTGCTCGACAACGCCTCTCGGACAGTCCGAGACCGTCTGGAGGTGGATGTCGACGTGATGCTTCAAGACGAGTTGGCACACCCGTCGCTGGTCTGGCAAAACCGGCGTGTGCGGTACCCTGTGGTCAGTATCGTCCACCACCTCCGTGCGAGCGAACCACGCCGGCTGAGCCGGTTCTACCGGGCTGTCGAGCGCCGGTACCTCGGGACGGTCGACGCCGTAGTCTGTAACAGCACAGTCACGCAGGATGCCGTCGTAGATCTCGGTGTGGACCAGTCGGCGACTGTTGTTGCACCACCTGCTGGCGACCGTTTCGACCCTGCTATCGACAGCGAGCGTATCGACGACCGGGCTCACGACGGGCCACTCCAGGTCGTCTGTGTCGGCAATCTCGAACCGAGAAAGGGTGTGGACACGCTCGTCGAGGCCGTCTCGATGACCGGGGCCGACGTCGAACTGACGGTCGTCGGTCGGAGCGTCGATACGGCGTATGTCACCGGTATCCGCGAGCGTATCCGGGAGCTCTCGCTCGACGGCTGTGTCGAACTGACCGGCGAACTCACCGACCGAGCGCTCGCCGAGACACTCCGCGCCGCACACGTCCTGGCCGTCCCGTCGCGGTACGAAGGGTTCGGTATTGTCTATCTCGAGGGGATGAGCTTCGGGCTCCCGGCTATCGCCTCGCGTGCCGGAGGGGCAACGGATATTGTCAGTCCCGGCGAGACCGGGCTGTTGGTCGACCCCGACACACCGTCGGCGGTCGCCCGCGCACTGACGACACTCGACGCCGACCGTGACCGCCTCGCCGAGATGGGGAGAGCGGCCCGACGGCACTACGACCAGCACCCGGACTGGGCCACGACAACAGCCCGGGTCCGGCGGCTCCTTCGAGAGACCATCTCGGCTCAGGAGGTGGTGGCGTGACAGACGACTTCCAGCGGTATCTCCGGGCGAAAAGAACCGTCGACGACCGTGCGCTCGACCGCCGACTCGTCGCACGGCTCCGCGACTCGCTCGCCGGGCGTGTGGCGGACGGTGAGACGGTATCGGTACTCGAACTCGGTGCCGGCATCGGGACGATGGTCACCCGGTTTATCGAGTGGGACGTTCTCCCGGCAACGGCCGTCCACTACACTGCTGTTGACCTCAGGCAGGCAAACGTCGACGCAGTCAGCGAGCAGCTCCGAAACTGGGCCAGCGGGCGCCCCGTCACTGTCGACAGCGCGAACGGGAGAGTAACGCTCTCCGGAGCAGAGCGAGAGGTCACCGTCGAGCCGGTGGCTGCCGACGCGGTCGAGTACGTCGAGACCGCCCGGGCCGACCACGATCTTCTCGTGGCCGCTGCGTTGCTCGATATTGTAGACAACGTGCCGCTGTCGACGTTTCTCGATGCGCTCGACACCGGTGGACTGTACTACTTCCCACTGACCTTCGACGGCGCGACCCGGTTTCGCCCACGTCACCCTCAGGACAGTGCTGTAGAGAGAGCGTATCACGAGCACATGGACACAAAGTCGGGTGGGAACAGTCGTGCCGGTGACTCGTCACTCATAGAGCTCCAGCAGCTGCCTGGTGTCAGTGTCGACGCGGCGGGTTCAGACTGGGTCGTCACACCGAACGACGACGGGTATCCGGCCGACGAGGCGTACTTTCTCGAGTTCATACTCGGGACAATCGAACGTGCGGTAGGTGAACGTGCCGAGACCACAGAGACACTGCAACCGTGGCTCCGCACCCGGCGTGAACAGCTCGAAACTGAACAGCTCGTATACAGTACTCATCAACTAGATATACTCGGTCGGGTGGGCGACCCGGATGCGTTTGAGTGATGGGGGCGCACGGCGAGTCAGCAGTTATCAAAAAACAAATGTTGTGTGCGGCCCTCGGGTAACACGTGACAACGACCCAGATCTCGTTAGTTCAAATCGATAACTACGGCCCGTGGACGACGACCCCAGAACCACGGCGCGAGGTAGACCTGCAGACACTCCAGTCGCGTCTCTACGCCGACGTCTCACAGCTTGTCGGTAACAACGAGGGATACGCGTTTTTCAGTCGGTTCGACAATCTCGTGACGGTGACAAACGGGCTCGACAGGGCGGCACTCGAACTCGTGCAGGAGTCACTCGGGAACCGCTACCCGGTGACCGCGAGTATCGCGACAGGGGTGAGCGGGTCACCGGTGAACGCGCTCGGGACTGCGTCACGGCTGTTACAGGAGGCCGGTAGCGCACAGGACAGCCAGCGTCGGGAGATTCTGGCAGGTGAACCGCTTCCGGACGCCGAGCGCACGGACGAGGACGTCCAGATCGCACACTTCGACGTCAACGACGCGACCGGAAAGTACACCGACGAACTCAACGAGTTCGATAGCTTCATCGAGATCGAGCGGTCGTACGCAGAGCTGATGCGGTACCTGCGCACGGCCCACGAGTCACTCGCGTTTTTCGTCGGTGGTGACAACATCATCGCCGTCTGCTCGGATATGGACGCGGCGGATTATCACGACGCTATCGACCACGTTCACGACACGGCCAACGTCGAGTTGAAGGTCGGGGTTGGTCGGGCCCGAACGGCACAGACCGCCGGGATGACCGCAAAGCACGCCCTCGAGGACTGTCGACACGACGGGTCCGTGGTCAAACTCGGCTGACAGCGGGACACGGCGCCGGAACACGTGGCCGAGTAGCGGCCCACGGGCCGTCGAGACTGTCTCCGTCGGTGACCCGACGCACCTGTCCGGCAGCCACTCCTGACCAGAGCAAACAGTCGTGTGACCGCCGGTCGCACCGACAGTCACCCGACCGGACACGACCGCACCCGGCCCTGTCGGGTCGTCTACCCCGCTCTGGTGGTCTCCCCGTGTGCGGACCGCATCGTACTCCTCGGGGTATCTCGACGGCGACGAGTGTGTCTCCGACGACAGCCCGGTCGTCGAGACAGCAGTCCACCCACCGGGAACCCCTCTTTCGCCACCTGCCGTAGACGAGACTGTTGACGAACCGACGGTAATCGATGTCGTAGAGGCCCCTCCCCCGTCTCAGAATACACGCCGACCGCACGCTCTCGTGGGGGCTCTCCGGGCACAGGCTACCGACCATCGCTCACCCCTCGTGAGCCACCGACCGGCATCCGTGATGTGGCCTCCCTCACCCGTGACTGTGGGTCGACCGAGAGGACTCCAGTTCACAGCCCGGCATAATAAGAAATATGTAACAGTGTGATAACGTCACGCTGTGAGCCTCCCCAAAACCAACCGCCCTCTCCTGCGTGACCTCCTCCTGGGATTGTTTGCGGTCGGTCTCCTCGCGGCTCCGCTGTGGGTCACTGTGGTGGGGATCGACGACCCGACGTACACGTACGACCGCGCAGAGGTGGTGACGAACAGTACCGGAATCGAGTACGCCAACCCGGACAGCCCTCCGCAGCCCATCCGAACGCGGCTGCGAGGGGGGCTCAGCGAGGATATCAAGTGTACTGGGCTGGACAGAGACAGGCGTGTCTGTGCACTCGAGAGGGGTCTTCTCGAGACCGGCTCTGCCCCAACCGGTATCTACACAGGTGCTGGCGGCACCCGAGATGGCCGGGCCGACTACCCGTACGTCCAGCTCGAGAACACGGTTTACCAGACATCGGCTGTGGTCAACACTTCGGCCGAACTCAGGGACGGGCTCTACCGTATCGATGTAACCCTCGAACCCGTCGATGCCGACGAGGCTCTCTCCCGGGTGTCCCGTGACCCGGACAACGTCCCCTCGGTTGTCGCAGAGACCGCGCGGGACGGCACCACGAGGAGTAACGCCGAGGTCGACGTTCCCGAAACACCAGTCGAACTCGAGGACGGCACGCACTACCGGGTGTATCAACTCGGTGGCCCCAATCCGCCCTCGGCAGTAGAGAGTAGGCTTACAGACTTCCTCGTCTACGGTGGGCCGTTCGTCGGTATGTACGTTCTCATCCGGCTCCCTCGACGGTTTGAGCTCTCGTACGTCCGGGAAGGGGAACGTGACTGAGGAGTCCGCCCCCGTGGCAGGGCGGTCTGCGGGCTGTTCGTCTCCCGTCCACTCCGCTATCCCACCCGTGTGGAACCACCGGTAGTCGGGTGGACTCGGTGTCCGTTGTTTATCGGCCCACGAACCGTCGATCACGAGTCGAGTCAGAGCTCCAGGGGACCTCTCACACTCTGGTGTTCGATACAGCGCCGCAGTTACCACGGCGAGGAAACCCCGTTGTTCACTGCACAGGGGGTAACAACAGTGTGGGAACCTACCTGAGCTGTGGATTAGGTCCCGCGGTATCGGAGCGTCAGCAGTGGCACGAGGCTCAACCCGGCGAGTGCGAGCACCATCACCGGGTACGCGGTCGGAACGGTAGCGAGCACCACAGCGAGGGCGAGACTCACAACACCCGCGGCCCCGTAGATACTCCGTTCCGCGCTGTTGAGTGCCCCGCTCGTCCGGTTGTAAGCCGCCGGAAGCAGGTACCCACCGGCGTAGATTACGAGCCACGGCAGTATCACCCCGAACTCCATCGGCGCTGTCTCCTCCAGTGGGTCCCCACCCGCGATGTCCGTCGTGACGAGTAACGCCGCAGCGATGTTGACGAGAATCCCGACGACACTCGCCACGAACCAGTACCGCCACACCACGTTCCGGCCGAGCGACGCCGGAGTCGCCGGGGCGACGTACGCGACCACACCAGCCGTCAGCGCGAGCCAGAACAGACTGATTCCGAGTACGACGATATCGAGCGAGACGAGACTGCCGAGTCCGGCGCCCAACACGACTGTCCCGACCCAGCCAACCACCGCTCCACCGGTGCTGACCTTCGTGAGTTCCGCGGTGTCGAGTCCGCCTGTCGTCGTTGACATACTATTGTGCACGAGCGCCACGTATCTGCATCTTTCGCTCGAGAGTCCCGTACACCGAGTCGTCGCCGACCTGCCACAGACCCGTCCACGGGACCCGCTCGACCACTCATCCGGCAACAACGGAGCTGTATACCCTCATCCCACGTTCTGGTTCCGCGTTAGCCTGCAGTGTACCACACGTGGTAGGCGGGCACACCACCGCGTCTGCTCCACCCTCGCCTCCGCTTGCTCGGGCCGGTTTCTCACCGACCCCTCCCCGGAGTCGCGGCCTCCCGCCCTGCCGACTGCTCTCTGTTTCGCTCGGATACGGACACTGTGTACGGTGTAACCATCCGTTGCTGTGACAGCATTCCAGGGCGGTTGACCCCGCCAGGAATTGTACGACAACCACAATACTATTGCCCGGCCAGAACGTACTACCGGACACGATGGATACAACCGGCCAGTCTGGAAACACCCGACCGACGACGCCCGGGGACCTCCGTTCGGAGGTACCGGTACTCGACGACGTGGCGTACATGAACTACGGTGCACACGGGCCGAGTCCACAACACGTCGTATCGGCGGCGGCTGAGTTTCTGGACCACCACGAGTCCGAGGTCCCGGCGACCGGCGACCCCTACGACACGGCGTTCACGGCCTTCGACGAGACACGCGAGACGGTCGCCGATCTCGTGAACACTGACCCGGATACTATCGCACTGACCGAGAGCACGACCGCAGGAATAAACGCCATCGCGGGGGCCATCGACTGGTCGCCGGGTGACGTGGTGGTCCGGACCGACCTCGAACACCCGGCGGGCCGACTCCCGTGGCAGCGCCTCGAGCAGGAGGGTGTGACGGTCCGAGTCGTAGAGACGACAGACGGTCGGGTCGACGAGGAGACGTTCACACGGGCCGTTGCAGACGCCGACCTCGTCTGTTTCAGTGCCATCACGTGGACACACGGGACAGTACTGCCCGTGTCGGAGTTGGTCGACATCGCGAACGACGCCGGAGCGTTCACGCTTGTCGACGCTGTGCAGGTCCCGGGACAGACACCGATGGATGTCTCGGCGTGGGGTGCCGACGCCGTTGCCGCCGCCGGTCACAAGTGGTTACTCGGTCTCTGGGGCGGCGGATTTCTGTACGTAGATGCCGACACAGCGCCCAGTCTCGAACCGCGAACGGTCGGCTACCGGAGTGTCGAGACGCCGACAGCCGACCCGTTTGCGTTCGCACCCGGTGCGCGCCGCTTCGAGGTCGGGTCGGCCAATCCCGCGCCACACGTTGCGCTGGCCGAGGCTATCGACACCATCACCGACGTCGGTGTCGCAACGATCGCAGACCGGATCGACCGACTGACCGACCGACTCGCCGACAGTGTACCGGACGAACGGCTCCTGAGCCCCGCTTCTCCGGAGTCCGGACTCGTGACGGTCGACGTTCCGGACCCCGAGAAGACGGTCGAGCGACTCGCCGACAACGGCATCATCGTCCGCAGTCTGTCGTCTCCGGACGCGGTACGTGCGTCTATCCACGCTCTCAACACCGAGACAGAGATCGACCTGCTCGCCGACGCGCTCGGCAGAGTCTAACGGCGACGCCACCGTGTCGACCCGTCAGACGATATCGGCTGTCACGGCTCCACAGACCGCTGTCGGTGGGTGTTTCCCTCGGTGTCGAACTCGTTTCAGCTCTCGACGTGCCGGACCGCGAGCCCGGCCGCACAGACACAGTTGTTCTCGCACTTCGGGCACTCCTCGGCGGGGCGGTCGAACGGCTCGCGGTGAGTCGTCTCGTAGCCGTACCCGTCGAAGAGTCGCTCCGGGGAGTCGGGCCCACCGTGGTACCACGAGTCAGAGAGGAGACAGTCGACGCCGTGTTCGACCCCGATAGACTCCACCCGCTCGAGCAGCCGACTCCCGATACCCCGGCCGGTGGCGTCGGGCCGGACGTACCCCATCTCGACGAGACCGTAGCGGTCGGCCGCGGGCAGGAGGTCGGGGTCGTCGAAAAAGTACATCTCGTCGGCGACGGCACCCGGGTCGTCGAACACGTTGACGGCCATCACGCCGAGTATCGACGCCTCGTCCTCCGCGACTCGAACGTGGTAGGTCGGGTCGTCGACCCCAGGGTCGACTGTGTAGGAACTCCCCTCGCTGAAGTGGGCCGTGATGAGCGCCTCCATCTCTGCGACATCCGCCTCGGTTGGCTCTCGAAACGTGATTGATTCCATTGAGATGATACACGGTCTGTACGGTCAAAGGGGCCGCGGATTCCGGTCGACAGAGCCGGTGACTGTGGTGTCTGTCTCGTTTCGACCCGCGGCGAACGGGGTGACAGCCACCGCAACGACCGGTTCTCCGTGTCCGGGAGAAACAGAGCTGTTCGGAAACCCAGAGACCGATGTCGCTCGACTCCCGAGCGGTGTAGAGAGAAACCACCAACCGCACGTCTGTGGGTCGAGGTGGTGTTCGTTGTCTCGCCGTGGCCGTGGAGCTCAAAAGGGATATCTACGGTCGTCCCGAATCCGACAGCGTGGAGAAGGTAAACCTGACAGAGGCGTTTGCCTCGTTCGACGAGCACTGGTCGCCACGCCTCGCGGGCGAACTCAACGGACAGGCGGTCAAACTCGCCAAAGCCGGCGGTGAGTTCGTCTGGCACCGACACGAGGACGCCGACGAGCTGTTTCTGGTGTTCTCCGGTGCGTTACGGATCGAACTCCGTGACAGCGCAGACGTGACCCTGCAGGAGGGTGAGTTCGTGATCGTTCCACGAGGTGTCGAACACCGCCCGGTCGCCGAGGACGAGGCGGAGATCCTGCTGTTCGAGCCTCCCGAGACGCGCAACACGGGAAATGTCGAGACCGAGCAGACGAGAACGGGGAGAGAGACAGTCGATTGACCCCGCCTCACGACGGGTCGGTCTGGTGCTCTCGAACTGCGGTGAGGCGTGTGCTCCCCGCGAACCCGCCAGGGTGTGTTGCCGTGCTCACATGGTTCGAGGGAGTGGCCCACCAGCCCCAATCTCTCCTGAACATGAACCCCCGACTCGCGCAGGATAACGGTCCCAGACCGACCACCGGGGGGGTGACAACCGTACGCACAGCCGCGGGTCAGGCCACCGGGCACGCACCGAGCGGAGTCTACAGACCGACCACGAACTCCGTCTCGTCGAGCCGTGTCGCGCCGCGCTCGACGGCATCGTTCACCGCGAGTTCGCTGGCCATCAGGAAAAACCGGTGGCCGCGTCGCGTCCAGGTGGCGACAGACCGCTTCAGAATCGCCGCGTACTCCTCGAAGCTCTCTATCACGACACAGTACGGCCCGAGGTCCGTTACCTCGACTGGTTCGAAGTACGCGTCGCTGAGACGCTCACAGACTGTCTCGAACGCGTCGACCGGTACCTCGAACCGGTACTCAGTCCGGTTGTAGTACTGCTGGAGGTCGTCGAACACGGCCTCGTGGTCGATGTACGCGGTGAACAGGTACTCGTCTCCCGTTCGAAACAGGAGCACTGGGTCGGGACCGATACCACTGTTACGGGCTGGACCCTGCTTTGCTCTGTCGATGTCCGGTGCCCTCCGCTGGTGACCACCGTACGCTGTCCCGTCTGTCGACACCGGAACCGACGTCTGTCCGGCAGGCGATATCCGCCACAGTTCACCAGACAGAAACGACCCTCCTGCTTTTATGCCATGTCACGAGTAAGAAACAGGTGGGACAGACCAATGGAGTACGAGTTTACCCATCAGCCGTCGTACACACATCTGATCGTGCAGCTAGAACAGGGCGAGTCGGTGCTGGCCGAACCGGGAGCGATGGTCGGTCACTCGAGCACCGTCTCGATGCAGACACAGTCGAGCGGTGACGGACTGCTCGGGTCGGCAAAGTCGGTGCTCGGCGGGGAGTCGGCGTTCGTCAACAGGTTCGTCGCGGAGGACGGTTCGGGTCAGGTGACACTGGCACCGCCGTCGCCGGGCGACGTGATGGCTCACGACCTGCGCGACGAGACGCTCTACTGCACCGACGGTGCCTTTCTCGCCGGCTCCGACGGCGTCGATATCGACTCCGAACTCGGCGGTATCAAGTCGGTCATCGGCGAGGCGGGTCTCACCCCACTTGCCCTAAAGGGAACCGGGACCGCGTTTATCGACGCCTACGGCGGGTTGGAGACGCTCGAACTGGCGGCGGGTGAGTCCTACGTTCTGGACAACGAGCACCTGATCGCCTGGGACGACACCATCGACTACACAACCCGGTCGGCGAGCGGGCTCAAGTCGAAGATGCTGAGCGACGAAGGTATTCTCTTCGAGTTCAACGGTCCGGGGACCGCCTGGTACCAGACCCGCGACCTGAGTGCGTTTGCGTCGTTCCTCAGCCCACACGTCCCCAGCGGGGACTCGTAACCGACCTCGGCGGCGTCGTTGTTGTTCGGCAGGATACACCCGGTCTCGTGGCTACCACGCCGTCGGTTCCCGGTCTTTCCAGAAACGCCCGCCGGGGCTCCCGGGTCGGAACCGAGCGAGCCAGGCCGGGGTGTCGGCACCCTCGGCCGGACTGCGGTTCGCGTTCGGTCCCCCCATGTCGGTTCGGACCCAGCCCGGACTGGCGGCGTTGGCGATCAGCCCCGCGGAGGCGTACTCCCCGTGCAGGTACGCCGTCAGACCGCCCAGTCCGACCTTCGAGATGCGGTAGGCCGGGTACGCACCGCCCATCTGGCCGCCGGTGAACTGACCGAGGTCCGACGAGACGTTGACCACCCGCCCTCCCTCACGCTCCAACAGGAGCGAGAGCGCGTGTTTGGTGACGAGGGTCGGACCACGGAGGTTCACCGCGAGTGTCCGGTCGAACGTGTCCATACTCATCGCGTCGAGTGTGTTACACTCCTGAAAGATACCGGCGTTGTTCACCAGCACGTCCAGTCGACCCGTCTCCTCGGCGACCCGGTCGACCGCCGCCCGGACCGTCCTACCTGCGGTCACATCTAGCCGGACCGGTCGCTGGTCGTCGGCGGTCACGTCGCCGGTGTCGCGTGCCCCGGCGTACACCACTGCCCCACGCTCGGCGAGTGCCGCCGCGATTGCGGCACCGATACCCCGTGTCGCCCCGGTGACGAGCGCGACCTGACCGTCCAGTGAATCGTAGACCTCGGGTTCGACCGACTTGTCTTCGGTCATAGCGTGCTGTTCGAACCGGGCCGGATTAACCGTTGTCCGACGGACCGCACGGTGCCGTTGCTCGACCCCCGGTGTGTCTCCAGCGGGCGGTAGGTGGTCCGTCGGTCGACGTTTCGAGGGTCAGTCACGGTAGCCGACGAGACCGTTGTCGCCCTCGGTGTGTGACAGGGTTGCGCGGTGGCGGGCCTCTCACCCGTCGGCTGGCAGGTAGGGGAGTGCACTCAGGGGGCAAAACTGCGGGGTCTCGGTCAGCAGTTGTCTGAGGGTGTGAACGTGGCCGGAGCCGACGAGACAGAGCACGCGGTCGGTCTCCTCGATTGCCCGCCAGATGTTGTGCACCATCCGGAGATTCCGCCGGTACCAGTCGGCGAGTGCGTCGGGGCCGGCGTAGTTCTCACCCGCTCCGCGTCGGATGAACCGGTCGAACATCGCGTCGTTTGCGTGGAGTGCCGCCTCCTCGTTGAGAAACCGGTGGTACCCGGTGACCGACGAGGTAGCCAACCGCTCTTGCTGTGTCGTCTTGAGCTCGTCCGGGTCGAGTCGTGACACGTCACGCTTTGCTGTCGGGTCGTGTTCGCGCTCCTCGAGATCCGCCTCCGCGGCCTCGTCACCGAGTGACTCGGGCACGTCCACCGGGGCGACCCGGTCGTGCCCCAGGCGGTCGGCGAGACGGAACCCGACCTGGACAACCTCGCTCCGACAGTCGACCGGATCGTACTCGGCATCTTCCCCGCGCTCGAACTCGTACGGTTCGTCGTAGGCGTACTCGCCATCGCGGTACCCGTGGTACCGGTCGACCAACTGGTCGGCCTGTGTGGCTGGCCGCTCGACGGTCACGAGCTCCGGGGCAGCCCCGACTAGTGTGTCGACAAACGCCTCCAGTTCCTCCTGTCGTCGGTCACTCAACACGTCGTCGGACTCGACGTTGACCGCGTCGAGCCCGGGGTTGGCCATGTGGTAGGTCCCGAGTATCACTACCTCTACCTGTTCGGGAACCGGTGTCGGCCACGTCGGTGTCTTTCGTGCCATCCGCCTCGGTCTGAGCATAGTTCACCCTCACAACACACAGCCGGGACATAAGCTCTGTGCCGGTGACCGCCTCGACTGCGAGAGTTCGTCGCCGGCCACCCCGTCGCCGTCAAACCGACCCCTTCGACCCGCGGGTGTCCGTCCGAGTTACCCGGACTCGCCGACAGAGCGGCTGTCGCCGCGGTGTCGGTTTCTCGGAGAGGACGGTCAGTCGAGTTTGCTCCGCCACCGCAACGAGTTCCGGTTCAGTTCCTCCACCACCGGTCGGCCGCCCTCGAGCATCCGGTCGGCGATCTCGATCGCCGTGGTGAGTTGCTCCGCGGACAGGTGTTCGTAGGCCGGTCGCCCGTCGACGTGGTCGTACCACTCGTCCTCGAACAGGTTGTCGAGCACGACGCGGCCAAAACAGTGATCGAGATGGATCGGCCAGCCGTCGCTTCGCTGTGCTGTCTTGTCTCCGGCAGTCTCTCGTGTACCCTCTCGGCGTACATCTCCCGACGCCGTGAGATGTCCACGCCGTCCAGCGTCCTCTGTGTCACGAACCCGTGTAGTGGCTCGGGCGGTTTCACCACTCTGTTCTGAGGTGTCTGTGTGTGAGCGGCCACCCGCGCTCCGCGGCCCTCGACGCGGAGAGACCGACTGAGCGGACGGGCTTGCCCCTCAGTCCAGTGTGCCCACACGAGAGACAGTAACGCGGTATATGAGTGGTGACAAACTGACCAGAGACACGCAGAGATTAGCGGTCACTGGCAACCCGGCCGCAGTCCGTCGATAAATATATATACGTCTGTATCTTGTCACTAATCGAATCGAACAGTGAGGGCAGATGCTCGCAGGTAGCTGGGTCGTCGCCGCAATCGGGTTAGCTCTGCTGAACGTACTGCTACTCGGCACAGTCGGGTTCGTCTGGCTGTCGAACTACCGGACGTTCCGGACGCCCCTGCTCTTTGGACTGGTCGGGTTCGCGGCTGTGATGCTCGTCGAGAATCTCGTGGTGATATACTCGTTTGTCGAGTGGGGCAGGCTGTACGCCGACAGTACGTTCGCCAAGCGGTTTTTCACCGGACTTCGCGGTGTCCAGTTTCTCGCTCTGGTGTCGCTGAACTACGTCACGTGGCGGTGACCACCGACAACGGATGTTCCACATAACTGTATTGGAACGGTAGGCCTGTGGGCCAGCAACAAGAAGCTGCAAAAAGACTAAAGCAGCTGGCAAACGGTGATACAGCAGTGATATCACAATCGTACTACACCGGGTGTGGCCGTGACCCGGCGGGTGGACGGTGGCTCCGTTCGAACCGTCTTGTGAGTGTCGGTGTCGACCGGCACACACGTGTGGTTCGACACGAACGGAACCACCACAAGACGAGAGCAGGACAGACCGACAGCACGTCACGACCAGGTAACCGATGGTAGACGGCCCACCGGAGTCGTACTCGACCCAGCGGTATCTCGCGGCAAAGCGCACCGTCGACGACCGCGCCCTGAACAGGCGGGTGTTCCAGGACGCGACGGCGTTTCTATCAGACCGCGACCCCCCGGCGAGGGTCGTCGAGGTGGCCGCCGGTATCGGGGTGATGCTCGAGCGACTGCTCGACCGGGACGCTCTCCCCGACGACGTGGAGTACACGATGCTCGACATCGACCCGGCGAGTATCGCCACCGCCGAACAGCGACTCCCCCGTCACGCCCGCTCGCTCGGGTACACGGTCGAGACACACGACGACCCGCGCCCGGACGGGTCGTTTCGAGGGTCGGCCCCGTCGTTCGCGCTCACGCTGTCACGGTCGGACCGTCGGGTCGAGGTTCGGGCCGGGACCGCCGACGCGTTTCCGTTTGCCGCGGCGACCGACCGGACGTGGGACCTGCTGGTCGCGGCCGCGTTTCTCGATATCGTCCCCGGGAGCGACCAGCTGGCGACGCTGTTCGAACTGGTTCCCGACGGTGGCTACTACGCCCCTATCGTGTTCGACGGTGCGACCCGGTTCGTTCCGGCGGTCGACCGGCCGTTCGACCGGCGACTCGAGCGGCGCTGGCACGCCGGTATGCGCGCCGGCGACGACCCGAACGACCCGCGAGCGGGCTCGCGGGTGCCGGTCTGGGTCGAACGGGCGGGCGGGGTCGTCGACTCTCTCGGCGGGTCGAGTTGGGCGGTCCGTCCGGACGGGTCCGACAGTGACTACCCCGCCGAGGAGGCGTACTTTCTCTTTCACGTGCTCCGGTTCGTCGAGCGGTCACTGGTCGACGACCCCCAACTCGACGAGGAGCGGGTCCGTGAGTGGGTGACCGACCGCCGGAAACGGGTTGGCGAGGCCGACCTGCGCTACGTCGCGCACAATCTCGACGTGTTCGGCCGGGTCGACACCCGTTGAGCCCGGGTCTCTGTCGAGGCCACCCGGGACCGACCCGGACCACACAGGCAACACCAGGGGTTTACCACGATACCTGCCACAACAGTAGACATGGGCGATGGCTCTCCGGCGGGTAACACGATAGCCGAGCGGGCCGGGGCGAGCACCCTCACGATGTGGGCACTCGTGCGGATGAACCGGCGGTTGCTCACCGCAGTCGTGTTGCTGTGCTCGTTTCTCGCGTTCGTGGCGCTCAGTCAGTTGACCCCCGGGTTGGTGCGAGAGATCGCGCGGACACAGAACGGTCTCCGGTATCTCTTCTCGTCGTTGGTCGGCGGGATAATCACGGGAACCGCGATCGTGGTCACGCTCAACCAACTGGTGCTGGCACAGGAACTGGGCGCAGTGGGTGACCAGCGAGACCGCATGACGGCCGCGATGGACTTCCGGAGAGACGTCGAGAACGCGGTTGATATGGGAACGAGTCCGCCGGAACCACACCTCTTTCTCGCCGGCCTCCTGGGCGGCATCGAAACGCAGGCGACCGAACTCGAGAGGGCTGCCGCGAACGAACCCGACAGGCAGTTCAGACAACAGGTCACGGAGTACGTCGAGGGTCTGACCGACGACATCAGACAGGTCAAGCCGGCACTGGAGCAGTCACAGTTCGGGACCTTCGAGCTCGTGTGGAACGCGCTGAAGTTCAACTACTCTCTGAAAATCTCTCGCGCCAGACAGATACGCGACGAGCACGCAGACGACCTGTCCGACGCGACAGTCGAATCCCTCGACGACACCGTCGAGGCGCTGTCGTTTTTTGCGCCGGCCCGCGAACACTTCAAGACACTTTATTTTCAGTGGGAGCTAATCAACCTTTCACGGGCAATATTGTACAGTTCTGTTCCGGCACTGGTCGTGATGGCGGTGATGATCACTGCCGTCGACCCCAGTTCAGTGCCCGGAGAGACGCTGGGGGTGGACAATCTCGTGTTGCTCGCCGGTCTCGGGTTCACCGTGGGGATTGCTCCGTTCGTCGTGCTCACCGTCTACATCCTCCGGATCGTGACTGTTGCCAAGCAAACACTCGCGATGGGGCCGTTTGTCCTGCGAGAGGCACAGAGCCGGGAGAGAGCCGAGTAAGGGGAGAGTCTCTCCCAACTATCGGTGTCCCGGAGAGCCCATCCCCGCCGTCGATGTCCCGGAGAGCCCATCCCCGCTGTTGGTGTCGTGTGGGCTCAGTCCGTCTCCCGCTCCTCGGACAGTTCTGTCGCGGGTCGGAAAGCCGTCTCGGCCTGTTGGCGCGCACGCCGCGTCTCGCGCTCGGCGACCGCCGCGGGGTCGGGGTTGGCGTCGTCGTCGATGCGGGCCCAGGAGTTGTGTACCTTCGCGTGACACCACCGACAGAGCGACACCGTAATCTCGTGGCTGGTCACACCGGAGCCGTCCTCGGAGGAGTCGGCGTACGAGAGGTGGTGTTCCTCGACCAGCGGGCGGTCGTCGTCGTGTGCCATGCGTTCCTCGGCCAGCCCACACCGGACACACCCATCGTCGTGACTCCGATAGCGAAAGTGTGGACAGTCGGCCCAGTCCCAGGGCCCCGTTGGTCCGTGCTCGGCCGGGTCACCCGCGACCGGGCAGCGGAACTGCTCTGCCTGGCGAGCGGCGGCGAACTCCGGGTCGTGGTCGGCACGCTCGGCGGCGAACCGACAGTTACCGTCCGACGTGAGATGGTCACACCGGTCGACAACGGCGTACGGGTCGTCGACACCGACGCTCGTTCCCGCATCGGTTCTCTCCATGCGGGAGAGAAGGAATCCAGACAGATGAGCGTGTTGCGACCAGAAGGTCACCAGAGCAAAGGGCAGATACTCGAGGGGGACAAACCGTCGATAGCTCGATGAGCCCCAGACACGGTCCCGCAGAACAGGCCGCCGCACTCGTTGCCGAGCCCGGTCTGTACGAATCGTTTGCCGCCGACTACAGCGACGAGATCAGCTTCTACTCGGCGCTCAGGGGGAGTGCACAGGAGTCGCTGTCCTTTGCGGAGTACGTGGAGCTACGCCGGGTGTTTCTCGACAACGGACCGACCGAGAGAATCCGTGAACGCCTCGAAGAGCGACTCGAACGGAGTCTCAAGAACATGGTCTTGGGCACGAGCCCGCGGGGTCGTGCCTACGCAGTCTCGACGCTCGCGGGCCTCGAACGCCGGAGGTGTGCGTTCGAGAGCCTCGACGTAGCGGTTCCGTCACTGGCCTCGACGGTCCAGACGACGATAGAACACCTGTACGACGAGGCCGAGACACCGGAGGTCCACACGACACTCGAGCAACTGCTCTCGGAGACCCCCGCCGACGAGTACGCGGCTGTCGAGTACGTCGCTCGCGCGTGGCTCTCGGAGCAGGTTCTCGCGGCCGACGCCCCGGAGACCCGGCTGGAGCAGGTGCTCACGCCGTACGTCGAGACCGTGCCGAGACCGGAGCCACCGGTCGAGAGCGGGGTGACCGACTATCTCGTGGCGGCAGAGGAGCGGGCGTTTGCCGACCCGGAGAAAAAACGGCTACAGGAGGCGGCACTGCACGCCTCGCCGTCGGTGGAGACGCTCGGTGACTACCTCTACCTGACGGCAACAGACGTCATCGAGGCGTACCGTCACGGCGGTCGGGGGATCACCAGGGCGGATCTCATCCTGGCACGACGACAGCTCCGACTACTCCACACCGTGGAGCTGTACCCGGAGGGGACCGACCGGGCGGCCTACGCCGAGTCGTACCGCCACCTCGCCGATGCCATCGAGGCCGGTGGTGGCCGGTGGCTGACCGACCGGGCTGGGATGCCACAGCCGGAGTGGGAGACCGTCGCCGACAGCTACGGCCGGGCGGCCACCGCGGTGAAACCGGTGAGTGTCGTCCGGTTCGTGAAGTACCTCAGCAAGGCGTTCAGACACACCGCACACGCCACCGAGGACTGGGGGTGTCGCTACCAGCTCCACATCAACGCACAGCGCCTCTTCGAGCGGTTCGAGCCCGCGACACTCGCCGCGAACCGGGAGGTCTCGGCCGGCGAGGTCGAATCGACGATTGTGGGCACGCTGCACACCCACCGCTGTCGCGAGTACGAGGCACAGGCACATCTCGCGTTCACCGAGGCGATGTACGACGAGGTCGACTGGGCGGCCGAGCAGGCCCGTGACGAGGCGAGAGCGGCTCCACAGGACTCGTTACAGCTCCGGGGGCTCGACACCATCGAGACCGTCGCGGCGGCCCGTCGAGCGGAGCGACGCGGCGAGTTCGAGACGGCGCTCGACCGCTACGACCAAGTCGAGACCGACGACGACGCCTCCCAGGTCGGTGTGGTCTGTCACCGACAGCTCTGTCGAGTGAAACAGCTTCTCGAACACGGCCGTCACGAGGTGGCGCTCGCGAACGCCCACGAGTGGTTCGAGCCGGGGTCTGCGGTTGTTCTCGCGACGGAGGCCGGCTGTGGGCTACTCCCGGACCCCGACGGCGACGCGCCGACCGTCTCGGACCAGTTTCTCACGGTCGACACCGAGGTGGCGTCCGCGCTCGTCCCACTGGTCCGGCTCGCGGCTGTCGGCGGTGCGGTCTCGGGTATCGTCCAGCGGCAGATAGCCGACTGTCTCGTCGGGCTGTGAGTCCTCGGTCAGCCGATCTCGCCACGGGCGAACGGCTCGAACTGGCCGGTCGTCTCGTCGTGGCGGTAGACGGTGTAGCTCGCGAGATTCGCCGGGGCGTGTGACTGCAAGACGACCGACCGGTGTACACCGGTTGTCTCCCTGAGGAGCCGGTCGACCACCGGAAGCCCGGAGACGCCAACGTAGCACAGCGAGCCGTCGGACGGGGTTTCCACGGCAGCAACCGCCTCGGGACCGAGATACGCTACCCAACCGCCGATATCCGTCTCGGACGGGTGTTGCTCGCTCCACCGCCGAGCGTCGGCGACCGGAACCTCGATGATATCCCTTACCTCGGGGGCGACGCCGTACTCGAGAAAGGAGCTGTCGACGTCGTCACGAAACCCGAGCAGTGTGTCCCGGTTCGGGGCGATAACGTGTACGTACGTCTCTGTGACCATCGTACCCAACAGTACGGCACCGCCCTGAACTGTCCACCGTTTCGGAAACCCATTCGTGGACGCCGACGAGGGACAACCTGTGCTCAGTCGTCGGCGACGCCGACGGTCTGCTGGACGAACCCGTCGGGGAGTGCCTCGAGGTCGCCGATCTGGACCCGCCACAGGTCCGCGTACAGCCCGTCGGTGTCGAGAAGCGCCTCGTGGGTGCCCGATTCGACGACCCGACCGTCCTCGAGCACGATGATACGGTCGGCGTTACGCACCGTCGAGAGCCGGTGTGCGATGACGAAGGTCGTCCGTTTCTCACTGACGTCGGTGACGTTCTGCTGGACGACCAGCTCTGTCTCGTTGTCGACGTGACTGGTCGCCTCGTCTAAGATCAGCAGCGTCGGGTCCCGGAGAATGGCCCGTGCGATTGCGAGGCGCTGGCGTTGACCGCCCGACAGCTTCACCCCACGCTCACCCACCACCGTCTCGAGCCCGTCGTCGAGTTCACTGACGAACTCCCAGGCCCCGGCCTGGTCGAGTACGGTGACGAGCTCCTGTTCGCTCGCATCTGCGACACCGTAGGAGACGTTCTCGCGAATCGTTCCGCCAAACAGGAACGGCTCTTGAGAGACGTACCCCAGATGGTCACGGAGACTCCGGACGTCGAGTTCCTGCACGTCGTGCCCATCGAGTCTGACAGTGCCCTCATCGGGGTCGTACAGCCGCATCAGCAGCTTCGTCAGCGTGGTCTTGCCGGCACCGGTCGGGCCGACCAGCCCGACGGTTTCGCCGGGCGCGACCGAGAGGCTCACGTCGTCGATAATCGTCTCCTCGCCGTCGTAGCTAAACGAGACGTTCTCGTAGTCGACCGCCCCGTCGACCTGTTCGAGCTGTGTGCCGGTCGTCCGGTTCTCGATCTGCTCCGGGTCCTGGAGCAGGCCGACCACGCGCTCGGCCGCGGCGTAGGCGTACTGGTAGTTGTTGAGCACCTGTCCGAACTCTCGCATCGGGTACATCAGCCGGCGGCTGTACAGTAGGAACGTGATGAGCGTCCCGGCGGAGAGCCCGATGGTGAACACCGACGTCCCGTTCTGGAGAAACACGTACCCTCCGAGTGCGAACGTTCCGCCGTAGCCGACGGCGGTTATCAGTACGAGCGTTGGAAAGAACTTTATTCGGCTACGGATAGCCGACCAGTTCGCCGACCGGTACTCGTCGGAGGCATCGGCGACCCGGTCTGCCTCCGAGCGCTCCTGACCAAACGATTTTATCACACTGATTCCACCGATGTTGTTCTCGAGACGGGCGTTTAGTTTCCCGACCGAGGACCGCACGTCACCGTACTTCGGTTCGATCACCTGCTGGAACTTGTGTGAGGCGTAGGCGAGAGCCGGCACCATCGTCAGTGTCACGAGCGCGAGTTGCCAGTGAAGATACAGGGTGATCGCGGCGATCACCAGCGACGTGACGACGATGCGCACTCCGGCTTGGAGATCCTGTGAGAGAAACTCCTCTAGTTGGTTCACGTCGTTGTTCAGTATCGACATTATCTCACCGGTTTTGTGGTCGTCGAAAAACGACATCCGCTGGGTCTGCATCTGCTCGTAGGTGTCGGTCCGGAGTTCGTGCTGGACGTCCTGGGCGACCCGGTTGAGCGACCAGCCACGGACGTATCCGGCGACGGCGGCGGTCAGAAACGACCCGGAGACGATCGCGACCGTGAGCCAGAACTGTCCTTCCCTGCTGCCGGGGAGCCAGGTGTCGGGCACGAGCGGGAGTGCGAACTGCTGATTCTGCTGGAGAACCGAATCGAGTGCCACCCCCAACACGAACGCCGGAATCGAGAACAGCGCCGCACCGAGAACCGTCATAACGCCACCGACGACCAGATACAACAGATTGTCCGGCCCGTACCGCCTGGCGAGATAGCGCATCGGACGGTCAGTCCGGTCTCGGAGGTCGTCGAGTGACCCGTCTGAGTTCGACATACTACGATATACCCGCCGACCTGAATAAAGCCTGTGACACGCCGACACACGACGAGTTCTCACCTGGAGACAAACCGTGTCGTTCCGACGCTCCGGGCTCTCGGGCCCTGCACGCCACAGGGCGCACGTTCGCAAAGAACCCCACGGTGGTCTCTCTCGTGAGAGGAGATACCAGTTCGAGACGTTTCGTTGCTCAGGTATGGTCGAAACAAACGTCGGTGGCCGCGACCGACTCGCCCGCTCCGTTGCTCGCCGTCGTGTTGACTGTCGTTGCGGTCACTACACTGAGAGAGGAAAGGCGTGAGACCGGCCCGCTGGCAACCGGGTTCGGGTGCAACGCGCCCTGACGTCTGGAACGGTGACGCCGAGTGGCGGATTCACCGCCTCCCCGGAAGGGTCAGACCGAGTTCAAAAAAAGCTCCACCCGCCACGAGCGAACCTGTCGGGGTGAGCGAAGTAGGGCGGGCAGTTGACCGTGACAACGTCGTCTTGCGGACTGAACGAGGCACCCGGCATCGACACGACCGGGGGGGGGGAGACGACTACGTCGTGGCTGTCCGGACCCGGCGCGGGTGAAGACGATTTCAGTAACGCCGGTTACAGAACTGTCGTTCAGATTATCTTTTAGTGTGTAGGGCCCGTGGGTATAGATACGATGTCACCGACGACTCACAACCCGACGACCCACGCTCGAACCGCTCGTGAAACGTACAGCACCCGTGGTCTGCTGGTCTACGCGGCCGCCATCCCGGCGTTCGTCGCACTGCTGGCCGCGCCGATGCTAATGCTGATGTTCACCCTCGGCGCGCTGACCGCGGTGCTGATGAACAAAGCGCTGGGCGCCCTCTCCCGGCGATCGGCGTCTGATATCACGCGTCCATCCATCGGGAATTGAATTAATAACTAATATCACACTGCTCGGGCGAACTGGACAGTCCCGAACGCTGACGAACCGCGCAGTCTGCGATGTTTGGATTCTAATGAGTCTCGTCGGCCACGTTTGACCGGGCCGGATTACTCGGGCCGTCTGTCACGTCACCACCTTCGTAAGAATTCTTACGAAGGTCTGTGCGGCGACTT
>JAQCNM010000103.1 GCA_028275025.1 Halovenus sp.
GTCGAGCAGTTCGGGCTCGACTGGCCCGACGGGGAGTCGGGTGCCCGTCTCCGCTCGCTCGTCCAGGATTTCAAGCAACGGTATCTCCACGGGGCGTCGGTCACCTACGACGAGGAGACGGCACTGGGGTACGCGGTGTACCACCTCGCGCCGACGTTCGCGGCGGTCCAGTACGTTCTCGCCGAGCTCGCGGCCGCGGGTCGTCTCGACCGGCAGTTGCGCGTACTCGACGTCGGCGCGGGCGTGGGTGGACCGGCGCTGGGGCTCACCGACCTGGCCGACGAGGAGACACTCGTCGACTACCACGCCGTCGAGCCGAGTCCGGCCGCCGACGTGCTGGTGACGCTGCTCGGGGAAACCGGGCGAAACGTCCATCCGACCGTCCACCGGGAGCCCATCGAGGGGTTCGAGCCGCCGGTCGAGGGGTTCGACCTCGTGCTGTTCGCGAACGTGCTCTCGGAGCTCGAGGAGCCGGCTCCGCAGGTCGAGCGGGCGGTGACCTGGCTCGACCCCGCGGGGTCGGTGGTGGCGATCGAACCGGCCGACCGGAACACGGCGATCGGACTCCGCGAGGTCGAGCGGACCGTCGAGGCGGAGACGGCGGCGTCGGTGTACGAGCCGACTGTCCGGCTGTGGCCCCACGAACGACCCGCGAGCACGTCCTGGTCGTTTGTCCGCAGACCACGGCTCTCGGTGCCGGCGGTCCAACAGCGTCTCGACGAGGGCGAGCGAACGGCTACGGAGCAGGCGGAGCTGGCAGACGAGACCGGCGAGAGCCACGGACGGCTACCCGGTGACGGTGAGTTCGTCAACGTCGACGTGCAGTACGCCTACTCGGTGCTAGGGGTGGACGGCGAGCGGGCGGTGTCGTTCCGGCCGAGCCAGGAACGGGTGTCGAAACTCGCCACCAGCGAACGCCACGTCACCGAGCGGGTCGACGTCGCGGTGATAAAGCTGAGCCCGGACCTCTCGGCCGGCAACCCGGTGTTTCTCGTCGGCGACGGGAGTCAGCAGGTCGACCACTTCGCCGTGCTGACCGAGCCCTCGGCGCTCAACCGCCCGCTACAGGAGGCGGCGTACGGTGACCTCCTGTACATCGAGAACACGCTCGTCCTCTGGAACGACGACGAGGCGGCGTACAACCTCGTCGTCGACGGGGAGACGGTCGTGGACCGGGCGTAGCGACCCGAGCCACCGCAGGGTTCGCGGAGACGAACGGTGGCGTTTATGCGCTCGGCCCCCGAGATGCGCGTATGGACGTCAAGTCGCGTCACCACCTGCGCTCGGACGCAGTCGCGGAGATCGAAACCGCGCTCGCGGCGAATCTCGGGGTCGACGTCGACGCCGACACCGTCGAGAACGTCGAGTTGACCGACGGCGAGTGGAACATCGTACTGGTCGACGGGGAGCCGCTCGTGCTGTACGTCGAGAGCGGAAACGGCCGCGAGCCGTTTCTCACCGTCAGAGGGGCAAACGAGTTCCCGCCCGACGACCACGTCGTGACGGTCGACCCGGGTGCCATCCAGTTCGTCTCGAACGGGGCCGACGTGATGCGGCCCGGTATCGTCGCGGCCGACACGAGTATCGACGAGGGCGACCTCGTGGTCGTGACCGAGAAGACCCACGGAAAGGCACTCGCGGTCGGGCAGGCACTCGTCGACGGCTCCGAGATGCTCGGCAACGAGGGCCGTGTCGTCGAGTCGATCCACCACGTCGGCGACGAGCTCTACGAGTTCGACATCTGAGCGTCGGTCACCCGGACAGTCGGGAGAGCCACACCGGGACGACGGTTCTCTGCCCTGTCACAGGGAGTCTGCCGGCGGGCCGACCGGGCCGTGACAAGTCTTTAGTCGTCCGGTAGCCTACATCTAGACACGTCGTACATACCAGATATGGAGGAAAAACCATGATAGATTCGAGTCTGATGTGGCGGATCGCCGGCGGGTCGGGCGACGGTATCGATTCGACGAGCCAGAACTTCGCGAAGGCGCTGATGCGGGCAGGGTTGAACGTGTTCACCCACCGACATTACCCATCGCGGATACGTGGCGGTCACACGTACGTCGAGGTGCGGGCGGCCGACGAACCGGTCCAGTCTCGCGGTGACGGGTTCAACTTCCTGTTGTCGCTGGGTGATAGCTTCGCCCGGAACCCACAGGACGAGGCCTACTACGGCACCGAGCAGGTGAAACCGCTGGTCGAGCAGTTCGACGACCTCAACGAGGGAGGGGTTATCGTCTACGACAGCGGTCTCCTGGAGTCGGAGATGGTCGCGGAGACCGACCTCGAGGAGCGGGCCGCCGAGAACAACTGGCACGTCTACCCGATGAACCTCCGGGGGATCGCCCGTGACCACGGGCGCGAGGTCATGCGAAACACCGCCGGTGTCGGCGCGACGGCCGCACTGCTCGGGATGGACACGAGCTACTTCGAGTCGCTGATCCGCGAGGCGATGTCCGGGGAGATAATGGACGCGAACCTCGCCGTGCTCGAGGAGGCCTACGAGCGGGCGGCCGCGCTCGACACCGACCACGACCTGGAGGTCCCGACGGGCGAGCACGACAGCCAGCAGGCGATGCTGAGCGGGTCGAACGCGATCGCCTACGCCGCCCTCGACTCGGGCTGTCGGTTTATCTCGGGCTACCCGATGACGCCCTGGACCGACGTGTTCACCATCATGTCACAGAACCTGCCCCGGTTCGGCGGCATCGCCGAGCAGGTCGAAGACGAGATCGCGGCCGCGGCGCTCGCGATCGGTGCCGCACACACCGGGGTGAAGGCGATGTCCGGGTCGTCCGGTGGCGGGTTCGCACTGATGAGTGAGCCGCTCGGGCTCGCCGAGATGACCGAGACACCGATCGTACTGGTCGAGGCGATGCGTGCCGGCCCCTCGACGGGGATGCCGACGAAGACCGAGCAGGGCGACCTCGAGCACGTGCTGTACACGAGTCAGGGTGACTCCTGTCGGCTCGTCGTCGCACCGGGCAACCTGCGGGAGGCCTACGACCAGACCCGGGACGTGTTCCGTCTCGCCTACGACTACCAGCTCCCCGGAATCGTGCTCTACGACCAGAAACTCGGCGGCGAGATGCGGTCGGTGTCGACGGAGTTCTTCGACCGCGAGCCGGCACCGGACCCCGGGTCGGTCATCAGCGAGGACGAACTCGCCGAGGCGGCCCACGACGCCGCCGGCAAGTACATGCGCTACGACACGGACGGGACAGACGGTGTCGTACCGCGGTCGGTCCCCGGACAGGAGGGCGGTCGGTTTCTGGCGACGGGCAACGAGTCGATGGAGGTCGGCCACATCAGCGAGGACCCGGACAACCGGACGGCACAGATGGACCGCCGGCTGGAAAAGCTCGACGCCATCCGTGAGGAACTCGCCGAGGCGGACCACCAGACACTGCACGGCCCGGCCGAGGCGACCCACGGTATCCTCACCTGGGGGAGCAACCAGGACACCGTCTTCGAAGCGGTCGACCGCCTGCGGGCAGACGGATACGACGTCCACGCGATGGGTGTCAGCGACCTCATGCCGTACCCCAAAGAGGCGGTCGCCGGGTTCCTGTCGGGTGTCGAGGAGTGTCTCGTCGTCGAGATGAACGCGACCGCACAGTTTCGCGGCCTCACCCAGAAGCAGCTCGGGCGCTTCGGGTCGACGATGTCCAGTCTCCTCAAGTACGACGGCGAAACGTTCGAACCCGGCGAGATAGTCGAAGGGTTCGAGTCGAACATCGACGGACAGGAACCCGCGGGTAACGTCAGACTCGCGACAGGTGACTAAACGAGCCACACTAGACCGATGAGAAAAACACAGACCACACGACCGGCCGTACAGCGATTCGACCACACAGAGAGCGGACACACCGGAGGAGAGCGATGACGTCGTTCTCGGCGATCGGAGCGGACCGCGAGGCGACAAAGGAGGAGTTCACGCCCGGTGTCGAGCCACAACCGACGTGGTGTCCGGGCTGTGGTGACTTTGCCGTGCTGAAGGCCCTGAAGGGGGCGATGCCCGACGTCGGGCGCACCCCCGAGGAGGTGTTGCTCGTGACCGGTATCGGCTGCTCGGGCAAGCTCTCTAGCTACTTCGAGAGCTACGGCTACCACTCGATTCACGGGCGCGCGCTCCCCGTCGCCCGGGCGGCCAAACTCGCGAACCCCGGCCTGGAGGTCGTCGCGGCCGGCGGTGACGGCGACGGCTACGGTATCGGCGGCAACCACTTCATGCACACCGCCCGGGAGAACCACGACATGACCTACATCGTGTTCAACAACGAGATATTCGGGCTGACAAAGGGCCAGACCTCGCCCACCAGCCCGAAGGGACACAAGTCAAAGACCCAGCCGTCGGGCAGCGCGAAGGCACCCGTCCGGCCGCTGTCACTCGCACTCGCGTCCGGTGCCTCCTACATCGCCCGGACGGCGGCGACCAACCCTCGACAGGCCCAGGAGATACTCGCCGAGGCGGTCGAACACGACGGGTTCGCACACATCGACTTTCTCACCCAGTGTCCCACCTGGAACAAGGACGCAAAGGAGTACGTTCCCTACACCGATATCCAGCAGGACGACGAGTTCGAGTTCGACATCTCGAACCGAAAGGAGGCCGGCGAGGCGATGTACGAGGCCGAGACCCGCCTCGCCGAGGGTGAGGTGCTGACCGGACGGTTCTACGAGCGCGAGCGGCCCTCCTACGGCGAGGAGAAACGCGCCACCGGTGAGATGCCCGACGACCCACTCGCCGAGCGGTACTTCGAGGACGGGGACTGGGGGCGAACCGCCGACAGCCTGCTCGATCGACACACCTGACTGCGGGCGTCCGGAGGCCTTTTTTCATCGGTGCTCCTGTGAGCGGTATGTTCGAGGTGGAGCTGAAGCTCCGGGCAGCACACGGCCCGATCAGAGAGCGACTGGAAGCTATGGACGCACGAAACGTCGGGCGTGTCACGCAGGTCGACACCTACTACAACGCGCCGGACAGGGACTTTGCGACGACTGACGAGGCACTCCGGCTGCGCGAGGAGAGTGACACCGGCGGGCAAAGCGCCGGCGAGCGTGCGAGTGAGGACAGTGGCGGGAGTGACACCGACGCGCCTGTCGGTGACGAAGGCGGCACGGACGAGCGGGTGCTGTTGACCTACAAGGGGTCACTGGTCGACGACAGTTCGAAGACGCGAACGGAGGCGGAGACGCGCGTGGTCGACGGTGACGCGGTCCGTAACATCCTCGCGGGGCTCGGGTACGACGCCGCCGCCACGGTCGAGAAGAGACGCGACCGGTACGTGGTGGCCGACTGCCGGGTGACACTCGACCGGGTCTCGGGTATCGGCGAGTTCGTCGAGGTGGAGTACCACGAGCCGGTGGTCGAGGGCGATATCGACGGTGCTCGCGGGGCCGTGACCGACCTCGTGACGGCGCTCGGCCTCGACCCGGCGGCGAGCATCCAGACCTCGTATCTCGGGCTCCAGCTCGCGGCCGAGTAACCGGGGGTGCGGTGTGACTCCGACAGACCGAGCTCTCGGTCGGGCCAGCCCCCGCGGTCACGCCCGTCAGCGGTGTGGCAGACGGGCGGCAGACGGCTGACCGATAGGACGCAAGGCTTTTTTCTGTTGTCTCGCTCTCGTAGGTAATGAGCGGAACGCAGGCTGTTGCTGAGGAGTTCTTGGAAGGGGCAGATGCGGTGCTTGTTTTCACCACAGACGGGTCGACGTACGGGCGGTTCGAGGGCGAGGACCGGCCGGTGGTCGTCGTCGCGACGGAGAACGCCGTCGGCGCCGACACGTTCGTCGCGCTCCCACTCGAGTTCGACTCGACGACGGACCGAGTCCGGTTTGGAATCGAGGGGGCACTCGACGACGGTATCGTGGGAGAGGGCGACGACGTCGTCGGGTTCACCCAGACGTTCGACGAGAGCCGACTCGACACTATCGTCCGGGTCCGGGCCGACGAGTTCACCCGGACCGGCCTCTACGACCTGTTTGTCAACTCCCGGGCCGACGCGCAGGTTATCCGGGACGTGTTCGACGTGGTGATCGAACTCGGCAAGAAAGGACAGAAAGGCAAACCCGTCGGGGCGCTGTTCGTCGTCGGCGACGCGGGTAAGGTGATGAACAAGTCCCGGCCGCTGTCGTACAACCCCTTCGAGAAGTCACACGTCGACGTCGGCGACCCGATCGTGAACGTCATGTTGAAGGAGTTCTCCCGGTTGGACGGCGCGTTTGTCATCTCTGATGGGGGCAAGATAGTCTCCGCGTACCGGTATCTCGAGCCGGGGGCTTCGGGTGTCGATATCCCGAAGGGGCTCGGCACCCGCCACATGGCCGGTGGTGCCATCACCCGGGACACGAACGCCGTCGCGATCGTCCTCTCGGAGAGCGACGGGATGGTCCGTGCGTTCAAAGCCGGTGAGTTGATACTCGAACTCGACCCGGAGGCGTACTGATGGTCAACGCGCTCGAGGAGATCGGGGACGCCATCTCCGACGAGTTCGCGATCTCACTCGCGGTTTCTGCGCTGGTGTTGGGTCTGTTCGTGTCGTATCTCATCTGGCGCGTGACACACCGTCTGTTCGAGTGGACTGGCCTCGACAGCACCGTCGAGGGAACCACCTTCGAACGGGCCGCCGGCCGCTTTGGCACCTCGACAGCCGGTGTCGTCGGACTGTTGTTCGCGGTATCGGCGTACGCTGTTATCCTGCTGTTCGCGCTCAATCTCGTTCGTGTGGCCGAGGCGTCGGGGTTCTGGTCCGGTGTGGCGAGGCTGATGCCACAGTTGGTCGTGGCGATTGTCGCGATAATCGTCGGTGTGATTCTGGGTGATAAGTCTCGCCTCGTCGTGCAGGAACGGCTCCGGTCGGTCAAGCTACCGGAGGCCGCTGTTATCCCGGAGCTAGTAAAGTACAGCATCTACTACATCGCGGCGCTGGTCGCGCTCGCACAGGTCGGCGTCGCCACGACGGCACTGCTCGTGTTGCTCGCCGCCTACGCGTTCGGGGTGGTGGTGCTCGCGGCAGTCGCCTTCCAGGACCTGCTCGCCGCCGGGGCGGCGGGTGTCTACCTCCTGTTGAACGAGCCCTACAGCATCGGTGACGAGGTTCGTATCGACGACCGACACGGCATCGTCCAGGAGATGACGATGTTCGCCACCCACATCGAGGACAACGGCGAGGAGTACATCGTCCCCAACCAGCAGGTCCTCCGGTCCGGTGTCGTCCGCGTGCGGAACTGAGAGAAGGCGACACGACTGACGCGGGGCTTTTTATCTGCCAGTTCCCTACCGGTGGTATGACCCTCCTGTCGTTCGACGAGCAGGGAATCGACGTGGTGTACGAGGGGACCGAGTTTCGCCTGGAGAAGTCACTGGTCGAGGAGGCCATCGGAAAGGCGTACCCGGACGTGACCGACCACGAGGTGCTCAAGATGGTCGAGGAGGACCCGCCGTTGTCCGGCGAGCCACAGCGTATCGACGATATCCTCGGCTGACAGCTACAGCCCGAAACTCGTCGCGAGCAGTTCCTCGTCGGTGTCGCCGACGACGTGGGTGTCCCCACCGACGACGTCGACCGTGACCTGTGCCGGGCCGAAAAGCGCCGGCGAGAGCGCGTCGTACTGTCGGTCGACCTGGTCGAAGATATCCGCGAAGGGGACTCCGTACTCGGCCGGTGCCGTCGAGACGAGTTCGTCGAACCGGTCGAACGGCTGGTCGACCGTGAGATGCACCCGACCGCCGTACGCGAGAGCGTCGTTCGTGAGTGCCAGCGCGCCCGGTTCGTCACCCGCAACTGGTGGAACCGGGGCAGACCCCGTGACCGAGAGCACGTTTAGCGGGTCGTAACCGAGTTCCGACAGCCGGAACGTCGCGAGTTCGGCCGCCCGCGAGGCGGCAACGACACTCCCGGTGACACTGGCAGTCGCGTACGACGGCAGGAACACACCGCTCTCGGGGACACCCGCCCGTTCGGCGACCTGTCTGACGACCTGCTCGTCCGGGAGTCGGTCGGTCTCCAGTGCCAGCACGGCAAAGTCGAAGTCGTCGCGGTAGTTGATGCGCTCGAAGATGGCCTCCTCTGCCACCAGTGCGCGGGCGGGACCGCTGCCGAGCGCCTCGAACCCGCCGGCGCTGACCTCCCAGCCGGCCTTGCCGGCACACAGCAACGCGAGCGCCGGCTGGTCGGTCGAACACTCGACGTGGGTCCGTGGTGTGCCCGCGACCGTACGGAGCTGCGTCCCCAGCGTCGCCAGCCCACCGGTCTGTATCTCCGCGAGCAGCAGTCCGGGCTCGATACCCCCCGGCATGTCGACACCGAAGTCGAGCACCGCCGCGTCACCCGACAGGGAGTGGACCTCGATGGCGAGTTCGTCGGCGAAGTCGATGGCCTCGTCGACCAGTTCGGTGGCCATCCGGTTGAGACTCTCCATACCCCACTGTCCGGCTGCCGCGCTTAAGAAGACGGCGGGTTCAACAGACCGCCGGTCACCCGGTCTGTGCGGTGTCACAGTGGTAACAGCGCGGAAGCCCACCCCTTCAGGGGTGGGAGGAAGCGCGTAAGCTGCACTACACAAACCACCGAACATAGCATCGCTGACTCTCCCACGCTATTCAAAAATATTAATAAAGAAAAGACCTTACTGTGAGATAGATGGCGTGGGAGGTAACTCGCACCGTGCGCGTCCGCCTCGACGTGCCTGACGACCGCAAGAGTGACCTCTACGCCACCAACGACAAATTCCAGTACTGTGCGAATCGCACTGCAGACTGGGCGTGGCGCTATCCCGACGAGGACTGCGTGACCAGCAAGAGCGACGCCGAAGACGCCATCTACGACGACCTCCGTGACGAAACCAACGGTCTGCACGCGAATCTCGTGCAGAAGGCCATCAAACGTGCCACCGACGACATCGACAACTGCGTTGACAGGCTTGCAGACGGCGAGAACACCAGCAAGCCTGAGTACGACACGTTCAGCATTGTCTACGACAAACGGGCAGCGACCTACTACCGCGACAAAGTGAGTCTCGCCACGGTCAACGGTCGTGTCGAGTGCGAGTACGACCTCCCCGATGACCCTGAGGGAACACCGCACGGCGAGTACCTGCTCAACGAGGACTACTCGTTCTCAACCAGTACCGTCCACTACGATAGCGAAGCCGACGAGTTCTATCTGCACGCGGTGATGGAGAGAGAACTCGACGTTGATAGTCCTGAGAAAGCCGAGGATTCGAAAGTCCTTGGCGTGGACTGCAACGTCAACGACCACATCGCCGTCACCAGTACAGGAGCGTTCGTCGGTAACGCCGACTACCTCAACCATCAGAGACGCGAGTTTGAGAAACGACGTGCCAGCCTCCAACAGACGGGCACGCGGAGTGCCCACCTTACCTTCCAGCGTATCGGAGACAGGTTCGGACGCTGGAGCGAAGACTATCTCCACCAGTGTTCGAAAGCAATCGTGGAGGAGGCTCGTCGCCACGAGTGTACACACATCGCGTTCGAGGACTTGGAACGAATTCGAGAGCGTATCATTGATGGGAAGAAGTTCCAACAGTGGGCGTTCAACGCGCTTCAGACAATGGTTGAGTACAAGTCCAACGAGTACGGTATTATTGTGGATATCGTGAACCCGCAGTACACGAGTCAGCAATGCTCGAAGTGCGGGTGTACGTTGGAGGAAAACCGTGACGACCAGCAGTTCAAATGTCTTGACTGTTCGTACACGGCGAACGCGGATTACAACGCGTCGAAGAACGTGGCGCGGAAACTTGCGCTCAATCTCCAGCGGGGGCAGAAGTCCCCTGCTGGAGGGGCGTTCTGTCAGTACGCCCTGAACTCAGGGGTGATGACCGTGAACGCTACTGAAGTGGCGTCCGACACTCCTGTGTCGGCAGAACGAGAGTCCACTGACAAGCCCACCCCTTTAGGGGTGGGTAGCTGACGGAACACACTTGTCCCTCAACGGCCTCCGTCTGGTATGGCCACCGAATCGTGTGACGGCTGTGGTGAGACCGTGCGGATCGGCGGCGGAATCGCCAACCTCTGGATCTTCGACCACACACCCACCGAGGGGATGACACTCGAACTCGTCGACGGCTCCGAGCATTTCCTGTGTTACGACTGCATCGACCGGCTCCCCGACGACCACGAGGTCGTCGCCGAGGACGTCGCCGCGCTCGACCGCTGAGCGACAGGCCCGGGCTCGTTCGACCACACAGACACACTCCACCGAACCAAACGGTCGAGTCCTGACACCGACAGTGGGTTTCTGGCCTGCTCTCGACCTCGTTAATAGATCTTTCGGGCGTGGACGGTCCCCCTCCACAGTCTCTCTGCATCCTTGAGCCCACCCCGCGTACGTCGAGGTGTCTCATGGCAACAACGAAGATGACAACCAACGAGATAGAATCGGCGATGGGAGTGATTACAGCGGATGCTGCTGGTCGGTGCGGTGTTCGTCGCCGTGGGTTAGGTCCTGCTCACGGTGGCGGGTCTGCAGGAGGCGTTCGACATCAGCTCGGCACTGAGCGCGGACAGCACGGAGATGTGGCTCAAACTCGGCGCGGTCACACACATCCTGGTGGGTGTGTTCGTCGCACTGGCGGCGATTATCCGGACGCTCAGTCTGGTCCCACACCGGCTCGGCGCACAGATCGAGTAGGGCGACGGCGACACCGGGGAGGTCGCGCCGGAGCAGGCTGTCGAGTCTGTCAGCCCTGTGACCACGACGGCTCGGCGTGCTCGCCGAGAAAGCAAAGAAGGCGGTCGTTCACGGCCCGGGCGTGCTCGGCAAAACAGAGGTGTCGCCCCTCGACCGCCTCGAAACTGCCGTGTGGGAGGTCACGACCGAGTGCCCGGCCGACCGACACGGGGACGACCGGGTCCTCGATTCCGTGACAGACCAGTGCGGGCACGTCGAGTTCGTACAGCGGGCCGGCCACGAACCCGAGTGCGGCGGCAGCCTGCGCCCGGAACGCCGCGGTCCCGGCGTCCTCGGCCCTACGCCAGGCACAGACCTGTTCGACAGTGTCCGACCGGTCGAGAAACGCCGCCGAGAACGCGCCGGAGAGTGAGTCCCGGAGTCGTTCGGGGTCGTCACCGGTGGCGTGCAGGTCCCGAAGCGCGGTTTCGTCGACGCGGTCACCGTCGGCCGCGGTCCCGAACAGGGACAGCGTCGCCGCGCGGCCGAACTCGCGGGCGTAGCGGAGCGCGATCATCCCGCCCAGTCCGACACCGACCACGTGTGCACGGCGGGCCTCGGCCGCCGCGAGCACCGCCTCCAGGTCCGCGGCCATCGAATCGACGCTGTAGGGGCCGGGCGGGGCGTCCGACCGACCGGTTCCCCGGAGGTCCCAGACGAGCGCCTCGAACGGGCCGGCGACGCGGTCGTACTGCCAGCCCCACTGCCAGGCGCCGTAGCCCGCCTCACCGACGAACACGACCGTCTCACCGGCGCCCGCGCGTTCGTAGTGGAGTTCGACCCCGTCCCGTGTCGTGGCCGGCATCTCACTCGGGGAGACACTCGTCGAGTTGCTCGACGACCGACCGGGCCTGGTCGGGGTCGAGTGCCAGTTCCACCTCGTTGTCACCGTCGTCCACACAGGCCAGTTTGACCTGCTCGTTGCCGAACGCCCGGGCCTTGACCGTCTCGATGTCGTACAGTTTGACCGTCGCGGACTTGTTCGAGGCGCCGACGTGTTTGAGCGTTCCGCCGTCGAGTTCGAACAGGAACTCCTCGATATCTGCGGTCAGCATAGCCCCCTGTTGGCGTGCCGGAGACATAATCCCCCCAGCCTGCGAGCCGGGTTGAGACACCGAGTGGCGTCTGTCGGAGGGGTGAAAGGGGAATGTTGAAAGGCACGCCTGAAACATCTTCGTACGTATGCTGTTCGAGCAAGTCGCGTTCGGACTGTTCGCGCTCGTGACCCTCGCGAGTAGTCTGGGAGTCGTGCTCGCGCGGGACATCTGGCACTCGGCACTGTTGCTCGGACTCGCACTGTCGAGTGTCGCGGTCCACTACGTCATGCTCGCCGCCGAGTTCGTGGCGGTGATACAGGTGCTGGTGTACGTTGGGGGGGTCCTCGTCCTCGTTACCTTCGGCGTGATGCTCGCCCGGCGAGACGACCCCGGGTCCAGCGAGGTCGGCACCGTCGAACAGGAGGAGGCATGAGCAGACCACGTCCCGTCCCGCCGGGTCGGCATCTCGTGCCGGGTCTGATCGCCGTTGGCCTGTTCGCCACGATGGCCGCGACGGTTCTCACGGCGGGTGGTACGCCCCCCGGTGAGTGGGCGTTCGACGACCCCGAGGGGTTCCCCGACGTGAGTCTCGTCTCGGGGCTGGGGTACGCACTCATCGGTGAACCCGCGGCCGCGGGTGGCGCACTCGCCTACGAGAACACCGAGAGCTTTCTGGTGGCGTTGCTCGTGCTCGCCGTCGTGCTCGATGCGGCACTCGACGGCGCACTCCTGCTCGCCAGCCGCGACGGAGAGAACGAACGATGACGGTCCCGCTCGAAGGGTACCTGTTGCTCTCGGCCGCGGTGTTCTGTATCGGTGTGTTCGGCGTGCTCGTGCGCCGGAACGCGCTGCTCTTTTTGATGTCCGTCGAACTGATGCTCAACGCCGCCAACATCAACCTCGTCGCCTTCGGCCTGGAGTATGGCAACCTCACCGGACAGCTGTTCGCCCTGTTCGTCATCGCGCTCGCGGCCGCGGAGGTGGCAGTCGGTATCGGCATCATCGTCAGCTTCGACCGCAACTTCGAGAGCATCGACGTGACCGACGCGGTCACGATGAGGTGGTGAGATGTCGGCACTGCTCGACCCTGCCGTCGGTATCGTCGCCTGTCCGCTGGTGGCGTGTCTCGTCACGCTGACCACCGGTCGGTGGCTCCCACTCCGGGGGGCTATCCCGGGGCTGGTCGCCACCGCCGGTTCGCTCGGGCTCGCGGTCTGGGTGGCCCTGCGCCTCGCTCTCGGAACTGCGCCCACCCACGAGACAGTCTACACGTTCGTCGGTGGGGTGGACGGGCAGGGCGTCGTGTTCAGTTTCGGCCTGCTCGTCGACCCGCTGTCGGCGCTGATGCTCGTTGTCGTCTCGCTGATCGCCGTTCTCGTCCACCTGTTCTCCGTGGGGTACATGAACGAGGAGGGTGAGTCTGACCTGGACCGTTACTACGCGGGACTCGGCCTGTTCACGTTCTCGATGCTCGCGTTCGTCGTCGCCGACAACCTGCTGATGGCGTTTGTCTTCTTCGAACTGCTCGGGTTGTGTTCGTATCTCCTCGTCGGGTTCTGGTTTCGTGACCCCGGCCCACCGAGTGCCGCGAAGAAGGCGTTTCTGGTGACACGCCTTGGCGACTACTTTCTCCTGGTCGGCGTGGTAGCGGTGTTTGCCACCTTCGGGAGCGGGGCCTTCGCCGGGCCAGACTCGTTCGTGACCGCCGCAGAGGGTGTCGTCGACAGCGACACCGGGTACACGTTTCTCGACCTGAGCGGCCAGCAGGTCGTCGACGGCATCGGTCTGCTGGTGCTCGGCGGTGCCATCGGCAAGTCGGCGCAGTTTCCCCTGCACACCTGGCTCCCCGACGCGATGGAGGGGCCGACACCGGTGTCGGCGCTCGTCCACGCCGCGACGATGGTCGCCGCCGGTGTCTACCTCCTCGCCCGAATGTACGGGTTCTACGCCCTCTCGCCGACCGTGCTCGCCGTTATCGCGCTCGTCGGCGGGTTCACCGCCCTGTTCGCGGCGACGAGGGCGCTGGTCGAACAGGAGCTCAAACAGGTGCTCGCGTACTCGACGATCTCACAGTACGGCTACGTGATGCTCGCGCTGGGCGGCGGCGGCTACGTCGCGGCGGTGTTTCACCTCACTACCCACGCCGTGTTCAAGTCACTGCTGTTTCTGGGGGCCGGGGCGGTCATCGTCGCCACGCGCCACGAGGAGGACATGTGGGAGATGGGGGGGCTCCGCGAGCGACTCCCGGTCACGTACTACGGCTTTCTCGCCGGCTCACTCGCACTGGCCGGTGTGTTCCCGTTTGCGGGGTTCTGGTCGAAAGACGAACTGTTGTTCGAGACACTCGACCACGCCGCGGGTGGGGTGTCGGTGCTCTGGGTCGCGTACGCGATGGGGCTGCTCGCGGTCGCGGTGACGGTGCTCTACACCGTCCGGATGCTGTTGCTCACCTTCCACGGCGACCCGCGCACCGACCGGGCCGCCGACCCCGATTCGGTCGGCTGGACGATGCAGGCCCCGATGGTCGTGCTCGGTGTGCTCGCCGCCGTCGCGGGGGTGTTGAACCTCGGCACACTGAGAGGGGTACTCGGCGAGGAGACCCTCCTGCTCGCGGAGTTTCTGAGCGGTGAGACACTCGAGGGGTTCGGGGGTCTGACGACCGAGAACGGAGGGTTCGCCCTCTCGGCGGGCCAGTACGCGGAGACACTCCACGACGCCGCCGGCTACGAGGCCGCGGGGCTGTCGCCGGTGCTCTCGGGTATGGTCGCGCTCGCGCTCGCGTTTGCCGGTGTCGCCGGGGCCGTGCTACTGTACCGCGGTGACGACCCCGACACACACGTGGCCCGGCTGGGTCGTCTGGGTTCCGTGCTCGCGAACAACGACCACCAGGACGAGTTCCAGGTCTGGCTGGCCAGTAGTGTGGCGAGGCGGGCGGCGCTTGCCGCGAACCGCTTCGACCGTGGCATCGTCGACGGCGTGGTCAACGGGCTGGGTGCGGTGGCGCTGTCACTCGGCGGGCGGTTCCGCCGTATCCAGACCGGTCTCGTCAGCAACTACACCGCCATGCTCGTGCTCGGACTGACGTTGCTGTTGCTCGTGTTCGGTCTCACCGAGGGGTGGTGGGTCTGATGTTCGTCGAGGGGTTGCTCGCGGTCACTCTCGCGAGTGCCGTCGTGGTGGCGGTGGCACCCGACCGCTACGCCGCGAAACTCGCCACCGGGCTGAGCCTCCTCCCCCTCGGCGGCGTCGCGCTCATGTGGACCCGATTCGACGCCAGCGGCAACGCACTCACCGGCGGCGATATCGCCTTCGAGACACGGGAGACGTGGTTCCAACTCGGGCAGTACAGCGTCGACTGGCACGTCGGTCTCGACGGGGTGAGCTTCCCGTTGCTCGGGCTGACCGTGGTGCTCGTCACGGCCGCACTGGTCTCGGCCTGGACACCCATCACGGAGCGCGAGTCGGAGTTTTACACCCTCGTGCTCCTGCTCGAGACGGCGCTGATCGGTGTGTTCACCGCGCTAGATCTCGTTCTGTGGTTTGTCTTCTGGGAGTTCGTGCTCGTCCCGATGTACGTGCTCATCGCCGGTTGGGGCGGGCCGCGCCGGAACTACGCCGCGGTCAAGTTTCTCGTCTACACCAACCTCGGCTCGTTGTTGTTGTTCACCGGGCTGTTCGCGCTCGTGCTGGGGCTCGGTGACTCGTTGTCGGCGCTGAGTATGCCCGACATCGCACAGACACTGCGCGCCGACGGCCAACTCGACGGGCTCGACGTCGACGTTGTCGGGCAGAGTATCACGGTCGGCCCCGACGGACTCCGGCTCGGTGCCTTTCTGCTCCTGTTTTTCGGTTTCGCGGTCAAGGTGCCGGTCGTCCCGTTGCACACCTGGCTCCCCGACGCACACGTCGAGGCACCCACACCGGTGTCGGTCATCCTGGCGGGTGTCCTCCTGAAGATGGGGACGTACGCCCTGTTGCGGTTCAATTTCACTATGCTGCCCGGGGTCGCGCGGGACCTCGCCGTCCCGCTCGTGAGCCTCGGTGTCGTCAGCGTGGTCTACGGGGCGACGCTCGCACTCGCACAGCAGGACCTCAAACGCATCGTCGCCTACTCGTCTATCTCCTCGATGGGCTACGTCGTCGTCGGTCTGGTGGCGTTCACCCCGCACGGGATGGGTGGGGCCACCCTCCAGATGATAAGCCACGGTCTCATCTCCGGGCTGTTGTTCATGGCTGTCGGTGTCATCTACAACACTACCCACACCCGGATGCTCGGGGACATGAGCGGACTCGCCGACCGGATGCCGTGGACGGCGTGGATACTCGTCGCCGGGGCCTTCGGGTACATGGGGCTGCCGCTGATGAGCGGGTTCGCCGCCGAACTGCTCGTGTTCGTCGGCGCGTTCGACGCCGCGGCTATCCCCGCGGCCCCCCTGGTCACCGCGGTGGCGATGTTCGGCATCGTCGTCGTCGCGGGCTATCTCCTCTGGGGTGTGCAACGGTCGCTGTTTGGCCCGTACCGTCTCGACACCGACCACGACATCGGCCGCGCCCCGGCACACGACATCGCGCCGATGCTCGTGTTGCTCGGACTGGTCGTCGCCCTCGGGGTCAACCCCGACCTCGTCTACGACGTCGTTCAGGAAGCTGTCTCGCCGTTGGTCGACGGGGGCGCGACCGTCTGGCCCACCGACATCACCGACCACGTGCAGGGTGGCCGCCGATGACACTCACGACACTGCCGGAGTGGGCCGCGCTCGGCCCCGTCTTCGCCCTGGTGGCGACGGCGCTTCTGGTGTTGCTCGTCAACACCGTGGCCCCAGACAGCGACCACGGCGGGCTGTTCGCGACACTCACGACCGGCGGCGGTCTCACCGGTCTCGGCATCACCGTCTGGTATCTGCTCGGCGACACCGGCCAGCCGGACGGTGGTGGTCCTATCGTGCTGTTCGACGGGAATCTCGTCGTCGACGGGATGGCGCTGTTTTTCACCGTCGTCCTCACGAGCGTCGTCGTACTGGTCGGACTCGCCAGCTACGACTACTTAGAGAGCTACCCCGACCGGGCGGCGTACTACAGCCTGACACTGCTGTCGGCGACCGGGATGACGCTCCTGGCGGCGGCAAACAGCTTCGTTATCGCGTTTATCAGTATCGAGTTGATCTCGTTGCCGTCGTACGCGCTTGTCGCCTCGATGAAACACGACCGCGGCAGTGTCGAGGGCGGCCTGAAGTACTTTCTGGTCGGTGCACTCTCCTCGGCGATTCTTGCCTACGGTATCTCGCTCGTGTACGTCTCGACGGGGAGTCTCGGGTTCGAACCGGTTGCCGAGGCGATTGTCCGTGACGGCATCGAGTTCCCGGGTATCCTCGGGTTCGGCATCCTCATGATACTCGGCGGGTTCGCGTTCAAGATGGCCGCCGTCCCGTTTCACTTCTGGGCACCGGAGGCCTACGAGGGCGCACCCGCGCCGGTCTCTGCGTTTCTCTCCTCGGCATCGAAAGCCGCCGGTTTCGTCGTCACGTTCCGCGTGTTCACCCAGGTGTTCGACGGCGCACTCGGTGTTGTCGACTGGGTCGTGGCCGCACAGGTGCTCGCAGTCGTCACGATGACCGTCGGCAACCTCGCCGCGCTCAGACAGGAACGGATAAAACGGCTGCTCGCATACTCCTCGATCGGACACGCGGGGTTCGCGCTCATCGCACTCGCCGCCCTGACCGGCGGCGACGACACGTTCGTGCTGACCGCCGGTATGGCGCACCTGTTCGTCTACGGCTTCATGAACACGGGTGCCTTCCTGATCGTCGCACTCGGCGAGTACTGGGGGCTCGGCCGGCGCATCGAGGACTACAACGGCCTCCGCGAGCAGGCACCCTTCGCCGCGGTTGCGATGACGGTGTTTCTGTACTCGCTCGCGGGGCTCCCGGCGGGCGGCGGGTTCCTCTCGAAGCTCTACCTGCTGTGGGCCTCACTCGAGGGTGGTGTGGCCGTCCTCGCGGTCGCACTGATCCTCAACAGCGCAATCTCTGTGTTCTACTACAGCCGCGTCGTCCGGGCCATGTGGACCGAACCGCCCGCCGACGACCTCGACATCGAGGAGCACCCGACCGGACTGTACGCCGCAATCGCGCTCGCCCTGCTGTTCACTGTGCTCCTGGCCCCCGGGTTCGGGTTCGTCCTCGAGTTCGCCGAGACCGGGGCAGACATCGTGACAGGGTAGCCCCTCGGGCTGGTTCTCGCGTCTCTCTCCGGTCGGTTCTCGTGTCTCTCTCCGGTCAGTTCGCGTGTCTCTCTCCAGTCGGTTCGGGTGTCTCTCTCCAGTCGGTTCGGGTGTCTCTCTCCGGTCAGTTCTCGTACTCGTAGAACCCGCGGCCGGTCTTCTTGCCGAGGTCACCGGCCTCGACCTTGCGCTTGAGCAGGTATGCCGGTCTGTAGCGGTCGCCGAGCTCCTCGTGGAGGGTCTCGGTGGCGTGGAGCGCGACGTCGAGCCCGATGTGGTCTGCGAGTTCGAGCGGCCCCATCGGGGCGTTTGTGCCGAGTCGCAGCCCCGCGTCGATGTCCGCCTTCGAGGCGACACCCTCGTCGTAGGCCCGAATACCCTCGTTTATCCAGGGCATCAGCACCCGGTTCACCACGAACCCGGGCTTGTCGGCCGACTCCCAGGTTGTCTTGCCAAGCCCCTCTGCGAACCCGTGGGCCAGACCCGTCGTCTCCGGCGCGGTGTGCTCGCCGACCACCACCTCGACACCGGGCATCACCGGGACCGGGTTCATAAAGTGGACACCGACCACCTGCGACGGCCGTTCTGTCGCCGCCGCGATCGTGGTGATCGAGAGGGTGCTGGTGTTCGTCCCGAGCACCGTCTCGTCGTCACAGAGCCGGTCCAGACTGTCGAACACGTCCTGCTTGATATCGAGGCGCTCGACGACCGCCTCGACGACCAGGTCTGTTCCGGCCAGTTGCTCCATCTCGGTCGTCGTGCTGATGCGGTCGCGAACGGTCTCGGCCTCGCCGGGACCGACGTCGTCGTCACGGGCCAGCCCGGACTCGACGCTGTCGACCCCCCGCTCGAGTGCCGCCCGGTCGACGTCCTGCAGGACGACGTCGTGGCCCGCGGTTGCCGCGACCTGTGCGATACCACTCCCCATCGTCCCGGCACCGACGACACCGACACGCTGGATGTCTGCAGGCTCCATATCCGAGGCTCGGGTGGCACGGGCAAATGCCTGTCGAGAGGGGTGACCGACAGACCGAAGCGGGTGACGGCCACACACCGTGTATGACCGACTACGAGACCGAGGTCCCACTCTCGGTCCGGTACCGCGACATCGACGCGCTCGGCCACGTGAACAACGCGGTCTACGTCACCTACCTGGAGCAGGCCCGTGTCGAGTATCTCCAGACGGTGTTCGGAACCCGGTCGGTCGACCCGGGGTTCGTCGTCGCGCGCGTCACCGTGGACTACGAGCAGCCGGTCGAACTCGGCGACGACCTGCTCGTCGGGCTCGGAGTTACCGACATCGGCACCACGAGTGTCACGATGGGCTACGAGCTACGCGCCGACGGGGCGCTCGCGGCGACCGCAGAGACTGTGATTGTCGCACTCGACGACGACGACACACCGCGACAGATTCCCGACACCTGGCGCGAGCGTATCGCCGCCCACGAGGGGTGAGAGCCCTGAGCACGGGTGACTCGACGGGCAGTCACCGGGGGGCCGGTCTGACCGTCGAGGACACAGGAGCGGTCGATGCCACAACCGCTCGGTGAGGGGCCGCTCACAGAGTAGTAACCACCGGGCGAACCCACCGACCGATGAGTGTCCAGCGAACCCACCGACCGATGAGTGTCCAGCGAACCCACAGACCGATGGCCGTGCAACGGCGGCACACTGTACCGGAACGCTCAAATTCCGAGCCACCCCGAAACCCGAGTATGGAATCTATAGACCGGTACGGTGTCAGCCCCGAGCGGGCGTGGCTCGGTACACTCCTCGCGGTTGCGGTCACCGTTGCCGCCGCCGCCGTCGCGTTCACCGAGCGTGTCTACTGGGGGTTCATCTGGCGGTACTTCTGGGGGCCGGTGCACGCCGATGCCGACGGTGTCGACTGCTACGTTCACCTCCCCGAACAGGGACAGACAGTCGAGGGGAGCGGTATCAACTGCTCGCCCGGGGCCTACGACACGACAGCGTTTATCGCCGAACCGGGTTACACTGTCGTCTCGACACTGGGGTACATCACGGTGTTAGTGTTCATGCTCGCCGGTGTCTACCTGTTGTTCCGGAACGTGACCCTCGCCCCACACAAGCGGTTTTTCTACGCCATCGTGCCGTTCATGCTGTTCGGTGGGGCGCTCCGTGTCGTCGAGGACGCCTTCGTGGCGGCGATCGAGGCCGGGGTGAGCCCGGCGCTCGAGTTTCCCGCGAGCGCCCTGTTTATCAGCCCGTTTATCTACTTCACCGTGTTCGGTATCGCCACGGCGTCGTTTTTCCTCAGCAAGCGGCTCGAGCAGCGCGGTCTGACCGAGAGCTACACCAGACCGCTGGGGGTCATCGGGGCCGGGTGGCTCGCGACAACCGTCGGCTACCTGCTGTATCTCGCCGCGACAACCGACTACGTCAGCTTCGAGCCGGCCATCCCGGCGATTATCCTCGGTCTAGCGGCCGTCTCGGCGGTCGGTGTCTACGCCGGGGCCGAGCAGTTCTGGCCCGCCGCGAACACCGGCACCGGGCTCGTTGGACTGGTGGTGGTGTGGGGACACGCGGTCGACGGGTTCGCGAACGTGCTCGCAAACGACTGGACACAGGTGTGGAATCTCGGGGTCGACTACAGCCCCAAACACCCGTTCAACGAGTTCGTCATCGACACCACGAACACGCTCCAGGGTGGAGACGCTATCGCGGGCGTCTACGTCGGCGAGGCCTGGCCGTTCGCGCTGGTCAAGATACTCGTACCGCTGGCTATCGTCGCACTGTTCAACGACGAGTTCATGGACGAGAGCCCCCGATTTGGCATCATGCTTCTGGGTGCGGTCATCGCGCTCGGCCTGGGCCCGGGGACACGTGACATGCTCCGGTTCGCACTGGGCATCTGAGCTCCTACTCGATGACGTGGTCGTACGCGGCCGCAACCGGGTAGCTCCAGCCGCGACCGAGCGCCTTCTGTGTGATGCGCAGCGGCGGCGGCGTCTGGCGGCGCTTGAACTCGGCGCGGGTCACCCTGGAGAGTGCCTCGTCGACGACCTCGTCGGGGTGGGCCTCGCGGAGAGCCGTTCCGTCCCGACCGCCCTCGATGTACGCCTCGAGCACCGGGTCGAGCTGTTCGTACGGCGGGAGGTCGTCCGCGTCGGTCTGGTCCTCACTGAGCTCCGCGGTCGGTGCCTTCTCGATGACCGACCCCGGGATGACCGACGAGGCGGGGGCGTCGGCGGGGGGTGACTCGTTGAACGCCTCGGCCAACTCGTAGACGAGCCACTTCTGGCAGTCACCGAGCGGTGCCAGCGCACCGACGGTGTCGCCGTACAGCGTACAGTAGCCGACAGCCGCCTCGCTTTTGTTGTCCGGTGTGAGCACCAGCGCGTCGCGCTCGTTTGCCAGGCTCATCAGGACGTCGCCACGGACGCGGGCCTGGAGATTCTCCATCGCGACACCGGTGAGCCGAACGGCGTTCTCCGTCACCGCCGCCCTGAGCGTCTCGACTGCGGGCCCGACGGGGACGACGTCGAAGGAAACCCCCAGGTTCTCTGCCACCGTCCGGGCGTCCGCGACGCTCTGCTGGCTGGTGACGGTACTCGGCAGGGAGACGCCGTAGACACTGTCGGCCCCGAGAGCGTCCGCGGCGAGTGTAACAGCCACCGAGGAGTCTATCCCCCCGGAGAGCCCGACGATAGCCTCGTCGAACCCGGTCTTTGTAAAGTAGTCGGCGACACCGAGTCCGAGCGCCTGCCGGGCCTGGCTTGCCTGTCCGTCGGGTGTGTCGCGGTCGCCTGCCCGAGCGAGCCGGTGGTCGGCGGTCGGAACGTCGACAACGGCTGTCTCGGAGTCGAACCCGGCGAGTCGGTCACCGACGCCGTCTCCGGTCGCGACAAACGAGTGCCCGTCGAACACGAGTTCGTCGTTGCCGCCGACCTGGTTCGTGAACACTACCGGACAGCCGGTTCGTTCGGCGTGGTCACGGAACCGGCGGGCCCGCCGGGTCGGCTTGTCGAGACTGAACGGGCTCGCCGACAGCGTCAGTACGAGTTCCGCGCCGGCAGCTGCCGTCTCGGCCAGCGGGTCGGTCTCGTGGCGGCGCTGACCGGTGATGACCGCGTCGTGCCAGGCGTCCTCGCAGACGGTGAGTCCGACCTCGACACCGTCGACGGTCACCACCACCGGCTCGTCGCCGGGCCGGAAGTACCGGTGTTCGTCGAACACGTCGTAGGTGGGGAGGAGTCGCTTGTGGTACCGTGTGGCAACCTCGCCGTCCCGGAGCAGTACCGCCGAGTTGTGCACCGGCGGGCCGGTGTCGGTGGCTGGGAGGGCCGCCCCGACCACGAGTGGCGGTCCGTCGGCGGTTCGCTCGGCGAGTGTCTCCAGTCCGGCCCGCTGTGCGTCGAGCACCCCTGCCCGGTGGAGCAGGTCACGCGGTGGGTAGCCGATGAGCGCGAGCTCCGGCGCGACCACGAGCAACGGGTCCGACTCGAGGGTGCGCTCGTACTCGCGGGCGATGCGTTCGGTGTTGCCGGCGACATCCCCGACCAGCGGGTCGTGCTGGACGATGCCGACGCGAAACCCTGAGTCCATCTGAACAACTGTTGTAGGGTGTTCGTGGGTATAAACGGTGCCGTCACAGGACCGAAGGCACAAGTGGAGTCGGGCAGTCTCTCGGGACATGAAGGCGACGGCGACGGCCCATCCGATACAGGGGCTGGTCAAGTACCACGGAATGCGCGACGACCAGCGACGACTGCCGTACCACGACTCGATAAGTGTCTGCACGGCACCGGCACGGACGACGACGACGGCCGCGTTCGACGGCTCGCTGGAGAGAGACCGGTACGTCGTCGACGGCGAGACCGTGACCGGTCGGGGGGCAGAGCGTATCCGGTCGGTCGTCGACGAGGTCCGGGACCGGGCCGACATCGACCGACCGGTCCGACTCGAGTCGGAGAACTCGTTTCGGACGAACGTCGGACTGGGGTCGTCGGCGTCGGGCTTCGCCGCGGCGGCGATGTCGCTCGTCGAGGCGGCCGGACTCGACCTGGGCCGCCCGACGGTGTCGACAATCGCCCGTCGTGGCTCTGCCTCGGCCGCACGGGCGGTCACCGGGGGGTTCTCGACTCTGTCCGCGGGGCTCAACGACGCCGACTGCCGCTCGGAGCGGGTCGCGGTCCCCTCCGAGTTCGCGGAGTCGGTCCGGGTGGTCGCGGCGCTGGTCCCCGCCTACAAGGAGACCGAGGCTGCCCACACCGAGGCCGCAGAGAGCCACATGTTCCAGGCACGGCTCGCACACGTCCACGAACAACTCGGCGCGATGCGGGACGCACTCCGCGAGGGGTCGTTCGAGCGGGTGTTCGACACGGCGGAGCACGACTCGCTGTCACTCGCCGCGACGACGATGACCGGTCCCGCGGGGTGGGTCTACTGGCAGCCACAGACACTCGAGATATTCGAGACGGTCCGGGAACTCCGGGCGGCGGGGCTGCCAGTGTACTTCTCGGTGGACACGGGTGCGAGTGTCTACGTGAACACGACCGCCGAACACGCAGACCGGGTGGAAACAGAGATCGCGAACTGCGGGGTCGAAACCCGGATATGGGAGGTCGGTGGTCCCGCCCGTATCGACGGGACACCGCTTTTCTGAGACCGGTCAACCCTCGGGAGGTTCGAACTCGACGAGCGTCAGGTCGCGGTCGAGCATACAGTACTCGTGGGGCGGGTCGCCGTGTACCTCGTCGATACGGTGGGTCTCGTCGAAGGTCGCCCCGGCGGGTTCGCAGTACTCGTGGCTCGGACACTGCGTGTGCGGACAGGGACCCGCCAGCGAGACCTTGTTGCCGGCGAAGGCGTCGTCGGTCGTGACGTTCGCCGTGAGCGAGACCGGTTCGACCTCTACCGCGGTTACACCTGTGTCGTGGACGGCACACTCGAGCGTGCTGGCGTTCTCACGAACAGACGTGACCCGGTAGCGTCGGCCCTCGGTCAGGTTGAGACACTGTTTTCGGTAGGGACAGCCGTCACAGGCCGTCGACTCCCCGTGATAGACAAACTCCTCGCCGACGTCTGCGAGCCGTGTTCCGATAAGCGTGACTGTAGCCATGTGAGAGGGTACTCCCCGCCGGGGAATAAGTCTTGACGCAACTATCGAGAGAGAAGGCTTACAAGATGGCGAGCCAAATCCAGGGTCAATGACAGCGGCGGACGGCGACGACCGTCCTGCTGGGGACACGACCGGCGCGGGCAACAGTGACGACACCGGGAGATCCGGGTCAGACGACCCGGTGGCGCTGAGCGACGGCGGGACCGCCTCGCCGACCGACGAACCGACACCGGAGTCCGGTGAGCCGTCACCGGAGGTCGACCTGCCCGGCGCGAACGAGGGCGGGTTCGACAGCGCCCCCGGCGACGAGGAGATGCCGCTGACCGAACACATCGAGGAGATGATTCGCCGGTTGCTCGCTGTTATCGTCGTGATGGCCGGGGTGACGGTGCTCGTGTTCCCGGTTGCAGACACCGTCATCAACTTTCTCTGGTACTCGTTTCTGCCCCAACCGGACGGTGGTATCAGCCAGTGTGGCAGCGTCGGTAGCGACCAGGTCTCGGCCTGTCCCCGCGTCTACCACCCGCTCGGCCTGCTTATCGCCCGTCTGAAGGTCGCCTCACTGGCCGGTTTCATCGTCGCACTTCCGGTGTTTGTCTACCAGACCTACCTGTTCATGCGCCCGGGGCTGTACCCGAACGAGCGCCGGTACTACCTCGCGGCCGTACCGACCAGCCTGGTGCTCGCGCTGGTCGGTGTTGCCTTTGCGTACCTTCTCATCCTGCCCATCATCTTCGTGTACTTTCTTGAGTACTCCGAGGGCGTGGCCGACATCGCCTTCGGCCTCTCGGAGACGTTCGACCTGATCATCCTGATGATGGGGCTGTTCGCACTCGTCTTCCAGATACCGCTTTTCATCATGCTCGCCATCATGATGGGCGTCACCACACGCCGGTGGATCGAACAGCGGCGTCTGCTGTTCTGGTTCTCGTTTGGCGGTATCGCGTTTATCTTCAGCCCCGACCCGACCGGGATGGCGCCGTTTCTGGTGCTGGCGACGATGATCGCGCTGTTCGAGCTCACGCTCGCCCTGCTGCGCTGGACCGGGCGGTGACCGACCGGTCGACGGGGTCTCCGGGCAGAACGTGGCCGGTCGCCCGGGAGGAGCCGACGAACCGGTTCAACAGCAGCCACTCCCCTCGGGTGTCCGCCGACAGGCGCCACCGCTGGTCGGGTCGTGCTCGTCGATGTGAGCAAAGAAACAGGCGTGGTCACAGAAGTGGCTGGGCGAGTCACAGTCACGGACACAGACCGGGTCGTGCTCGAAGATGAGTACACATACGTTCGGCCTCCGGGAGCTCGAAGCTTGTTGACAGACACGCGGCGACCGGTTTCACGACGTGGGCAGACCGTCAGTGGCCGGGGTAGTCCCGTTCGAAACGGTCGTCGATCTCGTCTCCGTCGATGTGTATCAGCACCGGGCGGCCGTGGGGGCACGCCCACGGGTTGGTACAGTCGTCGAGCGCCGAGAGCAGGTCGACAACCGACCCCTCGGTGAGTGACGTGTTGCCCGTAATCGACGGGTAGCAAGCCATGTCCGAGAGCAGGTCGTCGGCGACGGCTTCGACGGTGTCTTCTGCCGCGCGCTCGCCGTCGACCAGGTCTGTGAGCACGTCACGGATGACCGCCGGGCCGGCGGCCTCGGCGACGGGGGCAGGGACGGTCGTCACCTCGACCGTGCGGTCGTCGACGAGGGTCGCACGAAAGCCCAACCGGGCGAGCGCGTCACGGTGGTCCTCGAACAGCGTGACCTCTCCGGCGGTCAGCTCAACCGCAACCGGCTCCGCGAGCGCCTGGGTGGTGACGTCGCCGTCGAACCGGTCGGCCAACCGCTCGTAGTTGATCCGTTCGTCGGCGGCGTGCTGGTCGATCAGAACCAGCCCGTCCTCTGCCTCGGCAACGACGTACGTGTCACCGAGCTGTCCGAGAACGCGGAGGTCGGGGAGGGTCGCGTACCCCGTTGGCGGGTGCGCGGGGTCACCCTGGAGCGTCGTCTGTGTGTTCGGTTCGTCACCGGCGGCCGACCGTCGTGAGTCGGGAGAGGACGACCCCGTCGAACCGGCCGTCCGGTCCGAAGGCTCGTCTCCGGACGACAGCGTCGGGTGTGACGTGTCGGGGCCACGTGACGGCCGGGCGGTGTCACCGTCTCCCGTGGACGTGTTGCTGGTACTGTCGGCCGTCGCGTCGGTATCGCCCGCGTCGGTGTCGGAGGTGATGTTAGACGCCGTGTCAGTGTCTGAGGAGGTGTCGGGAGTGGTGCCCTCCACGGTCGCCGTGTCGGTATCACCCGCGTCGGTCGCACCGTCCGACGTAGACGACGGCTCTATCCTCGTCTGGTCGGGGGCACTCCGGCCACGCGGTGCCGACGAGCGGAGGAGACCCGCGTCGAGCAGTGCCGCCTCGACGGTATCACGCACCTGCTCGCGAACCGCCTCGTCGTCTGCGAATCTGACCTCGAGCTTGCGGGGGTGGACGTTCACGTCCACCGTCGCGGGGTCGACCTCGAGAAAGAGCACCGCGAACGGGTACCGGTCGGCGGCGAGTTGGCCGTCGTACGCGTCCACGACCGCCGTCCGGACGGTGTTCGCGGTCACGTACCGGCCGTTGACGAACGTCGAGAGGTACTCCCGGCTCGAACGGTTCGTCTCGGGGTGGCTCACCAGCCCCGAGACGGCTCGCAACGGGCCAGTCGGCCCCTCCGAGCTATCGCCGACCGGGAGCATCGACTCGGCTACCTCGCGGCCGTACACCGACAGGACCGCCTCGCGGCGGTCGCCCGAACCGGTCGTGGCGAACTGCTCTCGGCCGTTGTGCTCGAGCGTCACCGCGACGTCGGGGTTCGCGAGCGCGTAGTTCGTCACGACGGTACCGACGTGGCTGAACTCGGTCGAATCAGTCTTGAGGTACTTTCGTCGTGCGGGCACGTTGTAAAACAGGTCCCGCACCGCGACGGTGGTACCCGCTGGACAGCCGACCGGCGAGACGTCCGTCACCTCGCCGCCTTCGACGGTGAGCTCCGTTCCCCGACCGCCGTCACGGGGTCGGCTCCGGAGGCGCAGCCGCGAGACGGCACCGATGGCGTGGAGCGCCTCGCCGCGGAAACCGAGGGTTCCAACGCCGCCCGACAGGTCGTCGATGTCGCGTATCTTGCTCGTGGTGTGTTTCTCGATCGCCTGGCGCAGGGTCTGTTCGTCCATGCCGACCCCGTCGTCGGTCACCCGCACGAGGTCGGTGCCACCGGACTCGACTGCAACGGTCACCCGGGAGGCGTCGGCATCGAGGCTGTTCTCGACGAGTTCCTTTACCGCGGAGGCGGGCCGCTCTACCACCTCGCCCGCCGCGATGCGCTCGACGGTCTGCTCGTCGAGTTCCCGTATCTCCGGTGTTGACATCGGCTCGCTGTACCCGCGGCAGCGACTTGTGGCTATCGGCATCCGGAGGCGTCGGCTCAGTCGAGCACCACGAGCACGTCGCCCATGTCGACACTCTCGTCCTCCGCGACCGGAACTCGTCTGACTGTGCCGCCGAACTCGGCGACGACGTCGTTTTCCATCTTCATCGCCTCCAACACGCAGAGCACGTCACCCGCGGCCACCTCGTCACCCTCGTCGACGGTGACTTCGAGGATGGTCCCCTGCATCTCCGCGGTGACTCTCTCCCCCTCGGCACCGGTGGCCGCGTCAGGGGTGTCGCTGCCGGACCCGCCACCGGTCGGCGCGCCCGAGGGGCCGCCGTCGTCGCCGCCGGTCTGCGGGGGTTCACCGCGCTCCTCGAGTTCGACCTCGAAGCGCTTGCCGTCGACCTCGACGGTGAACTCCCGGGTGTAGGCAGTCTCGTCTCCCTCCGTGTCGGTCAGTGTCGTCTCGCCGAACCGCTTCTGTGCCGCCTCGATGCGGTCCTGCTCGAGCTCCTCGTCGATGTACTTCGTCGTGTGGGTCCCCCCGAGAAAGGCGTCGTCGTCGAGCATCAGCCGGTGGAACGGGATGATGGTGACGATCCCTTCGATGTCGAACTCGGCGAGGGCGCGCTTGCTCCGGGCGATCGACTCCGTTCGGTTACGCCCGTAGACGACGAGTTTCGCTATCATCGAGTCGTAGTCGGTCACCAACGGCTCACCCTGTCTGAGTGCGTCGTCGAGCCGGACACCGGGCCCACCCGGCGGGTCGTACGTGTCGAGTCGCCCGCCGGTTGCCGGGGCAAAGTCGTCCGCCGCGTTCTCGGCGTTGATACGGAACTCGAAGGCGTGGCCGTCGACGGTCACCTCGTCCTGTTCGAAGTCGAGTGCCTCGCCCTGTGCGACCCGGAGCTGCCACTTGACGATGTCGATACCGGTTATCTCCTCGGTGACGGTGTGCTCGACCTGGATACGAGTGTTTACCTCTAGAAAGTAGAAGTTCGTTTCCGCGTCGAGCCGTTCACCGGCCGCGGCGTCCCGGTCGGGCGCTTCCTCGACGAGAAACTCGAAGGTGCCGGCGTTGTAGTAGCCGGCGGCGTCGGCACCGCGGCGGGCGGCCTCGCCGATCTCGGCGCGCAGTTCGTCGGTCAGCGCCGGCGAGGGGCCCTCCTCGATGACCTTCTGGTGGCGGCGCTGGAGCGAGCAGTCACGCTCGCCGAGGTGACGGACGTTGCCGTGGTGGTCTGCGAGGATCTGCACCTCGATGTGGCGGGGGTTCTCGAGAAACCGCTCCAGATAGACGGTGTCGTTGTCGAAGTATGCCTCACCCTCGCGCTTTGCGCTCTCGAGTTGCTCCTCGGCCTCGGCCGGGTCGCGGACAATCTTCATCCCGCGACCGCCACCGCCGCCCTCTGCCTTTATCGCGACCGGGTAGCCGTACTCCTCAGCGAACGCACGGACCGCGTCGGCGCTCTCGACCGGTTCGGTGTCACCCGGGACGATGGGAACGTCGGCGGCTTGCATCGTCTCGCGGGCGCTGGTCTTCTCACCCAGTTGACGCATCGAGTCCGACGCGGGGCCGACCCAGGTCACACCCTCGGTCGCCTCGACCGCGGCGGCGAACTCGGCGTTCTCCGCGAGAAAGCCGTAGCCCGGGTGGATGGCGTCGGCGTCTGCCCTCTGTGCGGCCCCGATAACCGCGTCGTGGTCGAGGTAGGAGTCCGCGGCCCGCGCCGGCCCGACGTTGTACGCCTCGTCGGCGTGGCGCACGTGCCCGCCGTGTTTGTCTGCATCACTGTAGACCGCGACGGTGTCGATACCCAGGTCGTCACAGGCACGCATGACCCGTACCGCGATCTCCCCGCGGTTCGCAACCAGTACCTTGTCGAAGCTCGTTTCTGTCATCGTTCGAATCTGTCTGCTCGTCCTGCGGCAGTCCAGTTGTCTGTCGGTGCACCGCGCGGCACGCGCCGCGGGCCGTTCATCACCCCGTCGATGCGACCCGCGAATCGAAATCGCTTACCATCCCAACTCTCGACCGCCTCGTCCTGGTCGTCGGTCGGTTCGTCGAGGTACTCGGCCAGGGCCGCCGCGATCGCCGCGGTCTCCCGGTCGCTCGGACGCCCGCGCACGGTCAGATCGCCTCGTGGCGACCCGACCGAGCGCTGGTGCCTGCCGGTGTCGGTCCCGTCGTCGGCGCGGTCACCACCTGGAGATGTCTGGTCGGGAGCCATCTCAGAGCGGCATGTTCCCGTGTTTGCGGTCGGGGTTTGTCGCGCGCTTCGAGCGCAGCATCTCGAGGTCGTCGACCAGTCGGGGCCGGGTGTCTGCGGGTTCGAGCACGTCGTCGACGAACCCGCGGTCGGCCGCCGTGTAGGGGTTGGCGAACTCCTCGCGGTACTCCTCGATGAGTTGGTCGCGGCGCTGTTCGGGGTCGTCCACCGCGTCGAGTTCGTCACTGTAGAGAACGTTGACCGCGCCGCGTGGCCCCATCACGGCAATCTCGGCCGTGGGCCAGGCGTAGTTGACATCGGCACCGATATGTTTCGATGCCATCACGTCGTAGGCACCGCCGTAGGCCTTGCGCGTGATGACGGTGAGCAGCGGCACGGTCGCCTCGGAGAAGGCATAGAGGAGTTTCGCACCGTGGCGGATGATACCGCCGTGTTCCTGGTCGGTCCCGGGCATGAACCCCGGAACGTCGACGAAGGTGAGAATCGGGATGTTGAACGCGTCACAGAACCGCACGAAGCGGGCACCTTTCACCGAGGACTCGATGTCGAGGGTGCCCGCGTTGACCCGTGGCTGGTTCGCCACCACACCGACGGCGTGGCCGTCGAGGCGCGCGAACCCGACCGCGAGATTGCGTGCGAACGACCCACCCACCTCGAAAAACGAGCCCTCGTCGGTGACACGCCCGATGACGGCCGTCATATCGTACGGCTGTCGTGGCTCGTCGGGGACGATGTCGGCGAGTTCGTCGTCGCGGCGGTCCGGGTCGTCCCAGGGGTCTACCCGAGGTGGGTCCTCGACGTTGTTCTGTGGGAGATAGGAGAGCAGGTGTGCCACGTCGTCGAGTGCGGACTTCTCGTCCGCGGCGGTGAACTGTGCCACACCGGACTCGGTGGCGTGTGTCGTGGCACCGCCGAGTTCGTCGAACCCGACACGCTCGCCGGTGACCGTCTCCACCACGTCGGGACCGGTGATGAACATGTGGCTCGTCTCCTCGACCATCATGATGAAGTCCGTGATCGCCGGAGAGTAGACCGCACCGCCGGCACAGGGACCCATGACGACCGATATCTGCGGGACGACACCGCTTGCCTGCTGGTTCCGGTGGAATATCTCGGCGTAGCCGGCGAGTGAGTCGATCCCCTCCTGGATGCGCGCGCCGGCGGAGTCGTTCAGCCCGATTATCGGTGCGCCGGTCTCTATCGCGCGGTCCATCACCTTTGTGACCTTCTCGGCGAACACCTCGCCCAGTGACCCGCCGAACACGGTGAAGTCGTGGGCGAACAGAAAGACGGTGCGACCGTCGACCGTGCCGTAACCCGTTACCACACCGTCACCGGGCACCTGTTTTTCCTCCATGTCGAAGTTGTGCGAGCGGTGGGTGCGGAACTGGTCGAACTCGGTGAAGCTCCCGTCGTCGAGAAAGTAGTCGATGCGTTCACGTGCGGTGAGTTTCCCCTTTGCGTGTTGTTTCTCGATGCGTTCCTCGCCACCACCGCTGCGGGCCTCCTCGCGGCGCTCCCGCAGTTCGTCGATACGGTCGTCGGTGGTCACCGGTATCCCCTCCCGGTCATACTGTTCTAGTGGACTGCCAGCGGGGTAAAAAGGATTCTGTCATGGGCCGGACCGGCCACGGGCAGGGCGACCCCACCGAGTTCGTGTAAGAAAACGTAGTGTAATCGGTAGATTTAATACCCCGCGCGTCAGTAGTTGACAATCCCCACGGTGGACGTGGGCGCACACGAACGTCCCGGGTTGGATCGGCGATAGCCGAGATGGCACGGGATGGGGGCCAACGCCAACACACCCGTGAGGGTGTGGAGGCTTAGGTCCCGAAGGAGAACCGAACCGGTCCAGTGCGTCGCCGCCGCGGCGGTGGCGGAGCAAGGCCAACTACCGGATTACGCGCAAGCGGAGTTCGGAAACACGACGGCACGCCGGTGAAAACCCGGCTCACGCCGGTTCGCGACGGCAGTGCCGGTGAGAGTCCGGCTACCGTCGACGGAGGGCCACGGACGAGGGCTCGTCCCCTGCGGGACGCGCCCGAAGTTCACCGGTCCGTCGATGTCGGCAACATCCGGTGGGAACCCGGACAAAGCCAGGCGAGTCGGTAACCGGCGGTGAGAGCCCGCCGAAAGCCGTCACCGGTCGTGCGGACCGGGGACAACGTCCCCCGTTCGGTGCAGTACCCGCGTCTACGGTGGGACCCATTCATTCCGCATCTACCCCCGGCAGGGTCACCTCCGTGTCAGTCCGAGGACGACGCCGACTGTCGCAACCCCTGTTCACCCTCTCGACGGACGAACCGGGCCCACTGGTACAGCAGGCTCGGGAGAACAAACACGCTCAGGAGAAACGACGCGGCGAGCGTGAGCGCGAGGATGACACCCATCGACTGGAACGTGGCGAGCGGCGCGACGATCAGCAGTGCGAACGTGCCCGTCGACGTGACCGCACTCCCGAGCAGTGCACCACCGGTCCCGGTCGTTGCCTCCCGCAGGGCCGTTCCGACGTCGGCCCCGCGCTCGAGTTCGGTCGCGAACCGGTCGCTGATGTGGATGTTGTAGTCGATACCCAGGCCGATCGCGATACTCACGATGAGGGCGGTGACCGCGGTCAACGGCTCGCCCAGCAGGAGCATCCCCCCGAACACCAGCGCGAGCACCAGTGCGATCGGCAGGGCGGTCACCAGACCGAGTGTCGCGCTGTTGTAGGCGATCCGGTAGACGGCTGCCAGAACAACGAACACCCCGGCCAGTGCCAGCAGCATCGTCGTGACGATGCCGTCGACGATCTCCGCGATGTAGGCGTCGTTGAGCGTGCCACTGCCGACCGCGGTGACCGACGCGGCGGTGGCCCCGTCGATCTCCTCCTCGATATCGAACATCGCCGTGGCACGGTCGTCACCGAACCCGCCCTGGACCGGCACGAGCAGACGCATCGACGCGTAGCCGTCGTCGGTCTGTTCGAGCAGCCGTGTCGCCTGGGGGGCGGCCTCGACAAACGCATCGAGTGTCGCCGGGACGTCCTGTTGGGGAACGAGCGACCGGAGTCGGTCCGGGTCACTCGTCTGGGTGTCGGCGGCGGCCGCGAACTGCGCGGCGAACGCGGAGTCGGGGTTGTCGGCGGCGAGTTCCTGCATCGCGGTGAGCGGTGAGCGCACGTCGACGACACCGCCCTGGTTGACCACGACGTCCGGGTCGGCCGCGGCGGCGGCCGTCTCGCCGGTCGCCAGCGCCTGCATCGTCTCCGCCGTCGCGACGTCGCCACGTAACAGGAACTGCGTGAACGCGAAGGTGCTGTCGGGGTCGTCGCCGGTCGTGGCGAACTGGTCGTCGGCAAAGGAGAGTTGCTGTGCCGCCTCGGTCTCGTGGAGTTCGTACGCCATCGGGCCGGGGAGTTCGGACTGCCAGCCCGGGTCCGACAGGGGGTCGCTGTCCTGGAACTGCTGGCGGTCGACCTCGGTGAACGCCACCCCGCCGACGGCCCCGACCACCAGCGCCAGCGCGATGACGACCACACTGGCCCGCTGTGCGACCGTCACACTCCCGCCGAGAACGCGGCCCAGGTACGAGCCCTTTCCGAGGGCTACCGCCGTGCGGTCGAAGCCGAACCGCTCCCAGAGGCCGTCGGCACTCGTCTTCAGGGCCGGCACCAGCGTCGTGAAGATGACGAACGCCGAGAGCACGGCGAGGATAAACGCGACTGTGAGGTCCCGTATCAGGCCGACGGGGTTCGTCAGGTTCGGGACGAAACCGACCACAGCGGTCACTGTCACGAGCACGAACGCGACCATCACCGCAGCGGTCGACCGCCGGAGGCTGTCCCGGATCCCGTCGTCCGTGCCACGTCGCTCCCGGTACCGCATGAACACGTGGAAGCTGAAGTCGATACTCAGCGCGATGGCGAGCACCGGGACGACCAGCCCCGTCTGCTGGCCGAGCAGCCCGAGCCAGCCCATCAGGCCGAACGTCCACAGGAGTGTCACGACGACACCGGTGAAACTGACGACCACGTCGGTGACGTCCCGGTACGCGAACCCGAGGATCACCGCAAGCACGAACAGAATCATCGGAACGACGAGCCAGGCCAACTCGGGGAGCACCTGCTGGGTGACATCCTCCTGTAGGCCGGCGGTCGTGAACACCGTCACCGGGGTCGACTCGCTGACTGTCGTAGCGGCCTCGCCGAGTTCGTCCGTGATATCTGCCCCGTCGGTGACGGTGAGCAACAGCCGCATCCCCGCAGCGTCACTCGTGCCAGCCTCGTAGTCCACCGGCAGGAACTGTCGGATCTGGTCGCTCTCGGCCTCGGCGAGTGTGGCCCGGACAGCCTCGTCGACAGCGGCCGGACTCGCGTCGGCGACTGCCTGTCGCTGTGTCGCCAGGTCGGGGTCGGGCTCGTCGGCCAGGCGCACGGCAACGGGGACCGCCGGGTTGCGGATACTGTCCCCGGGTGTCTCCCCGGCGAGTGCGTCGGTGACCGACGCGGAGTCACCGACCGCGATCTGGTAGTCGAGTGCGGCCAGCAGCCCCGCCTTGTTCAGCACCGACCCGTCGTTGCCCTGAATGTACACCGCATCGGTCGAGGTCTCGTCTTCCCCGTCGAAGTAACGCGCGTCGAGATACGTCTCCGCGTCGTGGACAGCCGTTCCCTCGATAACGCTCTCACTGGCCCCGTTTTCGGCGTCGCGTTGCTCCTGAGTCAGTCCAAAGACGACCCCGGCGGTCAACACGAGCATCACCAGAACTACAACTCGGTTGTGGTCTGTCACCACCCTGGCGACCCCACCTGTGACCGCGGTGAGTCCGTCTGCGAGGTTCATACGGGCAGGTCTCTGTCGATGTACATAAACGGTCGACCCAGGGCTCTCTCCTCGCAACGGGGGTCACAGAT
>JAQCNM010000104.1 GCA_028275025.1 Halovenus sp.
TAGCCGTCCTCGGCGAGTGACGGCAACACCGCGTGTGTCAGCTTCACCACCACCTCCTGCCGGAACGAGTCGTCGTCGGGTGCGTCGGTCTGTCCGACCGCGTAGTCGACCAGCTCGCCGAGCGCTACCGGCTCGTCCGACCGCAACAGGTAGCTGAGCACGTACCGGCGTGCGGGGTCTGCCAGCGTGTCGAAGATGGAGTCGACCGAGTGTCGCTCCGCAGCGAGCGTCGAGACGACCGTTCCATCGACGATGGTGTCGACGCTTTGGCCGTCCTCCTCTCCGCGCATGCTCTGCCCTGTCGTGACCCCACCCCGGTTTTCCTCGTGTTGCTCCGACATGTGTCGCTTGCTGTCTGGTTCGTGTCTCATCTGTATTGTAATTCGACTGCTAATCGGGGTCTCTCACCGGGTCGCGCAACCGGTCTCCGACGTCACTGGTGTACAGTCCGAGCGCGACGAGCCCGACACTGCTCAGCAACAGCCACGCCACGGTCGGAACCGCCGCGAGCGCCCCCGGTCCGAGCCCGCCCACCGTCGCAACCACCGCGATGCCCAGGGCGGCGTACAGCGGTGTCCGTGACCTACCGGTCTCGTCGGCCGCCTCCGGGAGGTAGGTGAAAAGCCGTGACTCCCCGTCGAGTGTGACGGTCCCCCTGTCCTGGTCGTACTCGACGACACCGACGTCGTCCATCTTCGGCAGGTGACACTGATACAGCCCGATGTACACCCGCTTTCGTTGGGTCGAACTGAGCTGGTCCTCGTCGATCCCGTTTTCCTTTGCTGCGACGTGTTCTGCGAGGTCACCCAGGGTCGCGCTGTTGTCCTCGGTTCCACTGAGATAGACGAGCACGTCCCGGCGGCGGTTCCGCAGGATGTCGAACGTCTCATCGAGTGTAATCTCGTCGCTAGACGACTGCTCTTGCTCTAGTAACTTCTCGATACTCTCCTGAGTGATATCCCCGTTCTCACCCAACGGCGTCTCTCCCTCAGAAGCTGCAGTTGTTTTCGATGCTGTCATTAACCGTCTCCCGTTTGAACTCTCTGCACGCGTGCTGATAAATGTACATCATCATGAATATTACTTTAGTATAACTATGTGTCCTCAGGTTATAATTATAGTATCACTACCCGCGGTTGTGTGTGCCAACAGAAAATCCACAGAGGGGTCTGGTGTCGCCGCGCTTAGTAGGCGAGTAATCGGTTTCTCACCCCGGTTTTCACGGGTTTTCTCTCACACGGCCAATACGAATGCGGAGCCACGCCAACCGTTTGGGGCTCGCACGACCGGTCACCTGCAGAGACCGTAGACCACCCGGTATACTCGGTTTACCGGTTTCCCGAGTGCTTCCGTGTCTACCCGACGCTGTGGTTCACACGTCCTACTGAAACTCGTGTTCCCAGCTCTGCCGTGGGAGCTTTCGCCAGTGTAGGAGACTCACGACCAACACGCCAAGCGGCACGAGCACCCCGACCAGAAGCAGTCTGTCGGCCATGACGCCCAGCAGCAGATGGATCACCAGGCCGGCGAGGCCGAGTAGAAAGTAGACAGAGGGCCACCGGTCGGCCGACTCCCCTCGGCCGACCTGATCGAGCAGTTCCTCTGCCGGGTCGCGCAGTGACACCGTCCCGGCGTCCGCATCGTACTCGACGACCTGTTCCTCGGCGAGCCGTGGGACGTGTGTCTGATACAGTGAAACGTACGCCCGCTTGCGCGCCTGTCTGTCGACCTCACCGGGTGTCGTGTCGCTCTCTACCGCCGCCAGCGCCGTTGCGATGTCGGTGAGCTGTGCCGGCTCCCCCTCGTTTTGCAGGTACCTGAGTACGAACCGACGTCGCCGGTTGCTCATAATGTCGAATATCACGTCGTCTGACAACCCCTGCGATGCGTTGCTCGTCATTATCTCGTGTCGCGGTGGTCGCTGGCACTCGGTCCGGTTCGACCTACCCTCCCCTCACAGTTTGTTATACCTATCCTACAAGCTTTTTGCGGGGGAAACCTCTACTTACCGGCGGTTTCTGACCCGAGATAGGCTCACAGGACCGATACGGGTATCTCTGTGGTGGTATAACGAAACCCGCCCGGACAGCGCGTGACCGGCACGTCCGGTGTTTGCTGTCGGGACCTTCGTCCGGACGATACCTCTCTGAAACGGCAAGGTCTCCCCTGCACACTCGTCTGTTCGTGGCTCTGGCCGCCGGATGTATGGAGCAAGATTGAAAGCTATCCGGCTCTCAGTACGTACCGGTACAACAGATGCACGGCAGGCGATTAGCGACGACGGAGCGGATTCTTGCGTTGCTCAGTCCGGACGCCGAGGGGCTGTACGACCAGCTTGAGGCGTGGGCAGCCGACCACGGACTCGATGCCACAGCGGTCGGGCTGGAGGAGTCGGTCGAGGAGGCGTACGACCCGGAGCGGTCGACGCTCGCCGTGACACTGGGTGGTGACGGCACGTTCTTGGAGGGTATCAAACGGTTCACGCCCCACGAGATACCACAGCTCGGTATCAACGCCGGGACACTCTCCTTTCTCGCACGCGTCGAGCCCGAGGACATGGACGCGGCATTAGCGGAGGCTGTCCACGGCCGGGCAACGGTCGACAGCAGACAGATGGTGGCCGCAGAGGGTGAGAATCTCGACGCGACCGGTATCAACGACGTGATGATAGAGAACGTCCCGCCGGAGAACGCCTTCGACCGGAAGGTCACTACCCTGGCCGTGTTCGTCGACGGGGAGTACGTCGGCGAGTACGAGGGCAACGGTCTCGCGGTGGCAACCCCGACCGGGTCGACCGGTATCTCGCTGTCTGCCCGTGGCCCGATTCAGCTCCCCGCGAACAACCGCACCCTGCAGATCGTCCCGCTGCACACACACAGCATGGGTGTCCGTCCGCTGGTGGTCTCCGCGGACGCAGACATCGAGGTGGTCACCCGCGAGCAGGCGAGTCTGCTCGTCGACGGTGGCCGGGTCCAGAAGATGCTGGCCGCTGACGAGGTGATACGGCTCACCGGGGCGACCGAGCAGGCACACGTCGTCCGGACGAGCTACGACGAACAGTTCATGGCCGCCGTCTCGAGCAAACTCGGCTGGGGGCTGCGGAGTGGAACGGACAGCGGCCCCCGGGAGTTGCTCGCCTCCGAGGTTCCCGAGTCGGACGTCTCCACCGTCGAACACGCCCGGACAATCGCAAAGGAGGCCGCACAGGGTGCCGGCGAACCGCTCCGTGAGCTCCACGGCCGGGTGGAGGATGTCACGTACAAGACAAACAAATCAGACATCGTCACCGAGGCCGACTACCAGGCGAACCGCCTCATCACGACCGTCATCAGAAACGAGTTTCCCGACCACTCGATTCTCTCCGAGGAGAGTGAGTTCTACGAGGGCAGCAGCGAGTACACCTGGGTCATCGACCCGCTCGACGGAACGGGTAACTTCGCACACGGCAACCCCCAGTACTCGGTGTCTATCGGCATGTTGAGAAACAACGAACCGGTGATGGGTGTCGTCTACGTTCCCGAGACCGACGAACTGTTCCACGCCGTCGCCGGCGGTGACGCCTACCAGGGGGAGACACAGATAACAACGACCGACCGGGAGTCACTCGACGAGAGTATGCTCCTCTCGGGCTGGGACCCGGACGGTGCCTTTCTGACACACTTCTACAACGAGACACAGGGTGTCCGAGCGCTCGGCTCGGCCGCACTCAGCCTCTGTTATCTCGCCAGCGGCAGTGCCGATGGCTCCTGGGAGTACGGCACCTACCCGTGGGACGTCGCCGCCGGTATCGTCATCGCGCGGGCGGCCGGCGCACGTCTCACCGACCGTCACGGCGAGCCGTACACGTTCACGATGGACACCGAACAGCGAAAGGACCTGCTCGCCTCGAACGGACCGCTCCACCCGCTGTTGCTCGCACACCTCCAAGAGAACGACCGGCTAGCCTGAGCCGTCTCACCCGTCTTTCCCGTTGGAACCGCCCTCGTCCCCCGCCTGTCGCTCGTCGAGCAGCCCCGACTCACCCCGACCGTCGACCTCCTCCAGTCGATCCGCGACCCGTCTGAGTTGCTGTGTCTGCCGGCGGTTGGCCGTCACGATGAGATCCGAGAGCACACCGAACATGACCAGTTGCACGCCAAACAGCAGGGCGACCCCCGCCGCGAGCGCGATCACGTTGCGACCGACCCCGTTGACCACCCAGACGTAGGCGACGTAGCCGGCCAGTAGCGTCCCGACGAACGCGCTCGTGGCACCGATCGACCCAAAGTAAAACAGCGGGTTGTTGGTCTTTGCCATCTGGTAGAGCCGGAGGATGATGTTGCCGCCGTCACGAACCGGCCGGAGGTTGGTCTCGGACTCGTCGGGGCGTGGCTCGTAGCTGATCGGGACTACCTCGACGCGGACGTCGTGTTTCACACACTCGACTGCCAGCTCGGTTTCGATACCGAACCCGTCGGCGGAGAGTGAGAGCCGGTCGAACGACTCACGGGTGAACGCCCGGTAGCCGCTCAGGATATCCACCAGGTTCTCTCTGTGTATGAACCGGAACGCGCGGTTGATGATGCGGTTGCCCGTCTGGTTGAGTCGCGTCATCGCCCCGGGCTGCATGTTGGCGAACCGGTTCCCGATAACGTGTTCTGCCCGCCCCTCGAATATCGGTTCGAGCATCCGGTCGGCCTCGTCCGGTCTGTACGTCGAGTCGCCGTCGACCATCAGCACGACCGGTCGCTCGATGTAGGCCATCGACTCCCGAACGGCCTGCCCCTTGCCGTTCCCGCGCTGTTGCTCGACACGCGCCCCCGCCGCGGCCGCTCGCTCCCGTGTTCCGTCAGTCGACCCACCGTCTATCACGAGCACGTCGTCGAACCCCTGTTCGTGGTACTGCTCGACGACGGTCTCGATTGTCTCGGCCTCGTTGTACGTCGGCACGAGAACACACACTTCCTCGCGGCGGCTCATCGTGGCAATGTACAGCTGTTCGCCTGAAAAGGGTACGTGTTTGTGGGCCACCGACGGTACACGGGCGTGGCTGTCACGACTCCGTCGACCGACCGCCGAGACGACCGTGACTCCGGCACACGCAAGCCGTTTGTGCCCCGACGGCCTACCGTGTGTAGTGACAGCCGACTCACCCGACACCGACGACCCGGCCGCCGAACCGACGCCGGGGTCGGCGGCCGAAGACTCCACGACCGAGGACGCAGCCGACCCCGATGACGGGAACGGTGACACGCCGTCAGACGAACAGCCGGCCGACACCGACCAGTTCTACGACGCCCTGGAGTCGCTCGGCCGACCGGTGGTGAGCGCGACCCGGTACGCACAGCTCCGTGACAGCTCACAGGCCACGGCGGCCGCAGAGCTCGACGCTCTCGCCGAGTCGGGTGCCGCAGAACGGCTAGACGTCTCCCCGGACCCGGTGGTGTGGTACCCGAGCAACTGGGCACAGATGACCGACCGGGAGCGGCTCGTGGTCTTTCCGGAACGGCGCAGTATCGTCGCGGACCAGCCCACACAGTTCACCCGGGCACAGCTCACCCAGTTCGCCCACCTGCTCGACACGACCGGCTCTGGGGCGTACCTCTACGAGATCCGCCCCGCGGACGTCTGGCAGGCCCCCTACGAGCGCTTCGAGGGGCTACTCGACACCGTGCGGTCGGTGCTTCCGGAGCGGGAACCCGCCCTGGAGGAGTGGATGGCAGACCAGCACCGCCGGGCCAACCTGTTCACCCTGCGCACCCACGAGGATGGCTACGTCGTGCTCGAGGCCGAGTCGGCCGAGATGATGGGTAACGTGGCACGACAGAAACTCGACGGCGGACAGCTACGCGCCCCGGTGTCGGACACCGAGAGCTGGGTCGCCGAGGAGCGTGTCGCCGAGGTGAAACGTGCGCTCTACGAGGCCGGCTACCCGGTCCGTGACGAGCGGGACCTCGACGGCGGTGACCCGCTCCCTGTCGACCTGGAACTCGACTTGCGACCCTACCAGCAGACCTGGGTGTCTAACTTTATCGAGCACCAGGCTGGTGTGCTCGTCGGCCCGCCCGGCAGCGGCAAGACCGTCGCGGCACTCGCCATCCTCGCCGCTATCGAGGGGGAGACGCTGGTGCTCGTCCCCGGTCGGGAGTTGGCCGGGCAGTGGCGGGCGGAACTGCTCGACAAGACCACTCTCGATCCGGACCAGATCGGCGAGTACCACGGCGGGCAGAAGAACGTCCGACCGGTCACCATCGCCACCTACCGCACCGCCGGGATGGACCGACACCGCCACCTGTTCGACAGCCGCGAGTGGGGACTCATCGTCTACGACGAGGCCCACCACATCCCGAGCCCGGTTCACAGGCGGACGGCAGACCTCCAGACCCGTCACCGACTCGGGCTGTCCTCGTCGCCGCTCCGCGAGGACGACCAGGAGACGGACATCTTCACGCTCGTCGGCCCCCCGATCGGCACGGACTGGGAGGCGTTGTTCGAGGCAGGCTACGTCGCCGAGCCGTCCGTCGAGATACGCTACGTCCCCTGGGGAGCGGAGAAACACCAGCACGAGTACGTCAGCGCGAGCGGCCACGAGCGCCGCCAGGTCGCCGCCACGAACCCGGCGAAACTCGACGAACTGCGCGGGCTGCTCGCCGAGGCCGGTGAGAAACAGGTGCTCGTGTTCGTCGAGTACCTCGACCAGGGCCGGGCATACGCCGACGCCCTCGACGTCCCGTTTATTAGTGGGGAGATGCCCCACCCCCGCCGGGAGCGCCTGTTCGAGCAGTTCCGCGACGGCCAGCGCCAGACACTCGTTGTCTCGCGTGTCGGCGACGAGGGGATCGACCTCCCGAGCGCCGAGGTGGCGGTCGTCGCCTCGGGGCTGGGTGGCTCCCGCCGTCAGGGCACACAACGGGCCGGTCGCACCATGCGACCGACGGGTCGGGCCCGGATGTACGTGCTCGCCACGCGGGGCACCCGCGAGGAGGAGTTCGCCCGCCAGCGAATGCGGTATCTCGCCGAGAAAGGTGTCCGGGTGACCGAACGCGGGTCCGACGCGGCCGAGACGGGTGACTGACCCC
>JAQCNM010000127.1 GCA_028275025.1 Halovenus sp.
TCGGGGCGACCGGATGCACCGCCCGCTGGCACAGCCCGGAACGCCCCACCGCCGAGGTCGAACCCCAGGGGTGTGTACCGTTCCCCGAACGTGTCGGCGAGGCGTTCGCCCATCGTCGTCGCGTCACTCCAGACCTGTCCGTCGTCGAAACGACCCCGCTTGACGTGGCTGTTGTGTGCCCAGACAGCCGCCCGACCGTTCGGGTCCTGCTCGACTGCCCAGGAGGCGTTCGCGGCCATCCACCGGTCGCGTTGCTCCATCCCGGCAGCGGACGGTCCAGGCTGTGCGTGACGGACCCGGTGCCACTCGCAGGTTCGGTGGAGCACGTCACACAGGTGGCGTGCGTGTGCGAACTGGTGTTCGTCTGTCGTCTCGACGTACACCTGCTCGTTGTCGAGGAGTCGTTCCTCGATACTGTCGACGGCGGTGTCGGCATCGTCGAGTGCCCGGAGGCGGGCAGTTTGGTCCTCGGGAGTCTCGAACTCGGTCAGTCGGGTCAGCGAGTCGCCGTCGGCGACGGCGGGTTCGACCTGTTTGACGTACGACCGGAGCAGACGGGCGGGCGCAGCAACACGGGTCAGGTCGATACCGCGCAGTCTGACCTGCTCCGCCGGCGGTCTGTCCCGGTTGAACGACCGGAGCCAGCTCAACAGCTCACGCACCGTCTCGGTCTGCCACAGCCACTGCCCCAGGGTTCCCAGAGAGCCCTCGGGCGTAGCCACGCCGCGCCTGACGTACGCGTCAAGCGACCGCGTGGCTGCCACGCCAGCCTCCAGGGCGAGGGTCCGGACACCGAACTCGCGAACGAGCAACGCGACCAGCCCGGCTTTCAGCCGGAAACACTCCCGGGTGCCGTGTGTCGTCTCGCCGAGTCCGACGACGACCGGTTCCTCTGTGTCCCGCTCCGTGCCGAGCACGTCGGCGAGTGTGTCGGCCAGAGCGTCGATCCGCCGCTCGGACACGACAGTCCCCGAGACGAGACCGTCGAGGCGCTCCACAGCCGTCGTGTACTCCGCCAGCGCGGTCGGTACGTGCTCGTTTCTCATCGGTACCTGTTCTTATCCCAGTGTTCACCGTCTCAGCCGAACACGGACCCGACGGCACCGGCGTACTCCGTTCCGAACACCAGCGCGTTCCAGAGCGCGTGTGCGACCATCGGCACGAGCAGTGTCCGGGTGTACTCGTAGAGTGCGCCGAGTACAACCCCGGAGAGAAACAGCACAGAGAGGACCGGCAGCAACGAGTTACCCGAGAGTGACGGGACGTGAAACAGGGCAAACAGGGTCGACGCGGCCAGGATGCCCGGCACGACCCCGTAGGCCCGCCGCAACAACCCCTGAATCACACCGCGGAACAGCAACTCCTCACCGGGGCCTGTGAGCAGAAACTGAATCGGAATCAACACGAGAAACAGTTCGGGGTTCTCCTGCCCGCGCTCGAGGACAACGTTGTCGGCCGACTCGAACCCGAGTGCACTCAGGAGCGTCTCCGCGCCGATCAGTGTCCCCGCGAGCAACAGAAATCCACCGACTATCATTCCGAGGTCCCACGTCGTCGGCCAGCGAATGCCGACGAGTGTCTCGTCCTCGCGCACGAGGAGGTACGCTACCCCGACGAGACAGAACGCGAACAGTCCGAGCGCGGACTGTGTCCCGTAGTAGACAACCGGCGAGCCGTTCTCTGTCACGTTCAGCCCCGACAGCAGGCCCACCCCGATACTCACGAGCAGTACCTGTCCGAGGAGCGCGAGCACCAACACGGCAACAACCTGGAACAGTGTATCGCCGCGGGTCACCGAGTCGGAGACCCGGGCCAGCGGCTGTTCCGGGTGTCGGTCGAACCACCTCGTCGCCGGTTTCCGGTCGGCGTTCGACTCTGCGTCGGCCTCGCCCATCGATACTCTCTGTTCTGTGTGGTCTCGGAAAAACGCTTCTGATATCTGCAGACACCGGGAGTCCCGGTCGATTCAGGCGGAGTCGACGCCACCGACCTCGACCCGGGCCCCACCGGCGTCGGATTCGGTGACCTCGACGGTCCAGTCGTGGATATCGGCGATACGGGCGACGATCGCCAGGCCCAGACCGGTGCCGTGGTCGTCGGAACTGTAGCCGGGTTCGAGCACGCGAGTTCTGTTCTCGGGCGCGATGCCCGGGCCGTTGTCTCCCACGTAGAACCCGTCGCTGTCGGCCAGTTGGCCGACCCGGACGGTGGTCCCGTCGTGGTCGCCCGGACTGTCGGGTGAGCCGTGCTCGACGGCGTTGCGAAACAGGTTCTCGAAGAGCCGTCCGACGCGGTCGGAGTCGGCAATCGCCGTCGGGAGGTCGTCCTCGACGCGGAGTGTCGCCCCGTCTGTCTCGACTGTCGCCCAGGCCGTTCTGGCCACCCCTGTCAGATCGACCGATTCGTCCGGGTCTACGACCTCCGACCCTCTGGCAATCGTGAGGACGTCCTGGATGATGCGCTCCATGCGCTCGTGTGCCTGTTCCACGTGGTCGAAGTGTTCGTCCTCGTCGAGTTCGCGACCGGCCTCGAGACGTGCCTTCGCCACGTCGAGCGGGTTCCGCAGGTCGTGGCTGACCACGCTGGCGACGTGGTCGATACCGAGTGTCTGGTCTGTCTCACCAGGATTCGCGACAAAGAGCAGAAACCCCGTGTCACCCTCCGCCGGGACGACGGTCTGGACAACGTAGCTCTCGGCACCCGCGCTGGCGCGGACGTGAAACGGCTCACCGGTCTGTAGGTGACCGGAGAGCGTCGACTCCACCTCGGCGTGGATACCAACCCGCTCGAACGCCACTGGAACCGGGCTGTCCTCGATACCGGCACCGAACGTCCTCTCGAACACCCCGTTTGTCGAGCCGATGACCGGGTCGCCGTCCACGAGCGCGTAACTGCACGCCGGCCCAGGATACCGCGACAGCGGCATCGACTGTGTCTGGAAAGACCCTCCCGACATGCTGTTACAAGCCATCTGTTCTGTGCTCTTGCCGGTCGCCTTGTTGCTCATGATTCGGATTCATCTCGGTTTGATACGTAGTTCGGTCTGTACTCTCTTATTCCTGCGGGCTAGCTATCCAGAGCACCAGACTGCCGTTCGGCCACCAGGCGGCCCGAAACCGTCTGTACTCCTAGAGCCTGCTCGATGCCGATACCTAGCACGAGAACACAGGGGATATGCTCTCGTTGGTGTAGATATGCGAGGAACAGCCCGACGCCCCGAGAACCCGCCCGAGGCACCGAACACCAACCACCGACAGTCAGAGAGTGCCGAGCAGTCCCCCGTGGAGCCCGAGACGCTCCTCGAGTTGCTCGGCGACGAGTACACCTACCGCGTCTTCCAGGCCGTGGTCGAGCGGCCACGAACCGGGAGTGAGCTGATCGAGGCCGCCGACGTCTCGAAGGCGACGGTGTACCGTCGTCTCGACCGGCTGGAGGAGGCCGGGCTCGTCGAGTCGACGATGCGTATCGCCACCGACGGCAACCACTGCAAACAGTTCCACGCGACGGCCCGCTCGCTCGAGGTGACCTTCGACGAGAGCGGGTTCGACGCGAGCATCCACCGTGACGGCCAGGACGACCATCGGCTGGCACGACCGCCCGCCGACGACTGAGACAGGTGGCGGGTCTGTCTCCCGGAATCTGTCACACTGTCTCTACAGACCGAGTGTCGGGGTCTTCGAAGACGCAGTCTTCCGTGGTGAACAGTGGACACCGTCGGACGAACCTGCGAGCGGGCGGTGCCCACGAGCAACTGCGGAGAGACGAACGCTCTCGAACCACGTGACCCCGAGGCGGTTCACCGCCCACCTCTACTGACCGTCTCCTGGCGTCAGTTTCATACAAATCCGGGCCGGAAATCCGATGATGCCGACGACCTGTGCGCTCTGCCGGCGTCGCATTCCCGACGAGCGTATCGACGACCCGGCGGCGGTTCAGGAACACCACCTGCGCCCCGAACGCCGTGCCGAGAGCCCGACCGTACAGCTCTGTCGACCCTGCCACGACCAGCTCCACGCTCTGTTTACGAACGAGGAACTGCGCGAGTCCTACGACACCGTCGAGACACTCCGCGGCGCCGACCGGCTCCAGGGGTACATCGACTGGATTCGCGGCACCGAGAAACTCGACATCGACGTGTCGACCAGCAATCGGGTCCGCGAGCGGCGGTAGCTACGTCGGGTCCTCCCGGTCACGGGTCCAGCGGTCGCTCGCGTACTTTGTCTCGGCCAGTGTGGCGGCCCGTTCCAGCTCTGCGTCGGTCCATCCGCCCGCCTCGGCGCCGACCCGGTCGGCGAGTGCCACCTCGAGTTCGGTGACTGCCGCCGTCCGGTCGATGCCAGTCTGCTCGCGGATGCTGGTCACCCGGTCCTGGAACTCTCTCGTGTCGAGGCCGGTGTCGAACACGCCGAGATGGCGGTCAGGTACCCGTGTGTAGGACAGCGAGCCGTGCTGGACCACCGCGTCACGCTGGCGGTACTGTGCGTTCCCGCTTATCTTCCGGCCGTCGGCGACGATATCGTGTGCGGGGTGTATCGCCCGCAGGTAACAGGCCGGCTGGTACACCGCCGGCTTTTTTTCTGCCGCGAACGCCGCGTCGACACCCATCCGGTCGAACGCTTCGAGCACCGGCTCACAGAGCAGTTCGTAACAGTCGAGCAGTTCACCGGGCACCGCCGCGGCCGGCACCGCGATGGTGTAGGAGATGTCTCCGGTCGCGTCGTGGTAGATGCCACCGCCGCCGGTCGGGCGACGGGTGACGTCGACCCCGTTGTCGGCACAGAACCCCCAGTCGACCGTCCCGGACTCCTGGCGGTAGCCAAGTGAGAGGCTACTCGGCGCCCAGCGGTACACCCGGACAGTCCGTGGGCCGCCCGTGGCGGCTGTCTCGGCGGCCACCTCGTCGAGCGCCATCTGCATCGGCCCGGAACGGGCCTCCTCGCGAATCAGCCGCCACTCCCCGTCGGCCAGGTCGCTCATTCCGCCCCTCTAAACTCGACACGTTCGGCGTCTGTGGCCGCCCGCTCCGCGGCGGTGTCGATGTCGAACTCCCGGACGAGTTCGCCATCCCGGACGAGTGGCTCGAACAGGGGCTCCCCCTCGACCGATGTCGCCGCCGGTTCGACCCGGTGACCCCCCTCGGGTGTGCGGTAGACAGTCTTGTCACCGCCGAGTTTGCCACGCTTGACCGCCGGCTCGCCGTCCACCGCCACGATGTCGAGCGCGAAGTCGAGCGGGTCGGCGCTCGTGATGTGAGACCCGACACCGAACCCGTCTGCGACACCCCGGATATCGCGTATCACCTCCGGAGTGAGGCCCCCGCTGGCGAAGATATCGACGTTCTCGTGACCCTCGCGGTCGAGCTTCCAGCGCACCTCACGGAGGATGTGCTCGAAGTCACCGCGCCGCGAGCCGGTGGTGTCGAGTCTGACACCGTCGAGGTCGTCGACGGCTGCCGCGGCGCGGAGTGTCTCCTGTGTCTCGTCACCGTAGGTGTCACAGAGGGCGACCCGCGGCACGTCGGGGGCCACTGCCTCGTCGAACGCCTGCCAGGCGGCCTCCTGGTTGCCGTCGCCAAAACAGATCACCAGCGCGTGTGGCATCGTCCCACCGGCTTCGTGCCCGAGGACCTCGCCCGCGGCGACGTTCGATATCCCGTCGAGCCCGGCAAGCAGTGCACTCCGCTCGAGTGTGGCTGCGAGCGACGGGTGGAGGTGGCGGCTCCCGAAGCTCAACACGAGCGAGTCCGGCGCGGCCAGGCGCGCCTCCAGCGCGGCGGTCGCAAACGCCGTTGCCTGTGAGAGAAAGCCGAGCAGCGCAGTCTCGAGCCGGCAAAACGACAGGTACGACCCCTCGATTCGCATCACCGGCCCACCGTCGAACAGCTGGCCCTCGCGGAGCGCGTCGACGTCGACAGGGCGGTCCTCCAGCAGGTGGGCCGCGTCCGCGAGGCCGGCGAGCAACGACCACCCCCCGTCGGAGAACTGCGAGGCCGTCACCTCCGCGGTGACCTGCGGGTCTCGGTCGGCGGCCTCGAGTGTCTCGACGGTTCGGTCGAAGTACGCATCGGTCGCGTCGCCGTCCTGTATCGCCGACGGTGACACGATATCGAACTCCGGCATACAACCGTCTTTGGCTGTCCGGCGAAAATAGTTTCCGGGCTACTCTCGCCGGTGAACACCGTCGAGCCCCGTCGGCCGTCGGTCTCCCGACCACGTGAACGGTCGTCTCTGTCCGTGTCAGTCAAAATGCCCCAGCCTCGGAGATGACGAACACGCCGTACCGGCGTGGCCCTCGAGCGGTTCGCGGTAGGCGGGCGCGAACCGCTCGGCGTCGGTTGACCTCTCCCGGGCGGTCTTCCAGGTGTAGCCGGCCTCGTTGCCGTGCTGGTAGGGAGGAACCGACCCGGCCATCCGTCCGTTCGAGACCGGATACTCGTAGGACAGCGCATCGACCAGCCCTAGCAGCAGGTCGACCGGGCCCACAGACGACACGCTTACGTACACGAGTCGGTCATCTATGGTCGATGAGTACCGACGTTCCCGGCGACGAGCACGCGGAGGAGTCCGAGGCGTTCCGGAAAGTCTGTGCGGAACTCGTCGAGAAACTCCTCTCGGGGGAGGTCGACCGCGAGAACCTGGAGTCGGCAAAGACCGACGTCTGTGGAAAGTACTCCTCGCCGAAGGTGCCGCGGAACTCGGAGCTGCTGGATTTCGCCGGTGACCACCGGGAGGAGCTCGAGTCCGAGCTCCGGCGCAAACCGGTTCGGACTGCCTCCGGGGTCTCACCGGTCGCCATCATGACCTCGCCACACCGGTGTCCCCACGGAAAGTGCCTGTACTGTCCCGGTGGGCCGGACTCTGAGTTCTCGAGTGCACAGAGCTACACCGGTCACGAGCCTGCGGCCGCCCGCGGGAAACAGAACGACTACGACCCGTACGGTCAGGTCACCCTCCGTCTCGAACAGCTCCGCGAGATCGGCCACCCCGTCGACAAGATCGAGCTGATACTCATGGGTGGGACGATGACCGCTCGGAGCCACGACTATCAAGAGTGGTTCGTCAAGCGGGCACTGACGGCGATGAACGACTACGACCCGACAAAGACACCCGCGCCGACACAGACCGAGAGCCTCGCGCCCGACCCCGAGGAGGGGACGTTCCGGTACCTGGAGGACGTTATCGCCGAGAACGAGGGAGGAACGGTGCGCAACATCGCAACCACCTTCGAGACCAAACCTGACTGGTGTGACCCGGAGCAGATCGACCGGATGCTCCGCCTCGGCGGGACGAAAGTCGAGGTCGGTGTCCAGACCACCTACGAGCGCATCAACCGTGAGATGCACCGCGGCCACGGCACGCAGGACTCGATCGACGCGAACCGCCGGCTCAGGGACGCGGGGTTCAAAGTTGGATTCCACATGATGCCCGGACAGCCCGGGATGTCCCGGGAGATGTGTCTCGAGGACTTCCGGCGTATCTTCGAGCGGTCGGAGTGGCGGCCGGACTACCTCAAGATATACCCGACACTGGTCGTCGAGGGAACCGCGATCTACGACTCCTGGCACCGCGACGAGTTCGAACCCCTCGACAACAACGAGGCGGCCGAACTCGTCGCGGAGATAAAGTCGATGATCCCGCGCTACACCCGGCTCCAGCGGGTGCAGCGTGACATCCCCGCTGACTTTATCGAGGGTGGGGTCTGGAAGTCCAACCTCCGGCAGCTCGCCCGACAACGGATGGCAGAACACGGCTGGAGCTGTGACTGTATCCGGTGTCGGGAGGTCGGTCACAACGACGAGTCCCCCCAGAACGTCGAGCGCAACATCGACAGCTACCAGGCGGCCGGCGGAACGGAGCTGTTCGTCAGCTTCGAGGACTTCGAGCGGGATCTGCTGGTCGGGTTCTGCCGGCTCAGATTCCCCGACGACCCCGTGCGGCGCGAACTCGAGAACGCGGCTGTGGTGCGTGAGCTCCACGTCTACGGGAGCCAGGTCCCGGTCGGCGAAACCGCCGACGACGAGAGCGAGGTGGGTCAACACCAGCACCGTGGCTACGGCCGCCGGCTCGTCCGAACCGCGGAGGAACTCGCTGCGGATGCCGGGTTCGACAAACTCGCAATCCTCAGTGGCATCGGCGTCCG
>JAQCNM010000131.1 GCA_028275025.1 Halovenus sp.
GTCAGTCGTCGTCGACGTCGGCCCTGGCGCGGCGACGGCTCGCCCGCTCGATGAACTCCTGTGGGAGCTGGTCGATCTCGCCGGCCTGGACCCCCCAGAGGTGGGCGTACAGCCCCCCGTTCTCCAGCAGTGCCTCGTGGCTCCCCCGCTCGACGACCCTGCCGTCCTCGAGCACGAGTATCAGGTCGGCGTCTTTTATCGTCGAGAGCCGGTGGGCGATGGCGAAGGTCGTCCGGTTCTCGGTCAGGCGGTCGAGTGACCGCTGGATGAGCATCTCCGTCTCGGTGTCCACGTCGCTGGTGGCCTCGTCGAGGATGAGAATCTCGGGGTCACGCAGGATGGCCCGCGCGATCGAGATGCGCTGGCGCTGCCCACCGGAGAGTTTCACGCCGCGCTCGCCGACCTCCGTGTCGTACCCGTCGGGGAGGTTCTCGATGAAGGCGTGGGCCTCGGCCATCTTCGCCGCCTCGATCACCGCCTCGCGGCTCGCGTCGAACGTGCCGTAGGCGATGTTCTCCTCGACGGTGCCGTAGAACAGGAACGTGTCCTGGCTCACGTAACCCATCGCCTGACGGAGGCTCCGCAGGGTCACCTCGTCGATGTTCTGACCGTCGACCCGGATGGCCCCCTCGTCGACATCGTACATCCGCATCAGAAGCTTGAGCACCGTCGACTTGCCAGCGCCAGTCGGGCCGACCAGCGCCACCGTCTCGCCACCCTCGACGGTGAAGTCGACGTTCTCCACGATGGTCTCCTCGTCGCTGTAGCCGAAGGTGACGTCGTCGTAGGTGACGTCGCCGCTCCCGACCTCGAGATCCGGGGCGTCGTCCTCCTCGGTGACGCGGTGGGGCTCGTCCATCAGGCCGAAGATACGTGCCGAGGATGCCCGTGCACGCTGGTACATGTTGATGATCTGCCCGAACTGTGCCATCGGCCAGACGAACCGCTGGGTAAAGAGGATGAACACGACGAACATCCCCTCGCTCAGGTTACCGGTCAGCGGGCCGGGGCCACCACTGTCCCGGAGCACCCAGAGCCCGCCGACGATGAACGTCAGCGCGAACCCGAACCCGGCGAGCACCCGCAGCCCCGGAAAGAACCCGATACGGAGGCGAATTGCCTCCCAGTTCGTGTCGAAGTACTGCTGTGAGACGTCCTCGACACGGTCCGACTCGTAGTTCTCCGTGGTGCTCGACTTTATGACTTTTATACCGCCGAGGTTGTTCTCCAGCCGCGAGTTGACCTTGCCGACCGTCGACCGGACGGCGGCGTACTTCGGCTGGATGAGCCTGATAAATATGTAGGTAAACAGCATGATGAGCGGTACCGGCACCAGCGCGACCAGCGCGAGCTGCCAGTTGATCGCAAACAACAACAGACCGATACCGATGACCATCACCAGCAGCCGGAACAACGAGTTCATCCCGTCGTTGAGAAACCGCTCCAGCCGGTTCACGTCGTTCGAGAGGATAGACATCATCTCACCGGTCTGTTTGTCGGCAAAGAAGTCCATGTTCAGCTGTTGCATCTTATTGTAGGTGTCGGTACGGACGTCGTGCTGGATGTTCTGGGAGAAGGAGTTGAACCCCCAGTTGCGCACCCAGTGGAAGGCAGCACCCAGTCCGAACGCGGCGGCGATGATACCGATAGTGAGCCAGAACTGACCGGTCTCGGTTCCGGGGACGTACGGCTGGATGAGCTCACCACCGATCGGAAACGCCTCGTGATAGGGGGTGGTGTCGCGAAACACCGAGTCGATCGCGATACCGAGCATCAGCGGCGGGAGCAGGTCGAGCAACCGGGCGAAGATACTCGAAACGATACCGACGACAGCCTGGAACTTGTAGGGAGCCCCGTACGAACGGAACAGACGTTTCATCGGGTTCTCTACCCGGTCCCGCTGGTCCTCGAAGGGGTCATCATCTTCCCAATCAACCGACGACATAGTAGTATAGAACGGGCCGCACACAAAAAGGGGTTGTCATTACCACCGGCGACCGGTAGCCAGGGGGTTATCGACCGCTACGCTGTCTCCGCCGGGAGACCGTACCCGGCGACGACGACCCGGGGCGGTCGCAACCGGGTGGTCGTACACGGACGAATCAGGGAGGGGTCAGCGGCGGCTGGGGGTTTCGACCTCGGCTCTGAGTGACGCAAGATCGGTGACCCGCTCCGCGTGGGCGTTGTGCTGGTGGATGGACTCGTCGTTCGACTGCTTCATCGTCACGACGGCACTGTCGGGGAGGGCCGGGAACTCCTCGACGACCCCTTCTGCCATCGCACGCACACAGTCCTCGACGAACTTGGCGTCGCGGTGTGCCTCGACGGTCATGTGGTCCTCGTCGGGGCGCTTTGCGAGGTTGTAGATACGGGCGCTCATCGCGTCACGGGCGATATCGATCAGTTCGCGGATGTCGACCGCCGGTGCACCGTCGGCCTCGACAGTGAGTGTCGCGTGCCCGCGCTGAGAGTGGCCGGCCTGTGGTGCCCGATCCAGAAACCGCTCGATAGTGCCCTCGTCGACGGCCAGGTCCCGGAGCGTCTCGCGAGCCCTGCTCGCAGACATCCCCTGTGAGCAGGGACAGACAGTCATCCCGGTGACCCGTGCGCCGACCTCCGCACGGGTTCCCTCGTCGGTGGCGGTCGCACCGGCGATTATATCCGCGGTGTGCTGTGTCGGGCGGTCCGAGGCCGGTGTTCGCTCGCGGGTGACGTACTCTGCCTCCATGCGAACCTCGGCCTGTGTCGTGTACTCGTGTTTCTCGAGCAACCGCTCGGCCGCATCGCCACAGACATCCTCGACACGGTAGGTCGGCTCACTGACCGCCGTCTCCAGAATCTCGTCGACAACCTCCATGTTCCGGCTCATATCGGCTCCCTTTCGCCAGGACGGAAGATCGACGTACACCTCGAACTCCGCCATCAGTACGACCGGGCGCTGCTCGGGACGGGCCACCTCGACGAGCTTCTCGACGCCGGTGACACCGACCCGGTTCAATCCAACCTCGACATCCGGACTCGTCGCCTGCACGTCCGGTAGTTGCTGGCTCATCGAACAGTATTACGCCGGAGCAAAGTTATCCCCTGCGGTTCGGGGTTGGACTGGCCGCGTCTGCGGGGTCCACACCGCCGGCTCAGCCCAGGGAGACGGTCGTTGGAGTCCCCCGGTCAGGGGCCGGCCTCGACCTGTTCGAACAGTTCCTCGACGAGTTCGCCGGTGTCGGCGACGATACCGGCCCACTCCTCGCTGTCGGGGGCCATCCCGACCAGACGGGCGATGCGCATAATCGAGACGTGGTAGACCTGCTGGACACCCGGTTCGGTCTCCCAGACGATGACGTTACACGGGAACAGACCCCCGAGTTGCCGGTCGGAGGCATCGAGCGCACGGTCTGCCATCTCCGGGTTACACGCGCCGAGAACGTGGTAGGGGTCGCGGTCGGCGTCGACCTTCTCGTTGAGCAGTGCCGACGGCGAGAACTCGACCGGCACACCGAACCCGGCCGCCAGACAGCACTCGCGAACGAACTCGACGGCCGGCTCGTGGTCCATCTCGAGGGTCGCACGCTCCTCGCCGATGTCTGCCGCTGTTAGAGCCGCCGGGTCGATAGGGAGAGACATACGCTAGGCACGGGTTTCGGGTGAAAAAGTCCGGCGGTAACGGGGCCGTACCGGTACGGACATCCAGTATCGACCGGGTGGAGCACATCATTTATCTCCGGCCCTAGGGAACTGTACGCTATGGACGGAGAACTCGCAAAGGGACTCGAAGGTGTGGTCGTCGCACAGTCCGAGCTCAGCGACATCGACGGCGCGGCCGGGACACTGCTCTACCGGGGGTACGACATCGAGGACCTCGCGACCGGCGCGAGCTACGAGGAGGTGCTGTACCTGCTCTGGACAGGGGCGCTCCCGACCGAAGAGGAGTTCGAGGCGTTTACCTCGGCGATGGCCACGGAACGCTCCGTCGACGACTGCGTGTTAGATACACTCGACGCACTCACGAGCGCCGACGAGCGGCCGATGGCGGCACTCCGGACCGGTGTCTCGATGCTCTCGACGACCGACCCGGAGGGGGATGTAGCGCCACGTGATATCGAGGCCGCAAAGCGAAAGGGCCGGCGTATCGTCGCAAAGACCCCCACGATACTCGCTGCCTACGACCGTCTGCGCCGCGGCAAGGAGCCGGTTGCACCCAGCGAGGAGCTCTCCCACGCGGCCAACTTTCTGTACATGCTGTCCGGCGAGAAACCGGGTGCGGTCGCCACGGAGACGTTCGACATGGCCCTGACACTCCACGCCGACCACGGGCTCAACGCCTCGACGTTCACCGCGATGGTCGTCGCGTCGACGTTCGCCGACGTCTACAGCTCGGTCACCGGTGGGATCGGCGCGCTGTCCGGGCCGCTACACGGCGGGGCGAACCAGGACGTCATGCAGGCGCTTTTCGACCTCGACGAGAGTGACATGACCGCCCGCGAGTGGGTCGAGGACGTGGTCGACCGCGGTGAGCGGGTCCCCGGCTGGGGCCACCGTGTGTACGACGTCACCGACCCGCGGGCGACGCTCCTTCGCGGCAAGCTCCAGGACCTCGCCGAGGCATCCGGTGAGACCCGCTGGCTCGACTACACGACCACTATCTCCGAGTATCTCGTCGACGAGCAACAGCTCACACAGAGAGGGGTCGCCCCGAACGTCGACTTCTACTCCGGTTCGGTCTACTACCAGCTCGGCATCCCGATCGACATGTACACACCCATCTTCGCGATGGCACGCACCGGTGGCTGGCTGGCCCACGTCTTCGAGTATCAGGCCGACAACCGCCTCATCCGCCCCCGTGCCGAGTACGTCGGCCCCAGACAACGGTCGTTTGCCCCGCTCGGGGAGCGGTAGTAACCCGGATGACCGCCGTCGACCGGCTCGTCGTCGCCGGGTTCTTGCTCCTGTTACTGGGTATCTCGTATCTCGCCGCGGTCGCCACACTCGCCACGGGGCTGCTCCTGCCGGCGACAGCCGCGTACCTCCTCGTCACCGCCGTGTTGCTCCTGCGGGTACTGACCCGAAAGGAGAACGACCCTGTCTGAGCCTGCCTGTCACGACAGGCCACCGGCCCCGAGGTCAGTCTCCGAGGGTCGCCGTGACGACGTAGTAGCCGACGATACCGTCGGTGACGAGCTCGTGCATCCGGGACGAGCCACGGAACGCGGCCATCTGGCGGTCGGAGAACGGCCCGAGCGGGCCGAGCAGCCGGCCGGCGAGGTGTGCGTAACGCGCGAACTGCCGCCGGTTCTCCGTACACTG
>JAQCNM010000135.1 GCA_028275025.1 Halovenus sp.
TGCGCTCGTACCCCGGGTATGCCACAGGATACAGACGACGGGACGGCTTCGACCGCCGACCGCCCCGAACAACCGACTGGGGAGACAGAACCGTCAGACGGGACCGACCGGACACCGGCGGTTACACCGCTGAATTCGTCGGACGAGCAACCCAGCCGACAGACGGGCCCGCTTGAGCCACAGATGGTCGACCCGGAGAACGCGGCGTTCGTACTGCTCGGTGTCGGGTTCGTCGGTGGCCTGCTCGTCGCGACGCTCGCAGGGCTGTAGACGGCGGCAACCACCGCCTCGTTAAAACTGGATACCGGCCGTGCCGTCTGCCGCGACAGTGAGCTGTCCGTCGAACAGTTCCTCGATGGTGCGTCGGGTCTCCTCGTCGTTGGCCGCGGGTTCGATGAGACCCATCCCCAGACCGTCGGCGTCGGTTATCTGACCCGCGAGCACGTGGACGAACTTGAACACCGACTCCGTGCTCACGTACGGCAGCATCGTCGAGAGCGCGTCGAACACGACACGGACCTGTTCGAACCCGCGGGTGTCGAACTCGCTGACGAACTTGGAGAACTCGATGCCGATCTGTGTGAGCGCCGCCGGCGAGGTAACGTAGCTCACCCGCTGGTCGTCGGCGTGTGCCTGGTCCTGCCCTCTGGTGACACAGTCGACGACACCGAGGGCCGCATCCTCGGTATCGACGAGCGTTTCGAGGTCGGCGAGCACGCGGTGTGCTCCGAACCGGGTCGTGATGACGAGCGCCGCCTCGTTGTCGTGTATCCCGTGGGCCAGTATCTCGAACGCCAGCCGACGGACGCCGCTCATCGGTGGACCCGAGACGAGCAGATTCGTCCCGGGGTCGACGGTCTGTGCTTCGAGCGCCGGTCCGAGGTCGTACATCGTGTCTGAAACCGCAGTCGGTTCTGCTTTGTTGTCCGACGGCTTATACCCTCGTTCTCCGATTCTCTCTGTGCTCGGGCTGTCTCCGCCGGTCTCATGTAGCTCCCGGCCCCACTGGCGGCTATGGACCCGAGAGTACGCGAACACGCGGAGACGCTGGTCGACTGGAGTGCGCGAATCGACGCCGGAGACGACGTCGTCGTACACGTCGGCGAGGGGGCCCACGACCTGGGGGTGGCCGTGGCGGCGGCACTGGGCGAACGCGGGGCGAACCTGCTGGCGCGGTACCGCTCCGACGAGATGCAGCGGGCGTACCTCCGGGCACACGAGGGGGAGTTCGGGACCGACCCCGAGTTCGAGCGGGCGCTGTACGAGCGTGCCGACAGCGTGCTCTCCCTGCGGGGGACACGAAACACGCGGGCAACGGCCGACGTGACCGACGACCGCCGGCAGGCCTACGCGAGCGCCCGCCGGGAGATACGCGAGATACGACTCGACACCGACTGGGTGTCGACGGTCCACCCGACGCGGGCACTGGCCCAGCAGGCCGGGATGAGCTACCCCGCCTACCGGGAGTTCGTCTACGACGCGGTGCTCCGGGACTGGGCGGCTCTGGCCGACGAGATGGACCGGCTCAAGACCCTGCTCGACGACGGTACTGAGGTACGTATCCGCGGGAACGGAACGGACCTCACACTCGATATCGGGGGCCGGTCGGCGGTCAACAGCGCGGCGAGTGTCGCCTACGACTCGCACAACCTCCCCAGCGGCGAGGTGTTCACCGCCCCGGCCGACGCCGCCGGACGGGTCAGTTTCGACGTGCCGATGACGATCCGCGGTCGGCGGGTCCGTGACGCCGAACTGACGCTGAAAGATGGTGTCGTCGTCGACTGGACGGCCGGCGAGGGCGAGTCGGTGCTCGCGTCGGTTGTCGAGACGGACAGCGGGTCGCGACGCTTCGGTGAACTCGGTGTCGGAATGAACCGTGGTATCGACCGCGCCACCGACCAGATCCTGTTCGACGAGAAGATGGCCGGCACGGTCCATCTCGCCCTCGGCCGGGCGTACGACGCGTGTCTCCCCGAGGGCGAGTCGGGTGTCGACAGCGCGGTCCACGTCGACCTCATCACCGATATGGAGACCGAGGGCAGCAGTATCGAGGTCGACGGTGAACTCGTCCAGCGGGACGGTCGGTTCCGCTGGGAGGACGGGTTCGCCGGTGACTGAGACCACAGACAGAGACCGAGACACTTTGAGTCTCGCCCGCTTACCCGCTGTATGGAGGCTGCACTGGTCACCATCGGGGACGAGATACTCGCCGGCGATACGGTGAACACGAACGCGGCGTGGCTCGGCAGTGAACTCCGTGACTGTGGTGTGACCGTCGAACGGATGACTGTCGTGCCGGACCGGGTCGCCGACATCGCGCGCGTCGTCAACGAGTACCGGGCAGAGTACGACGCCGTGGTCGTGACCGGTGGACTCGGACCGACCCACGACGACGTGACGATGGAGGCCGTCGCGACGGCGTTTGGAACCGAACTCGTGACCGACGAGGCGGCCCTGTCGTGGCTCCGCGAGCGGGGCTACCCGGCGGACGACCTCGCACCCGGAACCGCGAAACTCCCGGCTCGCGCGGAACTGCTCCGCAACCCCGTCGGTGTCGCACCCGGCTGTGTTATCGACTCTGTGTACGTGCTACCAGGGGTACCCGAGGAGATGGAGGCGATGTTCGACCGTGTCTGTCACGCCTTCGACGGGGAGACCCAGCACGTCGAGACCGTCGAGACATCCGAACCCGAGAAGGCACTGCTCGACCGTATCGCGACGGTGCGTGAACGGTTCGACGTGACCCTGGGGAGCTACCCCGGCGAGACGGTCCGACTACGTGTCCGGGGTTCGGACCTGGAGGCGGTCACCGCGGCGGCGGACTGGCTGCGCCGACACGTCGACCGCCCGGAGTAACCGGTGGCTGCGTCGCTCGTGTGTCGAACACTAGACGCGGTTGTCCACAGAACTCAACTATACGGCGACCATCCGCATACCGTGCACTCTGTTGCGTCGGTTTCGTGGATTCCCCCGCACTCGGGGCACTGTTTTTTGTTGTAGCTCTCGTCCCAGCCGGCGTCGGTCTCGTGACCACGCTGGGCTAGGAACTCCTCGAACAGAGTTTCGTCACCTGATGCGGACGCCATACATGGTATGGTATGACACACCAGTATATAAATCTACTGCCGTGATGCAGCCCGAACACCGTTCTTGCAGGCAGCGGCAGTCTTAACTTCCGGCCCGGCGAGCACTCCGGTATGAACGTGACCGTACTGGGGGTGGACTCGCTCGGGCGGAAACTCGCCCGGTTGTGCGTGCAGGGCGGTAACGAGGTCAGTATCCACGCCGACGACCCGGCAGCGGCGATGGACGCCATCGACGCCATCGAGCGCCGTCTCGGGGACGGCACGCTACGCGGGACGGCACTCGACGCGACGACGGACCTGTCGACGGCCGTCTCGAACGCAGACCTGGTCGTGATAACGGACACCCGGGAGCCGGCCCGCCGGTTCGCGGTCGTCGAGGACGTGGTCGACCAACAGACGGTGCTCGCAACGAGCCAGCCGTCGCTGTCGGTGGCGGCTGTCGCCGAGACACTCACACACCCCGAGCGTGTGGTCGGGCTCCGACTCGACCGCGGCGACACCGGTGTCGTCGAGGTGGTCGTCACCGAGGAGACTGTGCCGGCGACACTCGACCGTGCGGGGTCGTTTGTCGAGGCGGTCGACGCGACACCGCAGTTCGTCGCCGACACACCGGGCCCGCTCGCGACCCGGCTCGCCGTCACCCAGGAGGTCGAGGCGATGCGACTGCTGGCGGCCGGTGTCGCGGGTGTCGAGACGCTCGACAGCCTGCTGACGGCCGAGCCCATCGGGCCGCTCGAGCGGGCCGACCGTGCCGGTCTCCACCGGCGTCTCGACACGCTCGAGTATCTCGCCCGCGAGGTGGGTGACCGTTACGAGCCGCCGACACTGCTCGCCGACCGTGTCGCCGCCGGCAAAACCGGTGTGGACGCCGGCGAGGGGTTCTACGTCTGGGAGCAGGACGAACCGGCCCGACCCGCGATAGAGGGGCCGGCGTTCGACCGCCGCTGACCCGGTCAGGGCTCCACCGTACCGACTGTCCGCCGGGTCCAGCCTCACCGCGACCCCGACAGGTCGACAGTCTGGCCGTCGCGGGCGAACCGCACGTCGCCGTTGTACTGTGTGGTCAACGCGTCGAGCATCTCCTCGTGGCGACCCTCGGTGTGTGGGTAGAGGTGGGTGAGGTACACCCGGCCGACGTCGGGGTCGGCCGCGGCGAGTGCGCGGCCGAGGCTGGTCGGTGTCGGGTGGTTCGACACGTCCACGTCGTCGGGAAACGAGCAGTCGTGGGCCAGCGCGGCCGCGCCGTCGGCGAGGGCACACAGGTCGGCCCGGGCCTCGCTGTCGCCGCTGAACACGAACGACGTTCCGTTGCTGTCGGTGAACCGGTAGGCGAGACACTGTGCCGAGTGGGTCGTCTCGTGGCTCAGCACCGACAGACCGGCCAGTTGAGTCGACCCACCAGGTTCGATCTCCTGCACGTCCAGCTCCACCGTTCCCCGCATGTACTCGTGGACGCCGAGCAGACCGTCCACGAGGTCGTGCGTGCCCGGCGGTCCGGTGACGGTCAGCCCTGTCTCGCCGGCCAGCCACCGGGCCTTTAGCAGGGGCAACAGGTCGGAGACGTGGTCGAGATGATGATGGGTCAACAACACACTGTCGATACCCTCGTACCCCACGCCGGTGCGGGCCAGCGCGTGCAACACACCGCTCCCACAGTCGACGAGCAGCGGTCGGTCGCCCTCTACCAGCAGCCCCGTCTGGACCCGCTGCCCGGTCGGCATCGCACTCCCCGTGCCGAGAAAGGTGATCTGCACGGCCGGAGTCAGGGCCGGCCACGACTTGGGCGTTCTGCTACCCCCTCACACTCCCGGTGCCCGACTCTCCCTGTTTCGGGTCGGTGTACTGAACTGGACGAGACCGTACAGACGAGTGTACCCGTCTCCGGGATTCCCCGCGCTGGTCGCTCCCGGCGACCCGCTCCGACCGCCTGCCGACCCCGAGAAACATCTAGTACTCTCACATACCGGAAAAAAGAGTTAAGTGCAGTGTAAACAAATCACACACTGTAATGACAGAGAGACGTGACAGACGAGACATCCTAAAGGCGGCCGCCGTGGCGGGCGCACTCGGACTCGCAGGCTGTGTCGGTGGTGACGACGATGGTGGCGAGAACGGTAGTGAAAACGGTGGCGAGAACGGCGGCGAAGCCGGTGGTGAGATAAATCTCGGGTTGGTGATGGGTGTGACCGGCGACCTCGAGAACCTCGGCCCGCCGATCCGTGACGGTGCACAGGCGGTTGCAGAGCAGATAAACGACGCCGACTCCGACTGGACGGTCAGCACGCAGTTCGAGGACACGGAGACGACACCACAGACCGGTGTCGACGGTGCGCAGGCGGTTGTCGACGCCGGGAACCCGATGTTCGTCGGGGCGCTCGCATCGACGGTCAGCCTGGACATCGCCGACGCGGTCACCCTGGAGGAGGGTGTCGTCCAGATGTCTCCGGCCAGCACTGCGGTCAACTACTCGACGCTCGACGAGGACCTCGACACGACGTTCACCTGGCGGACGACCCCGTCCGACGCCTTTCAGGGGCCCGTCGCCGCCAACATCGCGCTCGACCGTCTCGGCGTCGAGTCGGTGTCGACGGTGGCCCGCGACGACGCCTACGGCCGTGGGCTCGCCAACGCCTTCGTCGACGCGTTCGAGGAGGGCGGCGGCACAGTCCAGTCGGAGGTGCTCATCGACCCGTCGCGCGAGTCGTTCACCGCGGACCTCCAAACAGCACTCGGCAACGACCCCGACATGCTGTACGTCGTGGCGTTTCCCGGCGAGGGACAGTTCCTGTTTCGTGACTTCTACGAGAGCTTCAACCGGCCGGAGCTTCCCATTCTCGTGTCCGACGGCCTGCAGGACGCTGCGCTGCCGGGCGATGCCGGACAGGACATCGAGACGTTCAGCAACGTTGCTGGCACCGGTCCCGGAATCAGCGACGACGTGGCGAGTGGTCTCGACGCGTACCAGGAACGGGTCGACGACGGCATCTTCGTGCGCGAGTCCTACGACGCCGCGGCGGTGCTCTCGCTGGCCCGTGCCGCGGCCGGTAGTGACGACGCAGCCGAGATCGCCGGTTCTATCCGCGACGTGACCAGCGGCGGTGGCACGGAGGTCACCGCCGGCAATCTCGTAGAGGGCATCGAGACGGCCGGGCGCGGTGAGGCTGTCGAGTACCAGGGTGTCTCCCGGCCTCTCGAGTTCGACGAGAACGGTGACGTCTCGACACCCGTCTACGAGTACTTCGACTGGACTACCGACGACCAGGGCGAACCCGCGCTCAACACCATCGATATCGTCGTCGACGACTGAGCGCCGCGCTCGGAGCCCCCACCGGGACAGCCAACAGACCGCCCTCCCACGGGGCCCTGTCCGTTGCTCGCCCTGAAACGACACGCACACACTCTTGTGGATACGGCGCGGACTCTGGACCACGATGAGTGAATCAGCACGTTCACACGCATCTGCCGGGTCCCTCGCCGGTGATGCTGTCGGCGTCGTGGTGGACGGACAGACCTACAAGAACCTGCTGTACCTCACCCTCGCCTTTCCGCTGGGTGTGCTCTACTTCACCCTCCTCGTTACCGGCCTCTCGCTCGGAGCCGGTCTGTTGGTCGTCGGTGTCGGAGCACTCGTTCTCCTGGCGACGGTGGGCGTGGTGCGGTACGTGGCAGCGTTCGAGCGGAGACTCGCGAACGGTCTCCTCGGAACCGATATCCGCGGCTACGCGGATATCCAGTCAAACGACGACGGTCTCGTCGCGACCGCGATGGCGTACTTCCGGGCCTCCTCGACGTGGCGGGCCGTCGGATTCATCATGGCGAAGTTCCTCCTGGGGAGTCTCTCGCTCGTCGCACTCTTCACGACACTCGGGGTGTCGGTCGACCTCGCTCTCACCCCGGTCTTTCCCGAGGCGCTCGGCACGCAGGTAAACGGCTGGGAGGTTGCGGGAGGTCTCGAAACGGCCCCCGAGCAGGCTGCCGGGGGCGCTGCCGGTGTCGTGCTCGGGTTCGTCTCCCTGCACGCTCTGAACGGACTCGCCCGGGTGAACGCGGCGGCCGCTGCCGCTCTGCTCGCCCCGGACGAGTCCGAGACGAGCGGGTGAGCGGTCCCGTTACGTCTCGTCGCGGATGCTCATCACCCTCCCGGTAGACGCTGTCGAACGTCCGGAGCCGGTGAGTGCCTGCACCCGGTCGAACCCATCGGGCATCGCGGAACACCGAAACTCGCTCGCATACGTCCCTGCCGGGGGTTGGCCGAGAAAACCGCCCCGTTTAACGGCGTCCTCGCCCGAGTGCAGACTGTAATGTTGCACGGTGACGTGTCCGGACTGTTGCTCGGGGCGGTCGCACTCGGTGCCGTCCACGGTATCGAACCGGGACACGGCTGGCCCGTGGCCGCCTCTTACGCGCTCAACACCGCCCACAAGTGGCTGTACGGGCTCTTGGCGAGTCTCATCATCGGCGTCGGCCACCTCGTCAGCAGTATCGCGATGGTCGCCCTGTTTTTCTACGCGAAAAACTACTTCTCGCTCACCGAGGTCGACGAACCGGTCACACTCCTCGGTGACGTCCAGATCGGCGGCCCGGTGAGTATCGTCGCCGGACTGCTGTTGGTCGGTCTCGGCGTCCGGGAGTACACCCACGGACACTCCCACAGTCACGACGACGGACACCCCCACGACCACGATGACGGTGGTGAGCACCCCCACGAGCACAGTCACGACGGCGGACACCCCCACGAGCACGACCACAAACACGGAGACAGCCACGCCAACGGACAGTCCAACGGCCACGCCGACACGGCCAGGGGAGCGCTCACCCGTGTCCGGCGGTTTCTCCCGTTCGTCGGTGGTTCCCGCGCCCACGGGAGCACCGACACCGCGGGACAGCGGGGGCTGTTCGGTATCGCCTGGTTCGCGTTCGTGCTCGGGTTCGCCCACGAGGAGGAGTTCGAGATAATCGCTCTGTGTGCCGGCTCGGAGTACTGTCTCGAACTGATGACCGTCTACGCGCTCACCGTGATTGTCGGTATCGTCGGGCTGACGCTGTTGTTGATCGCCGGCTACCAGCGCTACCAGGAGCGCGTCGAGCGGTACACCCCGTACCTGCCGGTGTTCTCGGCGGTCGTGCTGGTCGCCATGGGAGCGGGGTTCATCACCGGGTTGCTGTGAGTGAGACACCCCGGCCGAGAGTGTCTCCCCTCGGCTCCGAGCCCCGGTATGTAGACAGCCGTGACCGAGACGGTTCCCGGCACAGGGCTCGACGGGTCACTCGGTGCCGTCCGTGGCAACACAGTCGCGGCCCCGTCGGACGAGATCACCCAGTCGCTTTGGAACATCACCGGCGGCGAGCTAACGGGGGACTCCGAACTGCTGACGGAGACACCGGACACTCCCCCGGATAGAGACAGAGGCCGACGCGCTCGGGGCCGGTGCCGTGGTCAATCCGGCTCGAAACCTCCGCTATCGTGGACGGCGGGGCGGAGGGAATCGCCTACCGAACCGCCGTGACCACCGCCGTAGCTCAGCCGCCCAGAAACTCCTCGCGCACCTGCCGGTCCGCGAGCAGTGTCTCGCCGGTGTCCTCGTAGCGGTTCTGCCCGTCGACCAGGACGTACCCGCGGTCACAGCGGCGCAGCGCCTCCTTCGCGTTCTGCTCGACGATGAGCACCGCCGTTCCGGCGTCGTTGATACGGTCGATACGATCTAAGGTTTCCTCGACGAGCTCCGGCGCGAGCCCGGCGCTCGGCTCGTCGAGCAACAGCAACTCGGGGTCGAGCATCAGCGCCCGACCCATCGCAAGCATCTGCTGTTGGCCACCCGAGAGCGACCCGGCCCGTTGGTCGGCCCGCTCGCGCAGAATCGGAAACCGGTCGTAGACATCGGTCAGCCGGTCCTCGGGCACCTCGTCGAGGATGTACGCCCCCATCTCCAGGTTCTCTCTGACGCTCAGCCCGGCAAACACGTTCCCAGACTGTGGAACGTAGTTCAACCCCCGGGTGATAATCTGGTCCGGGCGGAGCCCGCTTATCCCCTCTCCGTCGAACTGTATCTCCCCGCTCATGTGGTCGGCGAGACCGAACACCGTCTTCATCACCGTCGACTTGCCCGCGCCGTTCGGGCCGACGATGGCGACGTACTCCCCGGAGTCCACGTCGAGGTCGACCCCGTCGAGCACCTGGAGATCACCGTAGCCGGCGTCCAGGTCGTCGACGGCGAGCATCAGGCCTCTACCTCCCCGCCGAGGTACGCCTCCAGCACACGCTCGTTGCTTTTGATAGCCGCCGGTGGCCCCTGCGCGAGCACCTCACCCTGGTGGAGCACGATGACCGGGTCACAGTGTTCCATCACGACGTCCATGTCGTGTTCGACGAGAAGGAACGTGTAGCCGTGGTCGGACAGCTCCTGAAGCCGGTCGAGGAGCTTCCGCTCCAGTGTCGGGTTCACACCGGCCATCGGCTCGTCGAGCAGTATCATCTCGGGCTCGGTCATGAGCACGCGGGCCAGTTCGAGTAGCTTTCGCTGCCCGCCGGAGAGCGCGCCGGCGCGTTCGCCGGCCAGGTCGTCGAGTTCGAGAAACTCGAGTGTCTCCCAGGCCCGCTCGCGCAGCTCCCGCTCCTGTTCGGCCACCCGCCCCCGAAACCCGGGTAGCACCGCCGGCCAGAACCGCTCGCCGAGCTGGTCCGGCGGTGCGAGCATCACGTTCTCCATGACAGTCATCCCCGCGAGTTCGCGGGCAATCTGGAACGAGCGGACGAGCCCGCGCCGCGCCACCCGGTCGGGTCGCCAGCCCGTGATGTCGGTCCCGTCGAACCGGACGCGACCACTGTCGGGGCTGTAGACACCGGTGATGAGGTCGAACGTCGTGGACTTTCCCGCCCCGTTCGGGCCGATGAGGCCCGTGATACTGCCCGGCGCAACCTCGAACGTGGCGCCGTCGACGGCCTGGATACCGCCGAAACCCTTTCGCAGTTGTTCTACGGCGAGAATCGGCCCGGCCGTTGTCGTCCCCTCGCTCGGGTCGTCAGACTCCCCCTCCCGCTCCCGGGTCGCCTCCGTGGACTGTGTCGCTGTCACGGTTCCTCCTCCTCGCGTGTCGGGAGTGAGACTGTCGCCGCCTGTCCGCGCCGGTGGCCGAGCAGCCCCTGTGGCTGTCGCTGCATCAGGTACACGAGCACCACCCCGAGCATGATAAACCGGAGCGCCTCGATACTGCTGTCGGAGAGCAGGTACGCAAACAGCGGCTCGACCCCCTGTGACGCCTCGATGATGGTGTCGGGGTCGGCCGATACGTCGAAGTTCTCGTCGACGACCCGTTTGAGCGCCCGAGGCCCCTCGAGCAGGACGGCGGCGAAGACGATACCGCCGACGACACTGCCCGTGTTCGAGCCCGACCCACCGAGGATGAGCGCGACAAAGACAAAGAAGGTCAGCTCCGGTTCGAACGTTCCCGGGCTGAGTCGGCCCTGTCCCTGGAGCTGCCAGAGGATGGCGGCGAGCCCCATCAGCCCACAGCCGACCGCGAACGTCGTTATCTTGAACCGCCGGGTGTTCTTTCCGAGTGAACCAGCAACGAGTTCATCCTCGCGGATAGCCCTGAGCACCCGCCCGAACGGTGAGTTGCCGATCCGGGTGAGCAACAGGTAAAACGCCCCGACCGGAATCAGCAACAACAGGGTGTAGAGGATGTTCTCAGCCTGTGAGGCACTGAGGTTGAACACGTCCGCGATCTCTAACATCAGGTCGCCAGCTACCGTCGGCGAGTCGACCGCGGCCACCAGCGGCTCGCTGGGGTTCTCGTAGAGCAGCACCTTCACCGGGTTGGGTGGCAGCGGAAAGGTGTTCGCACCGCCGGTACCGAGGCGCTGGCCGGCGATAGTGAACTCCGAGGCCGCCTCCGAGCGAACGACCAGCCGGATGATCTCGCTGAACGCGAGTGTCACGATCGCCAGGTAGTCTGCACGGAGCCGGATCGCCGGCAGTGCCGTGAGTGCCCCGAACAGGGTCGCGGCGAGAAAACCGCCGACGATACCGACAACCAGCGGCAGTCCGAGCCCCGGGACGGTCGCGTCCGGGGCGGCGCTGAGCATCGCCATGGTGTAGGCGCCGATAGCCATGAACCCCGCAACACCCAGGTTGAGGAGGCCGGCGTACCCCCACTGGAGGTTCAGTGCCAGGGCCAACATCACGTACACGAGCACCAGTAGTGTGACCGTCTCGAGCTGGCTCAGGACGTTGCCGACACCGTCGAACGGGCCCAGAAGCGCCATCACGGTGAACAGGGCGTACACCCCGACCACCAGCCCACCGACCAGAACGAGGTCGCTCCGGGCACCGTCGGCGTCACCGTCGCCACCGAGCGGGTGTCGGAGCGCCCGCAACCCCCGCCGGAGCCACACCGACAGCCGGCTCATACGGTCTCCACCCCGCCGAGGAGCCCGTTTGGCCGGACCAACAGCATGAACACGAGCACCACGAACGCGCTGGCGATCGAGAGCTCGTTCGGGAGCCAGACCAGCGACAGCCGGATCGTGATCCCGATTATCAGCCCACCGACGATTGCCCCGTAGATCGAGCCGACACCGCCGAGGATAACCGCCGCGAAGACGAGCAACAGCCGGTCCCAGCCGAGTGTGGTGCTCATCCCGCCGAGTTGGAGCGCGATGAGGAACCCGGCCGCCCCTGTGAGTGCCCCCCCGAGGATCCACGTCGTCCGAACGACCCGCTCGGTCGGGATACCTGTCACCAGAGCGAGCTCTTTGTTGTCGGCCATCGCCCGCATCGCAGTGCCGAGCTTGGTGTACTGCAAGAGGAGGTGAGTTCCCAGCATGAGCAGTCCCGCGAGCACGACGACCGTCACGTCGTGGGCACGGAAAACGACCTCGCCACTGCCGACGCCGACGGCGGTCGTCGGCACGTCGGTCGTCAGGGTCCGAACGGAGCCGGAAAACAGGATCAACAGGGTGTACCGCAACGCGAGTGCCACACCGACACTCGCGATCAGCAGTGCGATACCGTTTGCGTCGCGCATCGGTCTGAACACGACCCGGTCGAGTGCGACTGTGACCAGCGCGGTGATACCGGCCGCCACCACCAGTCCGGCGGCGATCGCCACCGGTGTCGACAACACGTTGATACCGAGTTCACCCGCCGAGGCGTCGCTTGAGACCAACACCAGCAGGTCCAACCCGACCGACCCGACACCCGCAACGACGAACGTCGTGACCCAACCGGCGAACGCACCGACCGTGATATAGTCCCCGTGGGCGAAGTTGGCGAACCCGAGGATGCTGTAGGTCAGGGAGAGCCCGATTCCGGCGAGCCCGATCGCCATCCCCCGAACGAGTCCGGTCCAGAGGAATCTGACGAGCGCACTGAGTGTGAGTCCCCCGATTACGAGTCGTCGCCCGAGGTCGAGAAGCAACACCAGCCCCAGCACCGCGAGCAGTGCCGGCAGCAGGTTCACCCGGAGTGAGGACAGCACCCGACCCGGGTTGTCACGGACTGCCATACATCCTGATAGCGGGACAGCCACAAAAAAGTTCGTTCGAACCTGGCCCCGAGATCACAGGGGGACGAGCGCACGCAACCGGCCGAGGATACCGTTTCCGGACTCGCGCTCGGCCTCGAACACCGGGTGGAGTGCGTTCAGCAACTCCTGTCTCGTGTCGAACTCCGCGGCGTCACAGCGGGCGAGCGCCTCCCGGAGGGCAATCTCGTGGCCCGCCGGGTCGACTGTCACACGCAGGTCACCGTGGGACGACGCCAGGCTGTCGGCGGTGACCGGGAACACGATCTCACGCTCTTGGATACGTGCGTCCAGAGCCGCGATGCCGAACTCGACGACATCCGGCTCGTCGTCGACGTCGTTTGATGGTGGTCGTGCCGCCATTATGCTGGTGTGTGTTTTCCAGGCTGAAAACAGTACTGACTACCCGCCGGGGACCATCCAGTTCCGGAGAAAAAACGCCAGCCACACGAGCGAGACGGCAAACGCTCACAGCGTGAACACGGTCTGAGAGAGCCCATCGGGTAGACGACGGTAGAGTCCGAGACAGACGGCGAGCGTGGCGACGTCGTCCCGGTTGAGCGGCGACAGGCACGCCTCAAGCGACCGGGCCGGACAGACCTGTGCTGCCTGCCCGAGGACGACTGACAGAAAAGCATCTCCCGAGGTCAGTTCCCCTCTTTCAGCTCTTCGAGCTCCGTGTCGACCTCACCGTCGCTCGTCTCCGCGTCGAGTTCGTCCAGTTCGGCATCGAGGTCTGCGCCCGTCGAGGCGTCACCGTTGTCGGCACTCTCGGTCTCTGTTTCGGTCTCTGCGCCCATCTCGCTTTTTAGTGTCTCGAGTTCGGTGTCGACCGCGTTGTCGGTCGAGACATCCTCGAGTTCCCGGTCGAGTTGGCTCTTGTCCGAGATGGCGTTCTCGAGGTCACCGCTCTCCCGGAGTTCGTCGAGCGCCGCGGACCGAGCCTCCATCTCCTCTGTCTGTTCCTCGGCACGCTGGATGGTCCGGGAGACGTTCTCCATCTCCTCGCCCGCCCCGGTGACGGCCTCGCTCACGCGCGTGCTGGCCTCCGCGGCCTCGTAACGTGCCTTCATCGTCTCCTTTCGGGTTCGGAACTCCTGTATCTGTTTTTTGAGTCCGTCTTTCTGGTCGATGAGCTTGTCCTGTTTCTGTTCGAGGCTGTTTATCTGTTGTTCCAGCCCCTCTATCTGGTTCATCTTCTGTTTTTTCTTCTCCAGGGCTCGCCGCCCGAGATCGTCTCTGCCCTGTTCGACCGCCGCGCGGGCCTGCTCGTTGTGCTTCTCGACGTTCTCCTCAAGCCGGCGCTTCTGTATCTCGAGGCGTTTTTTCTGCGTGGTGAGGTCCGCGATACCCTGTTTTACGTCCTGCAGTTCGTCCTGCATCTGCTCGTAGGAGTAGTCCAACTGCTCGGCCGGGTCCTCGGCCCTGTCGAGCAGGGAACTTATCTTCGACCGAATCACGTTCGAGGTGCGTGCAAGTATTCCCATACACCCACTAACGAACCGACGAAACTTAAAAATCTTACATCGATACATCGGTGTATGCACACTCGGCTCGGTCACGACCGCGAACTGCTCGCGATACGCGACGGCAGCGACGGCCAGGCAGTGGTTGTCGCCTGCCCGCCACACCCGCAGGCCGGCGGTGACCGAACAGATAGCCGACTCCGGGCCGTCTGTGAGGCACTGCCGGACTCGGTCGACTGTCTGCGGTTCGACTACGGGCCCTGGGACGGTGGCGCCGGCGAGCAGACCGACGTCCGGACGGCCCTGTCGTGGGGGCAACGCGAGTACGACCGGGTCGGTCTGTTCGGGTTCAGTTTCGGCGCGGCGGTCGTGCTCGCGGCGATGGCCGACCCCACACCGGCGACCGAGCCCGCAGCCGTGTCGGTGCTCGCCCCTGCGACCGGCAGTGTCGGCGCGCGGGTTCTGACCGGCCTGGACTCGCTCACCTGTCCCGTGCAAGTGGTCTACGGCGAGCGCGACGACACCGCCGACTGGAGCCCCGTCGTCGATCGGGCCCGACAGCGTGACCACACCGTCGAGGCGTTTCCCGGCGACCACTTCTTCGTCGGGCAGCGTACCCGTGTCGGCGACTGTGTCGCGGAGTTTCTGGCCGGTCGGCTGGTCGATACAGCTTAACGACTTCTCGGTATCGAGAACGGAACCCGTCTCAGATGACGCGGTTCTGGAGGTAGTCGAGGTGTTTTGCGTTGTAGACAATCTTCACCTCGTCGGTCTCGGCCGACCCGATGCAGGTCAGACGAACGTTTTTCTCCTCGACCTCCTCGTCGGAGAGAATCTGTTGCATATCCATGTTGATCTCCCCGTCGATGACGATAGCGGCGCAGTTTGCACACGCACCGGCGCGACAGGAGAACGGCCAGTCGTAGCCCTGTGCCTCCGCGGCCTCGAGAATGTACTCACCCGGATTGATGTCGAGAGTGCCGTAATCCTCACCCGAGAGTCCCTCCTCGGCAGCCCTCTCGAAGACGTCGGGGTCGTACATGTCCCAGCCCTTGTCGTCGATCACGTCGTAGTTGAGATATTCTACGGTTGGCATCGTCGAACATTCGATCCCCGCGGGGTTATTAGTTGCTGTTCGTGGCGAACCTCGCCGGTCCCGTTGGTCGGCCCGGAGTGTCGGCAGGGTCGGTCTGAACCCGCGTGTACGACCCTCTGACGACAGAGTAGCGGCGAGAACGGAACCTACCGTGCGGCAGCGGCGACCCGCTCTTTCTCCTCTTTTTGCTCGATACCGTATGTGTTGACGTCGTTGTTGGCCGCGCCTGTCAGCTGTGAGGCGAGTGCCTCCGCGGCGTCGGTCTCTGATTTAAACGTCGACCGGTGAACCCCCTGTGCGATGAACATGAGCGCCTGGTCGACCCGGCGCTGTGGCGAGACGTCGACGGCCTTTGGAACCGAGATACCGCCGTACTTCAGGCGGACTGTCTCCTCGCGTGGTGCCGCGTTCTCGACTGCGCGCACGAGCACCTGCACCGGGTTCTCGTCCGTGCGGCTGTGGACGATGTCGAACGACTCACGCACCATCCGCGTGGTGAGCTGTTTCTTCCCGGTGTTCTCGTCGGTCTGCATCAACCGGTTTATCAGCCGTTCGACGATGCTGATCTGGCTCTTCTTGAACTGCTTGTCGGCGTGACGCCCCATCGTGTGGGCAACCGGCGTGACGGTGATGTAACGCTCGGTGGAGACGTCGCGAAACTCGATATTCTCGACCGGCCACCGACCGAACAGTCTGGCCGATGCCTCCTCGGCGGCTGCGTCGGGGTCTGGCTGTTCTGTCGACATTATCGCACCGGTTTCTCCGCGTTTCCTCGCACCAGTTCGATGAGCGAGACGCCGTTTACCTTCTCGACCTTGTAGTTGACACCGGAGATGTCACCCATCGCACGGCCCTTTGCACCGCCGATTCCCGCGATTGTCACCTCGTCGTGCTCGTCGATAAACGAGATCGCGCCGTCGCCAGGACAGAACGCCGACACCTGCTTGCCGTTCTTGATGAGCTGTACCCGAACACACTTTCGGATCGCCGAGTTGGGCTGTTTCGCCTCGATACCGATCTTCTCGAGGACGATACCGCGTGCCTGTGGGGCACCCTCGAGTGGGTCTGACTTCTCGCCGAGACCCCGTGCCCGACGCGCGTAGTCCGAGTCGGACCACCGGTGTTTCTGGCGGTCCTTCTTCAGCTTCCGCGCGGCGTACTTGCCGTTTGCCATAGTGTCTCCCATTACCTGACGAGTGTACTTAAGACTCTTCTTTCGCGAGCGGAGACCCCGTATCCGAGACCGTGGGTGGCCTGTTGCCGGTTTCGTATCGTGATACGTGGTTTACTCGGGAACGTCTGTGCTTCGGCCGACTCACCTCGACCCGGTGTCCGGGCACACAACCTGTCCCGGGTGGCCCCGAAAGCCCGTTCTCGTCGCGCGTGGTTTCCACCGCTTTGACTGGCGCTCTGGCCCGGCGACACCGTGACTCGTCGAAACTCACGGACTGGAGCGTGCAGACCACCCCCGACCCTGGGCAAGATAAACCGTCGAGCGATATATCGATTTCTCCGACAGGGCCTCACTCTCCGGGACTCGACACCGGGTGGGCCGCCACGAGAGTCGGCTCTCCACCACAGTCATGTCTGCCGGGCCACGAGTCGGGGTATGGTCACGACCGGGCAGAAAGCACCCGACTTCATCAGACCGGCGGTCGTCGACGGCGACGTCGAACTGCTCGAACTGTTTGCCGAACTACGGGAGCACCGTGCGGTCGTGCTGGTGTTCGAACCGGCGGCGTTCGTGCCGACCGGTACCGCCGAACTGCGTGCCGTCTGTGAGGCTGGTTGGCACGAGCAGCCGGCTCTCCTGACTGTCGGCCTGACCGGTGACAGCCTCTACAGCCACTTTGCCTACGCCACACAGTACGACCTGGGGGTTCCGCTTGTCTCTGATTTCCACGGCGGTGTCGCCGACTCGTACGACCTGCTGCTCGCCGACTGGGAGGGACACAGCGACATCCCCGCCCGTGCGACTGTCGTTATTGACGGGGACTGGGAGGTACGGGCAACAGAACAGACCGACCCACTGGACGAGCGGTCACCGGCACCGGTCGTCCGGGCAACCGACGCGTTGCAGGACTGCGGGGTCGACGTCGACCGGCCCGACCCCCGGTACGACCTGTGACCCCTGCCCACACCGGTCGGGACGCGGGTGGCTCCCTCACGGCCCGGCTCCCGTGGTTCACTCCGAACTGGTGTCGGCGGAGGGTCGACTGGTCGCCTGCTCCGTGGCTGTCTCCTCACTCTCCGCCGCCAGGTCGGTCCCCGGTTCCGGCGGCAGGTCGGCCTCTGCCAGAACTGTCTCGACGTCGACACCACGCTGTTCGGCGAGCGCCTCGAGCAACACCCGTTGTTCGGCGAGTTCGTACTCTATGTGGTCGACCTGCCGGCTCGTCGTCTCGAGATCGTTCTGGAGCCGCTCCATCCGCTCTAGAAGCTCGCTTATCTTCTTGTAGCTCTCCTCGGCGACCTTTATCAGTCGTTGGACCTTCTTTTTTGTACCCGCGATATCCATACCTCGCAGTACAACCCATCGGTTTGTGGCTCTTTCGACCGGTCACGGGGTACAGTTTTTTCTGCGTGCTGTTCGTCTGTTCGCACATGAGTCGAATAAGAGGAGCAGTGCGACGGGCGATGTACGCGGCCGTCGGCGCGGCGGTCGGTGCCGCTGTCGGTGGACTGTTCGGCAGGTCGACGGCGAGCACGGGTGGTGCGACCGGTGCGCTCGTCGGTGCCGCTCTCAGCGAGTTCCGCGCCGACCCGACAGGGGAGGATACAGACGACGACCGTCCGCCCGGTGACGACCCCGACGCCGCCTGATGCTGTCGGCTGTAAGCAGATAGTACATCTCGCCACCCCGGGTGCCCGTTCCACGAAGCTACCATAGTAAAGGAAAGCCCACGACTTCGATCCTGGGAGAAGTCACAACAGTGTGGGCACATGCTGTCCGAGACCGCCGCTCCGACCTACTGGCTCCGAGAGACCACGGGCCGTCGGCGATACCGGCGTCGATGCGAGCCGAGCCTTTTAATTGTGACGACCGGTTTGTGTACGTACGTTATCGGGTGACCGGCGATGACTGCACAGGAGGACTCGACGGGCGTCAGAACACCGATAGTGGCGGTGCTCGGCCACGTCGACCACGGAAAGACGAGTCTGCTCGACATGATCCGCGGCTCGGCGATCAGCGAGGGAGAGTCGGGTGCGATAACACAGCACATCGGCTCGACAGCCGTCCCGCTTGAGGTCGTCTCGGAGATCGCGGGTGAACTCGTCGACCCGACCGACTTCGACCTGCCCGGGTTGCTGTTCATCGACACGCCGGGTCACCACTCGTTTTCGACGCTGCGTTCCCGCGGCGGTGCTCTCGCCGATATCGCCGTGCTCGTGGTGGATGTCACCGACGGGTTCCAGCCACAGACCCACGAGGCGATCGACATTCTGCGCCGCACCGAGACCCCGTTTGTCGTCGCCGCGAACAAGATCGACACGGTTCCGGGCTGGAATCCCGTTGCCGACCGCCCCTCGAAAGTGGCTATCGAGGCACAGAGCGACCGCGTCGAGTCGGACCTCACCGAACGACTCTACGAGATAATCGGCCAACTCTCCGACGAGGGGTTCTCGGCGGACATGTACTGGCGGCTGACCGACTTCCAGGGCAACATCGGTGTCGTCCCGGTCTCCGCGGAGACCGGCGAGGGCGTTCCGGACCTGCTGACGGTGCTGATGGGGCTCTCCCAGCGGTACCTCCGCGACGAGATGACAGTCGACGCCGGCGGGCCGGGCGTCGGGACGGTTCTCGAGGTAAAGGACACCCGCGGGTTCGGCACGACTGTCGACACGGTGGTGTACGACGGGACGGTCCGTACCGACGACCAGCTCGTCGTCGGCGGGCTTCCGGAGCCGATCGTGACGACCGTCCGGGCGCTGTTACAGCCAAAGCCACTCGCCGAGATCCGTGGCGAGGGTGAGTTCGAACAGGTGGGGTCGGTCGCGGCCGCCGAGGGGGTGAAGATAGCCGGCCCCGACCTGGACGACGCGATGGCCGGGGCACCCGTCCGGGTGGTCCGTGACCGTGACCTGTCGACAGTTCTCGACGAGGTCGAGGCCGAGATCGCCGAGATACAGGTCTCGACTGTCGAGGAAGGTATCTCGGTAAAGGCAGACACCCTCGGTAGTCTCGAAGCGCTCGCGAGCACCCTCGCGGGTGACGAGGACGAGGAGATTCCGGTTATGCACGCCGAGGTGGGCGCTGTTGCTCCCCGAGACGTGCGCATGGCGTCGGCGGCAAACAACGACCGTCACCGGGCGATTCTCGCGTTCAACGTCGACGTGCTCGACGACGCCCGCAGTCTCGCCGAGCAGGAGGACGTCACCCTGTTCGAGCACGACGTCATCTACCGGTTGGTCGAGAGCTACGAGGAGCACGTCGCGGCGATCGACGAGGCCCAGCAGGAGCAGATTCTCGACAAGATCACCCGCCCGGCCCGGTTCAAGCTTCTCCCCGACCACACGTTTCGTCAGTCAGACCCCGCGGTCGTCGGTGTCGAGGTCCGTGGCGGTCTGCTCCAGCGCAACTCCCGGGTGGTGCGTTTCGAGGGACGTGAACCCGAGCGCGTCGGTGTGCTCAAGTCGATTCAGGACGGGGGTGAGGACGTCGACGAGGCTCGCACCGGCGAGCGCGTCGCCGTCTCTATCGACGGGCCGACGGTCGGCCGCCAGATAAAAGAGGGCGAGGAGCTCTGGGTCGAACTCCCGGAGAAACACGCAAAGATCCTCGAACAGGAGCTCACCGAGGAGCTCTCGGCAGACGAGCGCGAGGCGCTCTCGATGTACCTCGACCGCCACCGCAAGCGTAACCCGTTCTGGGGGAAGTAGTCAGTCACCGGCTCCACCGCCTTCGATGCGCTTCGACCGTCCCGCCGGCCCCGATACGGACCGACGGCCACGAGACCGAACTGCGGGAACGCGCGACTCCGCCGACCCGGGGTTGGGTTCGAGTGGGGGGTGTCCCGGCCGTGCCGGTCTGTCGACCCGGCCGGTGTGGCTCGCCGGTCTCACTCCTCGGTCTGGTCGGCGATAGCCTCGCCGAGTCCGTCGAGTGGACGGTCCGGGTTCGTCTCGTCCAGTGCCCCTGGCGCACCGAGCTGTGGTCCGGTCTCCTCGGGGTCGCGCAACCGTGTCCGGCCGCGGTGGACCGCCAGGGCGTCGTCGAGATGCAGGTCGATGGCCGCGAGCAGGACCGCCGCCTCGAGTGGCTGACCCAACCGCTCCAGGTCCGCCACCTCGGCCCCGGGTGGCACGTTGAACGCCCGCTGGGCGATGATAGGTCCCTGGTCCAGGTCGGTCGTGACGTAGTGTGCGGTGACACCGGCGATACGAACCCCTGCCTCCAGGGCCTGCAGGTACGCCTCCGCCCCCGGAAACGCCGGCAACAGCGACGGGTGCACGTTGATGATGCGGTTCTGGTAGCGAAACACCACGTCGGGGCTGAGAATCCGCATATACCGCGCGAGCACCACCAGGTCGACGTCGTAGGTCTCGAGATGCTCGAGCAGTTCCGTCTCGTCGGGGGTGCCCTTCTCGTCGCCGATATCGTGAAAGGGTACGTCGTACCGGTCGGCGAGCGGCGCCAGGTCGGGGTGGTTCCCGATGACGACACTCACGTCTGCGTCGAGACGGCCGTCGGCCCAGGCCTCGAAGATGGCCTCGAGACAGTGTGATTCCTTCGTGACGAGCACGGCGATGCGGGAGGTCTCTCGCTCCGACGGGAACCTGACCTGCACGTCGACGTCGAGTTCGTCGGCCAGGTCGGAGAGATCCGCCCGCAGTGTCTCCCGCGTGCAGACCATCTCCGCCGTGTCGACGCGCATCGACATCCGGAACACACCTTCCCGGACCGCCTGGTCGAGATCCTCGATGTTGATTCCGCGCTCGAACAGCAACGACGTGACGCTGGCTATCAGTCCGGTCCTGTCGTCGCCAACGACGGTCACCTCGGTAAACTCTCGGTTCACCAGGACACCCCCGTGCTCGGCTCCATGTAGTTTCGACGGCACCTGGCTGGCAAAAACCTTCGCCTCGTGACGCCGGCAGTCTTTAGTGGGGCTCACCCTACGTTCGGGTATGGCGCTTCGGCGGTTGCTCCGTGGGA
>JAQCNM010000143.1 GCA_028275025.1 Halovenus sp.
CAAAGGCGTTGTGCTGGTCGCTCGCGGAGCCCGGCCGATACCCATATGTCGGTGCCACCGCTTGTCGGAGCATGCAGACGGTCATTCTCGCCGCAGGGCAGGGGACGCGGATGCGCCCGCTGACCGAGACGACACCGAAACCGATGCTCCCCGTGGCCGACCGGCCGCTCGTCGCACACGTCGCGGACGCGGCCGTTGAGGCCGGTGCGTCGGAGCTACTCGTGGTCGTTGGTTACGAGGCGGCAGCCGTTCGCGGGTACTTCGGTGACAGCTACCGGGGCGTACCGGTGACGAGTGTTCGACAGGAGCGCCAGCGCGGCACCGCCGACGCCGTGCGCGCGGCACGCCCGCACCTCGACGGTCCCTTTGCCGTGCTCAACGGCGACAACCTCTACGACCCGGCGACGGTCACGAGACTGTACGAGCGCGGGCCGGCACTGGTCGGGTCCCCTGTGGCGGACCCACGGAACTACGGGGTGGTCTCCGCCACAGACGGTCGCGTGACCGGCATCGTGGAGAAACCGTCGGACCCGCCATCGTCGCTCGCGAACGCCGGCGGCTACGTGTTTCCGGCCATCGCGAGCGAGTGGCTCGACGTGCCGGAGTCTACACGCGGCGAGCAGGAGATAACCGACGTCGTCGCGCGGGTGGTCGATGGGTTCGACGTCACGCTGGTCACGGCAGAGCGCTGGCTCGACGTCGGCCGACCCTGGGAACTGCTCGCGGCAAACGAGTGGAAGCTGAGTGAGCTCGAACAGCGAGTCGACGGGCTGGTGGCCAACAGCGCCACACTCGAGGGTCCGGTGGTCGTCGAGTCGGATGCACACGTCGAGCCCGGGGTCGTCATCGAGGGACCCGCGCTCGTACGGGCCGGCGCACACGTCGGTCCGAACGCCTACGTTCGCGGGCGGACACTGCTCTGTGAGAACGTCGAGGTTGGCCACGGTGTCGAGATAAAAAACAGTGTGATAATGTCGGGAACGAGTGTCCCGCATCTCTCGTACGTCGGGGACAGTGTGCTCGGGCGGGAGGTTAACCTCGGAGCGGGCACGATCGTCGCCAACCTCCGCCACGACGACCAGCCCGTGCGGATGACGGTAAAGGGTGAGCGGGTTTCGACGGGCCGGCGGAAGTTCGGTGTCGTGGTCGGAGACGGGGCGAAGACGGGTATCGACACGAGCCTGAACGCCGGGGTCGTTCTCGGCACCGGCACACACACCGACCCCGGCGAGTGTATCCGCCGGGACAGACCAGAATGACCGACGACATCCTCTTTCGACAGTACGAGCCGGATGACGCCGACGCGGTGGCCGAACTCGACGGGTGGGCGATGCGTGTCGCCGGCACCGACCCGACCGACATCCCGGGTCACGGAGACGTCGAACGGGTCGACTCTGTCTACCTCGACAGCGGCGGGACGTTTCTCGTCGGGGTGGTCGACCCCGCGGACGCCGCGGGGCTGTTCGACGCGACCGACCCCGACAGTTTCGAGACCGTCGACGGGCTCGTGGCGGCGATGGGTGGGTTCCTCCCGAACGAGGCGGGGTACGACGACGAGCGAACGGTCGAGGCGGCCGCAGAACTCCACCGGATGCGGGTCGCACCGCCTCTACAGGGCCGGGGGTACGGGACGGTCCTGCTCGAGGCACTCGAGGAGCGTGCCCGGAGGGCGGGGTTCTCGTACGTACTCGCCACGACCGCCCAGCGCCAGGGCCGTGCACTCACCCTGTACTCGGGGGCCGGGTACGAGCAGGTCGACAGTTCGGTGTACGGCGAGTACGATCTCGTCCACTTCGAAAAGCGTCTGGTGCCGACCGATTGATGTCTCCGCTCTGCTCTGAGTGTCCGAGGACAGTCGACACCGAGACAACGCGGATGCTCACGTGCGGGCGACGCTCGTCGGGCCGAGCGTGACAGCCCCGGCGGTCGCGGCGAACTCGCACAGGGGAGTCGGCAGTCGGTGCTGCTCGTGGGGCGTGACGGACCACGGACGGAACAGGTCGTTTCGCCGGGGTGAGAGTCCGCCCCGTCTGCCCGGCAGGGGGTGGTCTCGGCGTGTGGAACCGAAACCAACTTTCATAGTCGCAGGAATCGAACGCCACGTAGAGATGAATATTGCAGACATCGTGACCCGTGAGTACGTGACTGTCGATATCGAGGAACGGCTCTCGAAGGTACGCTCGCGGTTCGAACAGGAGAACCCGAAAGGGTTCGTCGTCACCGAGGACAGCGAGTACGCGGGTGTTATCAACGAGCGCCAACTGGTCCAGTCTCACGTGCAAGACAGCGCGAAGGTGCGCGGACTGGTGCAGCCCGCACCGAAGGTCGGGCGGGAGGACGACGTTCGCGAGGTGGCGCGTGTGCTCGTCGAAGGTGGCGCAAAGACCGTTCCCGTGTTCGAGAACGGCTCGCTCTGGGGGGTGGTCACGGCCGACGACATTCTCGAGGCGGTGCTGTCGAATCTCGACGCGCTCGATGTCTCCGATATCTACACCGAGCAGGTCGTCACCGTCGACGAACAGACGAGTGTCGGACGGGCGATCAACCTGCTCCGCGAGCACGGTGTCTCCCGGCTACCGGTGCTCGACTCCGACGGCCGGCTGGTCGGTATCGTGACGACCCACGATATCGCCAGCTTCGCCGTTCGGGACATGGAGCGTCAGCAGAAAGGTGACCGCTCCGGCGACCGGGACCGGGTGCTCGATATCCCGGTCTACGACGTGATGAGCAGCCCCGTCCAGACAA
>JAQCNM010000152.1 GCA_028275025.1 Halovenus sp.
TCGGCCCGTGACAGCGTCACCGTCTGGGGATACCGCTAGAATTAATAGATTTTACGCAAGTTTTATATAATCTCATACTACTACTACAAAAATGCGATGACACGGGCTAGCCGCCAGCGGGAGCGTGAGCGGGAATCTATCGGTGAACAGGGGAACAGCGAACGCGTGTCGACGTGTCCGGAGTGTGGGTCGGACAGTGTAGTCAAAGACGCCGACAGAGGGGAACTCGTCTGTGACGACTGCAGTCTCGTCGTGGAGGAGGGAAACATCGACCCGGGGCCGGAGTGGCGGGCGTTCAATCACCAGGAGCGACAGAAGAAGTCCCGCGTCGGTGCGCCGACGACGAAGACGATGCACGACAAGGGGCTGACGACCACTATCGACTGGAAGGACAAGGACGCTTACGGGCGGTCTATCTCCTCGAAAAAGCGGAGTCAGATGCACCGTCTGCGCAAGTGGCAAGAGCGCATCCGAACAAAGGATGCCGGGGAGCGGAACCTCCAGTTCGCACTGTCCGAGGTCGACCGGATGGCCTCGGCACTGGGAGTCCCGCGGTCGGTACGGGAGGTGGCGTCGGTCATCTACCGGCGTGCACTAAAAGACGACCTCATCCGCGGCCGCTCTATCGAGGGTGTGGCGACGAGTGCGCTGTACGCGGCCTGTCGAAAACAGGGTATCCCACGCAGTCTCGAGGAGATCGCGGACGTCTCCCGGGTGGAGCGAAAGGAGATCGGCCGCACGTACCGGTACATCTCACAGGAACTAGGTCTGGAGATGGAGCCGGTCGATCCAAAAAAGTACGTTCCACGGTTCTGCTCCGAACTCGATCTCTCCGGGGAAGTCCAGACAAAGGCAAAGGAGATAATCGAGACGACCGCAGAGCAGGGACTGCTCTCGGGAAAGTCCCCGACCGGGTACGCGGCCGCCGCCATCTACGCGGCCTCACTGCTTTGCAACGAGAAAAAGACCCAGCGTGAGGTCGCCGACGTCGCGCAGGTCACCGAGGTCACGATCCGGAACCGCTATCAAGAACAGATCGAAGCGATGGGCATCCACAACTAACGGCAGTCGGTCGACTGCCGGACATTTTTTGAGCGCGTGTGACAGCCACTGGCTACTGTCGAACCGGTCTGCCTACTGTAAGATATTCCAGTAATGCCCGTTACAAAAACGTATTTCAGATTACACTTATTCGGGTGGGGGGTCTGTATCTACACGTGATGTACGACGTACACCCGTACTCGACATCTGCGACAGAGGAACAGAACAGACGCGGTGTGGCGACGTTCGCCGCGTACTCGATGACCGTAGCGGCAGTTGTGGCGTTTGTCGTCGCTCCGGTCGTGATGACCGGTGCGGTGCTGGCGCTCGTGGTCGTTCGGGCCCGGCGGCGACTGGTGCACCTGTGGCACCGGATACGGAGCGACGGGGGACCGGCGGCCGCCGACGTCGACGCCGGCAGTACGACCCGAGCGGGACCCCGGTAGCACGACGCGACAGCTCCGGTAACGGGGTCAAAGCGGGGTCGTACCCGACGACACGATCCGCTCGGGGCCGGGTCCGACAGCGTCACCGGACAGCGGCGGTCGCCTCGTGCATGATATCGAGTGCCTCGCGGAGCGTGTCGGTGTCGGTCGCGTAGGAGATGCGCGCGTGGCCGGCACCGCCGTCACCGAACGCCTCGCCGGGTACGACCACGACACCCCGATCGAGCACCTCCTCGACCCAGCCGTCGGGGACACGCGGCATCGCGTAGAACGCCCCCTCGGGGGTCGGACAGTCCAGTCCCATCTCCTCGAGTTCCCCGAGCACGAGGTCGCGCCGGCGCTCGAAGGCTGTGACCATCTCCTCGACCGGCTCCTGTGGCCCCGAGAGCGCCGCCTCGGCGGCGTACTGTGAGGGGGCCGAGGCACACGCCTGGACGTACTGGTGGACCCGAAGCATCCGTTCGATGCGGTCGTGGCTGGCGGTGACCCAGCCGAGTCGCCACCCGGTCATCGAGTACGTCTTCGAGCAGGCGTTGACCACGACGACGTTGTCTGTCTCGGCAAACGCCGCCGGGGAGCGGTGTTCACCCTCGAATATCATGGACTCGTAGACCTCATCGGAGATACAGAGCAGGTCGTGTTCGTCGGCGATGCGGGCGAACCCGCGCATGTCCTCGACGGACTGGACCGCACCGGTCGGGTTGGCGGGGCTGTTCACGACGAACGCGGCGGTCTCGTCGGTGATTGCAGCCTCCACCGCCGCCGGGTCGAGGGTGAGGTCCTCGCGCAATCCGACCGGTCGAGGCTGTCCGCCGGCCAGTCGTGTCAGCGCGTCGTAGGAGACGAACCCGGGGTCGGGGATGATGACCTCGTCGCCGGCATCGACGTGGGCCTCCATGACGACGTGGAGGGCCTCACTGCCGCCGGCCGTGGCGATGACGTTCGCCGGGTCGACCGTGAACTCGTTTTCGCGGTCGTATTTTCGAGCAATCGCCTCCCGGAGCTCCCGTGTCCCCTTGTTCGAGGTGTACCCGTCGGCGTCACCGGCCTCGATGGCCGCGACGGCGGCCTCCTTTGCGTGTGCCGGTGTCGGGAAGTCCGGCTGTCCCAGACCGAGGTTGATCGCGTCCTCGCCGGCAGCCTCGAAAACCTCCCTGATACCGCTTATCGATACCTGCTCGACACGGCTCGAAAACTCCGTCATACCCGAACGGCCGGCCCGGGAGCGGTTAACGCTGCCGGTCAGGTGTCGGTCGCCGACAGCCGTGTTGGACTCGGTCGAACCCGTGCTCGTTGGCCGCGGCTCAGGTCGCGCTCGACGGCTGCTTCTCGCCGACACCGGTGATGCGCGCCGAGGTGATACGGGTGTTCTCGACCTCTTCGACGCGGATCTCGAGCCCGTCGTAGTCGATTATCTCGCCCTCCTCGACGAGCCGGCCAACCCGGTTGAACAGAAACCCGGCGACGGTCTCGAACTCCTCGCCCTCGGGCAGGTCGATACCGAGTTGCTCGTTGACTACGTCGATGTTGACCCCACCTCGCACCAGCACCGTCGAGTCGTCGATGCGCTCGATCGGCTCGTCCTCGCCGCCCTCCAGGATCTCGCCGACGATCTCCTCGACGAGGTCCTCGATGGTGACGAGCCCCTCGGTCGTGCCGAACTCGTCGATGACGATCACCATATCGAGGCGCTGCTCGCGCATCTCGGCGAGCAGTTCGTCGACGTTCTTCGACTCTGGAACGTGCAGTGTCGGGTCGATGAGGTCCCCGAGGTCGATGCCGTCGGCGTTGTAGTGTCGGTCCCGGACCAGGTCAGAGATCTCGACGATGCCGATGACGTTGTCGAGTGAGCCCTCGTAGACGGGCACACGGTTGTGGCCAGCCTGGATGCATATCTCGATGGCCTCGTCCATCGAGACACTCTTGGAGACGGCAGTCATGTCGAGCCGGGGGGTCATCACCTCCTTCGCGATCGTCCGGTTGAACCGGAGGGTTCGCTGGAGCATCGCCCGCTCTTCCTCCTCGATGACCCCCTCGCGCTCGCCGCTCCGTATCATCTCCCGGATCTCGTCGCGCGTGATGTACCCCTCCTCGATGGGGGCCTGGCCGCCGCTGACCCTGTTTATCGCCCGGGTGAGATAGTCGAAAAGAACAACCAGCGGCAACAGCAGGTACTCGGCGAGTTTCAGCAGTCTGGCCGTGCGCAGCGCCCAGGACTCCGTGTTGTCGACCGCGTAGGACTTTGGCGCGCTCTCACCGAACAGCAACACGAGCGCCGTAATCCCGAACGTCGCCAGAAACACCGCCTGGCTCTGGCTCAGAAAAAGCGCAAGCAGCCCCGTCGCGATAGACGACATCGCGATGTTGACGAGATTGTTGCCGACGAGAATCGTCACGAGCAGGCGGTGTGGGTCCCGTTTCAGTGCACGCAGCGTCTTTGCCCCGGGTCTGCCCTCACCGACGACTGCCTCGATACGGTGGTCCGGAAACGCGAACATCGCGATCTCCGAGGAGGAGAAAAACGCGGACAGCACGAGCAACACCAGGATAACGAGTCCCCCGAGCGCGGCGAACGTGGTCTTCGACACCGACTGGCCGAGGAGTTCGACGGTCAGTGGCACGGCTGTCGCGGCAGTAGATACCGTGTCGACCCGGAGGGCTCCGGCAGCGAGCAACTGCATCGGCCTACCGTTCAGTGCGGTCACTCATGAGGCTTGTGACAGGAGTGGGTCGGCCTCGGGGTCGAAAGTTCTTAACCCCAGTTCGGCTGAAAACTGGGTATGCGGAAGCTCATCGTTCGCGGGGACCCCGGTATCCGGAAGGGGGCGATCATCGAGTACGACGGCGAGCGGTACGTCTGCTTCGGCATCAACCGCCAGGGTGACTGGCACGGGCCAGACCGCCCACAGCTCTGGTGTACGGTCGGTGCTGCAGACGAGCAGGAGAGATACGAGCGCCGGGAGTACGTCCCGATGCATCTCGATGTCGAGGCCGTCGATGCCGCCGACATCGACGTGTTGCAGGCCTCGGTATAGGCCACGGCTCCGGGGGACCCCCGGTCGGGCCTGAAGCTTTTTTATTGTCCACGCAGACTCTCAGGTGTGACCGACGAGTTACCCGTGCACGTCAACCGTGACGGCCGGCGAGAGCTCGACGTGCCGGACACCGTCGAGGTGACCGACTCGTTCGACGTCCGGTTCGTCAACCACGGGGAGGCGACACACGTCCACCTGAACACCGACGACAGTCTCTCGCGGGCTGTCACCGTCGACGCGGGTAACCGTCACGTGCCGGGGAGCGGGGAGCGACGGGTGCGTATCGACGTGGATACGGGTGGCCTGGAGCGGGACGCCGCGTACGGCACACTCGAGCTGTCGACCGGGTACGGCGCCGAGCAGCGCGTCATCGACGTCGAGGTGAGAGACCCAGAGGCGGCACAGACCACCGTCGACGTGGACGAGCGGCTGGCAGAGCCCCCGAGTGGGGGCGCGGGGCTTTTCGACCGACCGGAGCTCGTGGTGCTCGGGCTGGCGATGGCCGCGGCCACGCTGGCGACGCTCACCGCCGCCGTCGTCGACGAGACAGTCGTCGTGGTCGGTGTGAGCGTGGTAGTCGGAGCTGTGCTCGTCGCGCTCGGGTTTCTGCTCCGGCGCGGGTGAGAAAACGGGGGTACTCAGACGACAGCCCGGGCGAGGCTACCGACCACGGGTGCAGCGAGCGCGATAGCGACACCGAGCCCGGCGAGTTCACCGGTCGCACGCACCGCGCCCAGCGCGCCGGGGAGCGCGAGCGAGACCCCCCAGACCAGCACGACGAGCACACCGAACCCGAGTGCGGCGACGACGGCACGCCGGAGGCTGGCCGCGACCAGGCCGACGAGTGCCCCACCGACGACCAGACCGAGCCAGTGGACCGTCGACAGCACCAGCCCGACGACGAGAGCGACTACCAGTGCCACCCAGTGTGGACCCGACTCCTCGCGGACACGGCCCAACTGCTCGCTGGCGGCCACCACCGGACCCGCGGCGTCGTCGCTCATCCGTCCTCCGCCCGGAACTCGACGGTCAGGTCACCCTCGGGTGTCCGCGAGAGCGAGCGGTACTCGCCGCGGGCCCACCGGGCGATCTGGTCGTCGTAGTGCTCGGAGAAGTACCGCCCGGAGTTGCCCCCCGGGAGCACGGCGAGAAACTCACCGTCCAGGTCGACCTGCATCTCCCAGCTCCCGCCCCGGGAGTCCTCGTGGTCGAAGTTCTGGACCGTCTCGCTCGACCCCGCACGCGGGTGTTCGGGGTACGCGAGAAAGTCCAGCCCGAGGGGGTGCCCGATTCGCCCGGTGTGTGACCGGTCGCCGTAGACGGTCTCGCCGGACGCGTCTCTCTCGTCGAGTGCCGACCGGAGTGCCCTGCGCATGACCGCGTCCCGCTTGCGGGGTCCGAACCAGGCGCTGTCCGGGGGAAGCTGCTCGATCGCCCCGTCGGCGGGGTAGTACTCCTCGCCGAGGTCGGCATCCGCGAACGCCGTCTCGAACAGCTCGTCACGGTACTGGTCCATCCAGCGGTCGAACAGGAGTGCCGCCGAGGAGTCGACCGTCATCCGGTGGTCCCAGCTGTCGAGTGTGTCCGCAGCCTCGACCAGGTCGTCGTCCTCACTCCCGCGGGCCGCCGCGACGAGGCTGTCGACGAGCGCGACTGCCCGCCCGTCGCGGGTGTCCCGGCCCACCTCCCGGAGAAACTCGAGGTCGAGGCTCTCACCCGACTCGACGCGCTCGTCGAGCAGGGAGTAGATGCGCTCGCCGCGGTAGCCCGGGTCGAACGAGACACCCAGGTAGTACGCGAGGCGGTCGTCGGCCACGGTCTGCTGGTTCGCCGTCGCCAGGTAGGCGGGGTCCTCGACGTGGGGGTTCTCCTCGAACGGCACCCACGAGAGCGGGTCGTCACCGGGTGAGCTCTCCCAGGCTGGTGGCCGCTCGAACGGGTCGAACCCACCCCACTCGGCCTCCCGAGCCGAGCCATCGAACACCCGGTTCCCGCCCACCACGGTCCCGTCGACCCGCCGGACCGGGAGCCGGCCGGTCACCTGGAACAGCCGACCGCCCTCGCGGTTGCCGTACACCAGGTTCTGTGTCGGCACCTCGAACTTCGCCGCCGCGTCGCGCACGTCTGTGACACTCTCACTGTGTGTGAGCTCGTAGACGGCGAGTGTCGTCTCGGTGGCCGCGTGACCGGTCCAGGCGACACCGACCTCCTGTGTTGCCTCCGTGACGACCGGGCCGTGAACCGACTGTTTGAGCTCGACGGTCTCGTTCGAGCCGTCGGCGACCTCTATCTCCTCGGTCCTGCTGTCGAACTCGCGGGTCTGCTCGCCGTACGTGTAGCTCTCACCGTCGGGGCCCTGGTCGTAGGTGTAGAAGTCGACGACGTCCGCGCCGACGTTGGTGAACCCCCAGGCCCCGTGGTCGTTCTCGCCGATGATGATAAACGGGACACCCGGGAACGTCACGCCGCGGACACGGTGTGTGGGCCCGTCGAGGTGCATCTCGTACCAGACCGGAGGGGCCTGCAGGTTCAGGTGCGGGTCGTTGCCGACGATGGGGCTGTCGCCGCCCGCGAGCTCCGGACCGACCACCCAGCTGTTCGAGCCGAGCTGTTGGTCCGGCTCGAACCGCGTCAGCCAGTCGACAGTCCCCTGCTGGACTGTCGGGCCGACGTCCGTCTCACCCGCCGGGTCGATACCGAGCCCCGCACCGAACGTCTCCGGGTCGTGAAACGACCGGACGACCGGCGGGCGGTCGTCGAACCGGTCGGGGTAGAGCTGGTCTGCCATCTCCGGGGTGAACTGGTCGGCGACGAGCGTCTTCCGTAGTGTCCGGAAGCTCCCGGTGAGCCCCCACGCGATGAGCTTCTCGACGACCATCGAGTCGGCCAGCCGCCACGGCTCTGGTTCGTAATCGAGCAACCGGAACTCGACCGGAGCTGACTCCCGCTCGATGGCCGCGTTGATGCCGTCGACGTACGCCTCGGCCGGTGGCCCGGCCGGTGTCCCCCGAACGTGGTCGGCGGTTGCTTCGGCGGCCTCGGCGAACATCATCTCGCGGTGGAACCTGTCTGAATCCACCGCGGCCGAGCCGACCACCGCCGAGAGCTCACCCCGAAACAGGCGACGCTGAAGATCCATCTGAAACAGCCGGTCGGTTGCCTGCACGTACCCCGCGGCAAAGTAGAGAGCCCCCTCGTCGTCGGCGGTCACGGCGGGGACACCCGTCTCGTCGTAGCGGACCTCGGCGGGACCGTACGGGCTGTCCACCGTCGACTGGCGGTCCGTGCGGGAGGCCCCCCAGACGGAGCCAGAAAGCGGTGCGAACTGTCGGAGGTAGCTGTTCACCGGCGAGAACAGACCCCCGACGACACCGGCGCCCAGCGCCGCACCGAGCACGGCACGGCGCGTCGTCTCTCGTTCCATACCTCGGGGTGTGGCGGTTCGGCTATGTACTTTTCGGGGGCCTGTGTCGAGTCCCCGGGCTGGCGGTTGTCCGGGGTGACCGGTGAGTCGTTCGTTCTCGACAGGTGTGCCGAGCGCTGTGGTCTGGGCTGTCGGCTGTGGGGTCTGCACGGGGAGCGGTTACAAGAGTTAATACCGTGGCGAGATTCAGTATGGTATGGAGCGGATTCCGTTTGGCATCAGCCGTCTGGACACCACGCTCGGTGGGGGTGCCCCCCGGGGTAGTGTGGTGTTGCTGGCCGGCGAGGCCGGGGCAGGTGCACGGGAGTTCATGTACACCTCCGCGGTGATGAACGGGGTGGCTCACACCGACCGGGAGCTGTTCTCGCTTCACTACGGGCGACAGCCGCCAAACGCGATCCTTCCCGAGGAGGTCCACTACCTCTCCTTTACCGACAGCGAGGCACAGCTCCGGAAGAATCTCGAGCTGTCGATGGAGACCGAACTCGCCGAGGCGGGGCTCGCACACATCAACTTCCAGTCGCTCGCAAACGAGTACTTTCGGAACAGTTCACTCCCGCGGGAGTGGTACGTCGACGAGGACAGCGACCGGAGCCTCTACCCCGGTGAGGAGCAGAGCCTGGTGAACTTCACCGGCGACATGCTGAACAACCGCGCCCCGGACAGTCTCGTCGTCATCGACTCGCTGTCGGACCTGGTGAGTGCCACCGGCGAACAGCTCGAGTGGGCGGATATCGTCTACCTGGTAAAGGGGCTCCGGCGGGTCTCTCAGTCCTGGAACAGCCTCATCCTGTTACACGTCGACCACGAGGCACTCACCGACACCGAGGAGGGCCAGCTCGTCGGGAGCTGCACCGGAACACTCCGGTTCGACTGGTCGAGCGGCGGGAGTATGCTCGCGCGCACAGTGGTGCTTCAGAGCTTCCGGGGTGTGCTCTCGCAGATCGACGAGGACGAACTCGTCCAGTTCGAGGCCGACCTCGGTGACTCCGGGTTCCGTATCAGTGACGTCCGCAAGATACGCTGACCCGCGGCAGTCCGGGACCGACCGCCGGGTGACGGGCGGTCTCACCTGTCGACGGGCCGGACTGTGGTCGGCACCAGTTCCATTATGTTCGTTATCTCGTCGTCGACGGTGCGTCGAAAGAACCGCTCGACACCGGGGAGCTTGCCGTCGACGACGAACCGGTTGCGGACACGACAGCCCGTTTGCCGCTCGGTCAGCTCGTGTTCGCCGGTCACGTCCATCGCCTTCGACCGACCGACGAAGTTCACGTACCCCGGCGGGTTCCGTTCGAGGTCACGGGTTCGGACGGCCATCGTTCGACTGCCGAGCGGACCCGGCAGGGCGACCTGCCAGACCGTCTCCTCACCCGCACTCTCGAAGCTGTCGACCACGTCGATAGCCCGGGCCCTGTTCCCGTCGTCGGCGAGCAGGTCCCAGACCGCCCTCCGCGGGGCGTCGACATCGAACGACCGCTCCACCTCGACGGTCATACCCGACGTTCGTGTCTGACTGGCTTAAATCGCCTGTCTGAACCGGGTCTGCCGGCCGGGGGAGTGGTCACGGGCGGAGACAACGGGCGAACACAGATGTATCAGGACACCGTAGCCGGCGGCATGTTGCTGGTGTTGTGTGTCGACCGCGACGACGATCTCGGTCGAAAGGCCGGCGTCGAGACGCCGGCTATCGGCGAGACGGCCGTCCGGGACGCGGCAGTCGCGCTGGCGACAGCCGACCCGGAGGACAGCGACGTGAACGTGCTGTTCGAGGGGTTGCGCATCGCCCGCACGGTCGACGACCCGGTGGAGGTGGCCGCCGTCACCGGCGAGGAGGGTCGCGACATCGAGGGGAGCCGACGGGTCGGGGCACAGCTCGACACGGTGCTCGACACTCTCGACGCCACCGACCCGCGGGCCATCGTCGTCACCGACGGTGCACAGGACGAGTCGGTGGTGCCGGTCATCCGCTCGCGCGTGACCGTCGACGGTGTCCGTCGGGTCGTGGTTCGACAGGCACAGGAGCTCGAATCGGCGTACTACACGCTGAAACAGGTGCTCGCAGACCCCGAAACCCGGGGGACGCTGCTGGTGCCGATCGGAATCTTGCTGTTGATCTACCCGCTCGCCCTCGTGGCCAACCTGCTCGGGTTCCCGGGCACGGTGCTGGGTATCCTCTCCGGGCTGCTCGGGCTGTATCTGCTCGGTCGGGGGTTCGGCGTCCACCGGTGGCTCGGCCGCCGGGTCGCCCGCACCCGGCGGGCACTGTTCACCGGTCGGGTGACGATTGTCACCCACGTGGTCGTCGCGGCGCTGGTGGTGGTCGGTGTCGTGAGCGGAGCCGAGGCCGTCGAGGGACTCCGGAGCGGGCAGACGGCTCTCGAGACGGCCGCCGCGTTCGTCTCCGGTGCCCTCCGGTGGGCCGCCGCGGCCGGCGTGACCGCCAGCTTCGGCCGGGTCACCGAGGAGTATCTCGCCGGCGAGTTCCGCTGGCCGTACCTCAACGCCCCGTTCTACGTGCTCGCCATCACTGCTGTGTTACACGGTGTCAGTAGCTTCCTGCTCGGGGACAGCTCGCTCGAGTTTCTCGCGTTGATGCTCACGACCGGCACACTCCTCGGTCTCGGGAGCACGCTCTCGTTTGCGGTCGCCGAGTCCTGGGCCGAGGGCCGCCCGGTGTGAGCAGACCCGGCGGGGCGTTATGACCGTCGACGTCGCTTGCGGTATAAAGCGCTATTACTCGCCCGCACGGACAGACTGACATGACAGTTGTGAGTGTCTCGATGCCGGAGGAGCTACTCGATAGCGTCGACCGATTCGCCGAGGACCACGGCTACACGGGCCGCAGTGAGGTCGTCCGGGACGCCGCCCGGAACCTGCTGAACGAGTTCGAGGACAGCAAACTCGAGGGTCGCAGCCTGATGGGGACGGTGACTGTCCTGTTCGACTTCGAGGAGAGTGACGTCGAACACGAGATGATGCAGCTCCGTCACGAGCACGAGGAGATGGTTACCTCCCACGTCCACAACCACGTCGGCGACCACTACTGCATGGAGCTGTTCATCGTCGAGGGGGGGCTTGAGGAGATAGCCACGTTCGTCGGAAAGATCCGCGCGACACAGGACACGCTCTCGCTCGATTACTCGGTCACCCCGGTCGACCACATCGACGGTACGGCCTGAACAGCCGTCAGTTCGTGCGGTGAACGGACGTCGACGGTCAGGCTGGTCCGAGCCGGGCGTCCTCGACCCGTAGACGCCCCCGTGTACCGTCCCACTCGGCGGTGTACTCCAGCTCCAGTCGGCGGTCCATGTGCGGGCCGTCGGTGACGAGCGTCTCGAACTCGCCACCCTCGCCGAGCGGGTGGACACCGTACTCCGCTTCGAGGCTCTCGAGTGCCCCGAGAGCGTCGGCGTCGAGCCGTCGCCCGAGCCAGGACTCGTCGAGACCGGCGGCGGCCACCGCGATGATGCGGATCTCGAACCCGGCATCGAGCATCGCCCGGGCGGCGTCGTACGGGGCCGCCTCCCAGAGCGGGGCGAACACGTCGACGCCGAGACGGTCGGCCATTCCGCTCACCCGGGAGTGCTGGTACTCACTCGCAACCGCACCGACCGTCACACCGGCGAGACCCGTCTCCCGGTCGAGCTCTCGAAGCGCCGCCTCCAGCGGTTCGAGTTCGGCGTCACCGCGTTCGGCGGCATCCGTGCCGTCGAACGCGTCCGGTCGCAGCTCGACCAGGTCGATGCCGATGCTCTCGGCGGCCAGCCCCGCCAGCTCTGTCGCCGGCACGTGGTACATGTACGAGTCCCCGTCGGGGTGAACTGTCAGCAGCCGTTCGACCGGGAGCCCCCGTTCGAGTGCCCGGTACAGCGCCCACGAGGAGTCTTTCCCGCCCGAGAAGAGGCTCACCCACACACCGTCGTCCATACCCGCTGTTACCCGCTCTGCAACATACGTCTGACGGTGCCACGGACCGGGTCGGTCAGTACTTTCGGTCGGCACTGCCCAGTTCGAGTGCGTCGTAGTAGGCGCTGTCGAGCTGGTCGCGGTCGTCACGCCAGTTGAAGAACCCGCCGCGGATCTCGGGGTAGGCGTCGTAGTGGGTCTCGTAGCGGTTCGCGTACGTTCTGGCCGTCCGCACACCGCGAAACACCTCGTAGAGGTCGTTGTTGGAGACACCGAGGTCGTCGAAGGTTCCGCTCCGGTAGTGGTCGATAAAGTTACGTGCTGCGCCGACGGCGACGGAGACGAGGTCACCGATGCCGTTTACCTTCGACTTCGTGCCGACGATGCTCTTTACTTCCTCCTCCGGGAGCAACGCGGCCACTGCACGCAGCAGGGAGATAGACTGTGAACTGGCGGCGACGTTGTACGCGTCCCGCGAGGCGAGTCTGGCCGCCTCGCCGTGCTGGACGAACATGTAGTGGTTGTGCCCCCAGAGGCTCTCCTCGCTCGTGTCACCGGCGTGGACCGCCTGTGCGGCGTAGAACCCGGCGGAGTAGCCCGACAGCGCCGCGCCGCGAATCCCCTTTCCGGAGATTGGGTGGGTGGTCGCCGCCGCGCCGCCGGCGGCAACGTAGCCCGGAGCGACCATCGAGTCCAGCGGTCGCCGCAGGGCGATAGAGGAGCCGAGCTTGTTCGGGCTGCCGAACCGCTCCGCAACCTGGGCGTCGGGGAGTGCCGGCTCGGTGTGCATGTCCCGGCCGAGACGGTCGGCCAGCGGCACCGGTGACTGGCTCATCTGGAACCCGAGCCCCACGTTTATCTCTGTCGGCGTGCGCGGGAAGTACCAGACGTAGCCGAGCTGTTCGAGCGGTTTGCCGACGATGGCGTTCTCGAACTCGACGGGCTCCTCGGTCTCGACGACCTCGCGGTACGCCGACCCGAAGTGCGTGTAGTGGGGCTGCTCGAAGCTCACCTCCTCGCGTGCCGACAGCTCCTCGTACCCGATCATGTCCTGGAGAATCGACTGGGCACCGGCGGTGTCGACCACCACGTCACCGTGGTACGTGACCGGTTCCCCGTCACGAACCGCCTCGACACCCGACACCGCGCCGTTCTGGATGACCTCCTTGACCACGGTGTCGAAGTGCTGGTCTGCACCCAGTTCCTCCACCTCGTCGAGGAGGTGCTGTCCGAACTCGTAGCGGTCGATGACGTTGCTGTGGTCCGCGTACGGGAGTACCATCTGCACGTCGAGCTCCCGGTCCCACCACTCGATCTGGTCGATCGACCTGTCGACCAGAACCGCCTCGTCGTCACAGATGGCGTCCATGTCGATCGGACCCGGATACTTCTCGGGGTCTCGCGGGCTCTTTATCGCGTCGCCACAGGCGATGAACCCGCCCCGCTCGCGCGGCTTGCGCTCGAGCTGGACGACCTCGGCACCCTCTGCCGCTGCGGTGGCCGCCGCGAAGCAGCCGGCGATACCACCCCCGACGACGACTACCTCGTACTCTGCTGTCTGACTCATTGATTCCAGTTGCGGGCCGACCGGACCTAACTCTTATGTGTCGGATATCGACTACCGCGGGTCAAAGCGAGCGGTACTGTCGGATAGACTGACGGAGTGCGGGTGCCACCGGCCAACCGGGCAGGTGGGTCGGTCACGCGGGTCCGGGGATGACCGACGGAGAGCGACCCGCGGAACTGTTAAGCAAAAGGAGAGACACAGAGCTACTGTCCGCATGAGTGAACAGACGGACAAACTCAAACTGTTGGTGGTGGCCGGGGAGCGGTCGTTTGGTCGGTCGGTCGCCACGGCAGTCCGGGCGACCGAACCGGTGGTGCACGCGGTACACGTCGAAGGGGGAGCGGCCGCGCTCGGGCGGGTGTCGCAGGCGGATATCGACGCTGCCGTCGTGGACGACCAGGTCGCCGACCCGGTCCCGGTCGTCGAGAGGCTCGCCAGCGAGCGAGACCTCCCGGTCGCGGTCCTGTCGAGTGCAGACGGGGAGTCGCTCGACAGGCTGTTAGAGGCCGGAGCGGTCGACGTCTTTCCACGCGTGGCAGCGACCGCACAGTACGACATCGTCGTGGACCGACTCGCCGACGCCCGCAGGCCGGCCGGAACCGACCCCGGCATCTCCCGGGCAGCGTTCGAGCAGCTCGCAGACGGGGTAGTGCTCCACGAGCCGGACACCGGCGAGATACGTGACGCGAACGAGCGGTTCTGCGAACTGGTCGGGTACAGCCGGGAGGAACTGCTGGGCGAGACGGTCGACCTGGTCACACCGGACGACGGGACTGACACCTACGAGCAGGCGAGGCCACAGGAGGGGCCACAGCTGTTCGAGTGGCGACAGCAACACCGGGACGGCCACACGTTCCCGGTCGAAGCTCACCTCACGGCTGTCACAGTGGGTGACTGTGAACGGGTCCTCACGAGCGTGCGCGACATCACCGAGCGCAAGCGCCGCGAGCGGGAGTACGAGCAGATATTCGACAACGTAAACGACGCCATCGCCGTCCACGACGCCGAGACCGGCGCTATCGTCGACATCAACGACAGCTATCTCGACCTGTGCGGTTACGACCGGGAGACTGTCCTCGAGGCGGGTATGGACGAACTCAGCGCCACCGAGGAGGGGTACACCGACGAGCGGGCTCGAGAGCTCGTCACCGACGTCGCCGAGCGTGGAACGGACGAGACTGTCGAGTGGCGGGTCGAGACCGCAGACGGCGAGCGCCGGACCATCGAGTCGACACTCACCGTCGTCGAACTCGGCGGTCAGCAACGTGTGCTGTCGCTCATCCGTGACGTCACCGAGCAACGTCGTCGACAGCGCCAGCTCGAACTGATCGTCGAGCGCATCGACGAGGCGGTCTATCTGGTCGGCTCCAACGGCGAGGGACCGACGTACCTCAGCCCGGCCTACGAGAGCCTCACCGGGCTGTCGATCGACCAACTGCACGAGGACCCGTGGAGCTTCGTCGAACACATCCACCCGGACGACCGTCAGGGCTACCGGGATTTCCTCGACCGGATCGAGCAGGAGATGGAGGCCGGCGACCCGCAGGACAGCTACACGATCGAGTATCGCTTCGAGCGCCCCGACGGAGAGACCCGCTGGCACCGCGCAACGGGCTACCCGCTGAGAGACTCCTCACCGTACACCTACATCGGCGTACTCGAGGACGTAACCGAGCGCAAGCGCCGCGAACGGGAGTACGAGCAGATATTCGACGGGGTCAACGACGCAATCGCGGTGTTCGACCCCGAGACCGCAGAGATCGTCGACGTCAACGAGCGCTACCACGAGCTGCTGGGGTACGACGACCTCGAGCGTATCCACGAACTGGGGATAGAGGGGCTGAGTGTCACCGAGGCAGGCTACACCGGCGAGCGGGGCCACCACCTCATCGCCGAGGTAGCAGAGACCGGCGAGCCACAGACCGTCGAGTGGCAGGCAAAGCAACAGAACGGCGAGCGGATCTGGCTCGAGGTAACCCTGGCGACGGCCGAAATCGGCGGCGAGTCGCGCGTACTGTCGATACAGCGGGACGTGACCGAGCGCAAGCGCCGCGAGCGGGCGATTCGGACACTCGAGCGTGCGACCGAGCGGCTCCAGTCGGCACAGACACCGGCCGAGGTCACGAGGGTCGCCACGGAGGCCGCGAGCGACGCACTGGACCTGCCGATGTCGGTCTGCTGGGTCTACGACGAGACAGCCGACCGTCTGGAGCCGGTCGCCGCAACCGACACCGCACACGAGGCGGGGCTCGTGACGCCGCTCGGACCGGACCGATACGAGTACGAGGTGTTCAGCGAGGGCGGGGTCACGGAGTACGTACCAGGCGACCACTCGGCGGACAACCCGCTACAGACCGGTGTGTTGTTGCCACTCACCGACCACGGGCTCGTCGCCGCCGGGTGCCACGAGGCGACCGACGCCGACAGGATAGTGCTCGACGTCGCAAAGGCGCTCGCCGACCACGTGACGACGGCACTCGACCGGGTCAAAGGCGAGCAGGCCGTCAGGGAGAGCGAGCGGCGGTTCCGGATGATCGCCGAGCGGGTCGACGAGATAATCTACCTCTCCAAGCCGGACTTCTCGGAGGTGCTCTATGTCAACCCCGCCTACGAGGAGGTGTACGGCCAGACAGTCGAGACGCTACACGACGACCCGACCGCGTTTCTCGACCCGATCGACGACCGCGACCGGGAGCGGTTCGAGAGCGAGTTCGAGGAGATGCTCGCCGAGATCGAGACAGGCGAGTCACAGGACAGCTACGAGTTCGAGTTTCGCATCCGACAGCCGGGTGGTGAGGTCCGCTGGCTGAGCGCGACGGGGTACCTCGTCGAACCCGCGAACGGGACACGCCGGTTCGTCGGTATCGTCAACGACATCACCGAGCGCAAACGCCGCGAACAGCGCCTCGAGGTGTTCAACCGCATCCTCCGACACAATCTCCGCAACCAACTCGACGTCATCAGGAGTCACGCCGAGGTGCTCGCCGACCAGACGACCGGCGACCACGCCGGCCGTATCATCGCCGCCGTGGACGAACTCGCCGGCATCGGTGCCCGGGCACGAAACACGGACCGTATCATGTCGATGGGTGACAGACAGAGCGAGATCGGGCTCGCCGAGACGCTGCGGGAGATCGTAGCGGAGTTCGCACACGACCGCGACGACCTGCGGCTGAGGACCGACCTCCCGGAGATAGCACACCTGACCACGAACGAGAGTGCGGTAGAGATCGCCGTCGAGTGTGCACTCGAGAACGCGGTCGAGCACGCCGAGTCGACGGTGACTGTCGCACTCGAACGGGAGCGGGACAGTTGTGTCGTGACGATCACAGACGACGGACCCGGGATTCCGGAGGCCGAACTCGTCCCGATCGAGACCGGCACGGAGACGAATCTCCAGCACGGACGCGGTCTGGGGCTGTGGCAACTCCGGTGGAGTGTCGACAGGCTCAACGGTGCACTTTCCTTCGACACCGACAGCGGGACCACGGTCCGCATCACGATTCCGGACCGGCGCGAGTCGACACCGGTCGTGTGAGCAACGGCTCGAACCGCGGTCTTCGGTCGCCGCGTGGCAGTTCTGGCAAGGCCGTGCGGAGCGGACCGCAGTCGACTTGTGGCTGCCGCCCGTAGGTTGTGGTGATGACCACGACCCCAACGCGACGACGGGCGTGGCTGATGGCCGCTCGGCCACAGACGCTTCCCGCCGGTGTCGCGCCGGTGGTGCTCGGTGTCGGGCTGGCGGTCGCAGACGGTGTCTTCGCGCCGCTACCGGCACTGGCGGCACTTCTCGGTGCCTTGCTCATCCAGGTGGGGACGAACCTCGCAAACGACTACTCGGACGGTGTGAGAGGTGCAGACACGGAGGACCGTGAGGGGTTCACCCGTGTCACCGCCGGCGGTCTCATCGAACCCGAGCAGGTGCGACGCGCCACCGCACTCACGTTCGGGCTGGCGCTGCTGGTCGGGTCGACACTGGTCTACGTCGGAGGTCTCCCGGTGGTCGTGATCGGTCTCACGAGCATCGCCGCCGGTCTCCTCTACACCGGTGGTCCGTACCCGTACGGCTACTACGGACTCGGTGACCTGTTCGTGTTCGTGTTCTTCGGGCTGGTTGCAGTCACCGGAACCTACTACGTGCAGGCCGTTACGGTCGCCGCGGCCGGCCCCTTTCCGCTCGGACTGCCCTCGGGGACCGTGTCGACAGACGCAGCCCTGGTCGGGGCGGCCGCCGGCGCGCTCGCGACCGCTATCCTGGTCGTCAACAACCTCCGGGACCTGGAGACCGACCGCCGGACGGGCAAGCGCACACTCGCCGTTATCCTGGGCTACCGTGGCTCACGGCTGGAGTTTCTCGGTCTGCTCGGGGTGGCATACACGGTGCCGGTGCTGCTCTGGGGACAGGGGGACGGCCCGCTGGTGCTCGCCCCGCTCGTGACGCTGCCGTTCGCGGCTGCGGTCGCACAGACGGTGCTCTCCCGTGCGAGCGGTGACGCGCTCAACCCCGCACTCGAGCGGACAGGACAGCTACTCGCACTGTATGCACTCACACTCACGGTAGGGCTCGCCGCCCCGGAGGTGGTGTAGATGCGTGTCGACCGGTTCACCGTGCGGCTGAACCCGCCGCTTCCGACCACCCGGGGCACACTCCGCGAGCGGGAGGGGTTCCTGGTCGGACTCGATTACGCCGACACGTCGGGGTTGGGTGAGGCGACACCGCTTGCCGGTTGGACCGAGTCACTCGGAGAGTGCCGTCGGGCACTCGACCGCGCGGCAGAGATCGCCGCCGAACTCGACTGGGGGGTCGCCCTCGGGAAACTCGACGCCCCCGCTGCCCGGCACGGTCTCTCGCTCGCGCTCGCCGATGCCCGTGCCCGGGCACAGGAGGAGCCGCTGTACCGGAGTCTCGGAGCCGTGCCCGGACCGGACGGTGTGGAGACCTCCTGGGAGCGTGTCTCACGCGTGCCGGTCACCGCTGCTCTCGGGTCGACCGGGAGCCCCGAGACGGTCGCGGATCGGGCCGACGAGGCCGTCACCGCGGGCTATCGCTGTCTCGAACTCACGGTCGGCAGACAAGACGTCGAGGAGGACATCGAACGGGCACGGGCCGTCCGGACCGCTGTCGGCGACGTGACACTGCGTGTCGATGCAAACGGGGCCTGGGCGCCCGAGCAGGCACGCCGAGCGGTCGAGGCACTCGCTGCGCTCGACGTTGCCCACGTCGAGCAGCCGCTGTCCACTGCCGATCTCGAGGCGACAGAGAGTCTGCGCGACCGGGGCGTCGATATCGCGCTCGACGAGTCGGTCGCGGCCCTCGGCGTCGAGACCATCCTCGATGCCGGGGCGGCCGACGTGCTCGTGTTGAAACCGATGGTCGTCGGTGGGCCGGACCTGACCACTCGCGGGGCCCGTCTCTGCCGCGAGGCCGGCGTCGAACCGGTTATCTCGACCACGGTCGACGCTGTCGTCGCCCGAACCGCCGCCGTGCACGTCGCCGCGGCTATCCCCGCGGTGTCTCACTGTGACCTGGCGACCGCAGACCGCGTGAGACACGACCTCGCACCCGACCCTGTGCCGGTCACCGACGGCGCTGTCGGGGTGCCACAGACCCCCGGCCTCGGGCTCCCCGAGCGACCCTGACCGGCCCCTCCCCCCGACACGGTGAGGTTTGCCGGTCTGGACGGCAGGAATCGCAGAGTACCCAAAAGAGTATTAGCCTCCTCCCGGGGTCATAGAGCCTCACCCGTGAGTTCCAGTGCAGACTCCGGGTCGGGCCCCAGCGGCGACCCGAGCACCACACTGTCTGCGGTCTCCAGCAACCCCTCGATTCGTTCGACGACGGTCTCGGGTGTGCCGGCGATACAGAACGAGTCGAGCATCCGGTCGGAGACAGCCTCGAACGCCGTTCCAAACGACCCGGCGGCGATCGCGTCGCCGATGTCCGACGCCCGCTCGTGGTCGATGCCGTGGCGGTCGAGCACCGGCGGCGGTGCACCGGCGGCGATGAACGCAACCGGCGGACGGGCGGCCTCGCGGGCCTGCTCGGGGTCTGCAGCGATACTGGCGCTCGCGTAGGCGGCAAAATCGAACGAGCCACGATCGTCGGACCGGTCGGCCCGCCCCTCGGCGACACGCTCGCCCGCCCAGGCGATATCCCGTGGGTGAGAGCCGTTGTACAGCACACCGTCTGCGTGTTTTGCGGCCATCCGGGTCATGTGTGGTCCCTGTGCACCCACGTAGACCGGTATCTCGCGAGCGTCGTAGTTGAGACCGGCGTCGTCGGCGGTGAACGTGCCGTCGTGGTCGACGCGGTCACCGGCCCAGAGCCGGCGGGCGACCTGCATCGTCTCCAGGGTGCGTCGGAGCGCGGTTCCGTGGTCGTAGCCGAGGTTGGCCAGCGTCGACCGGTCACCCGGGCCGACACCGAACAGCCCACGTCCGTCCGCGAGTTCGTCGAGTGTCGCCATCCGGGAGGCGAGTGTCACCGGGTGGGTCTCGTAGGGGTTCGCGATCCCCGGACCCAGACGGATGTCGTCGGTGCGTCCGGCGGCGACCGCGAGCGAGACGAACTCGTCGCGGTTGTTGTAGTGGTGGCTGGCGAGCACCGCGCCGAGACCCGCTCGCTCGGCGGTCGCGGCGAGGTCGCCGACCCGTTCGGCGGGCATCTCCGGCGCGAGTTCGACACCGAGCAGGTCTGGGTCGACCATCTCAGCTCACCTCCCACTCGCGGAGCGCGGCACGGACGACGTCGTCGTCGTCACTCCGAAAGAGGTCGTCGCTGCCACCGTGGTCACCAAACGACCAGTCTCGCACCACCGCAACCGGGGTTCCGCCGGCCCCCTCGCCGGTCAGGAGATTCGTCGCCGCCGCGAGTTCGTCCACGACCGCCTGGACAGTGGCGTGTAGCTCACGCCCGGTCCGGTCGTACTCCCCGCGCCAGTCGCGGGCCGCAGACAGCCCGGCCCAGCCGACCGCGACCCCACGCTGACCGTAGCGAAACGGCCGGCCGGAGGTGTCTGTCACGATGACCCGTGCGCCGAGGCGTTCGTACAGACCCTCCGCGCTCGCACCCGGGTCCTCGGGCAACAACAGGAGGTCTGCGCCGGGCACGTTCGACCGGTCGATACCCGCGTTGACCGTGACGTGTCCGAACCGCGTGACCGCGAGCATGAACGGGTACGAGAGCAGGAGCTCCTCGCTCTCCTCGAGCACCGCCTGTGCGAACCGGGGGTCCTTTTGCTCCCCGGCGAGTTCGCCGATACGGTCGGCGATAGCCCGGGCGCGCTCCCCCGGCGGGAACGCCGACAGTTCGGCCTGTCGACCCTCTGCCTTCGAAACGACCGTGCTCGCCACACAGACGACATCGTCGGGCCGCAGCGAAACCCGGTCGGTGATCATCGCAGCGATATCGTCCCCCGGTTCGACCTCCGGGAGCCCCTCGACCGCGAACAGTTCCATGTTCCGTGTGAGGGACGGCGAGGCAAAAACCGACCGGATACCTCCACGCGACCGACCGGACGGTTCCCACGGGCCGGTCCGGGTCGGTGACCGACCCGGTGGTAGGCCGACCCGGTTCGGGCGGTCTGTCGGGCACCGGTATCGGGCCGGCACAGACCTCGACAACGGCAGCCTTTTGCCACCGACTCCGCTATCGTCTGGTGATGGAGTGGCGGTGTGAGTGGTGTGGGAAGCCTCACGAGGAGGACGACCCGCCGTGTGACAACTGCGGACACGGCTCCTTCGAGCGGGCGGTGGTCCGCCGGACCGACCTCGGCGACGGCCCCGGTGCCGACACCACGACGGTCTGGGAGTGTACGGAGTGTGGCCGGGAACACCCTAAAAACGCCCCGCCGTGCAGTCGTTGTAACAACCCGACCCTGGAGCGCCAGCAGAAACGGGTCGACGAGTCGAACCTGACAGAGCGACCCGGTAGTTCCGCCACCGGGACGGTCGAGGCCGACACCACGACGGTCTGGGTGTGTACGGAGTGTGGCCGGGAACACCCCAAAAACGCCCCGCCGTGCAGTCGTTGTAACAACCCAACCCTGGAGCGCCAGCAAAAGCAGATTGCCGACTCCGAGCTCACCGCTCCGGGCTACCGGGAGCTCCTGACACCGCGGTACGTCGCCGCCTTCGGTGTCGTGCTGGCCTTGGTTTGTGTGTTCGCACTCGGCACGACAGGTATCGTCGACGTTCCGGGCTTTCCCGACGACTCGGTGCCCGAGGTCGACGGCGTTCCAGGCAACGAGACGACCGCCGCCGGGGTCTCGCTCGCGGCCGTCGAGCAGGGCTACCTCGACGCGGTCGCCGACCGTCGCGCCGACGAAGGTGTCGGAACACTCGACAGACGGAGCCGTCTCGACGAGATCGCCCGGTACTACAATCAACGACGAGTGAAGTCGGCGGCCGGTGCGGGTGGAGCCACCGACATCGACCTCGGGGCGGTGTTACCGGGTGACTGCTCTGAGTTTGGCGTCCGGACGCTCTCGGGGCCACTCGGTGACGGAAACCCCGGGGAGACCGGTGCCCGGCTGGTCGCCGCAATCGGTGAGGACGACCCGCAGCTGTTCGGTGAACTCTCACTGACCGGTGTCGACGCACACGGTGTCGGCGACACGCTGTACCTGACACAGGCGTTCTGCACGACCTGAGCGGTGTCACGGGTGGTTACCGACTGACCGGAGAAACAGCGGGCTCGAGACGAGACGTTACGCCGCGCTCTCGTATGCCTCGGTGAACGACTCGGCCTTCTGGACGACCCGCCGTGCACCCGACTCGAGCGCAGTGAGTGTCTCGACACCGTTCTCGGTCTTGACCGTGAGAACCGGGTCGGTCTGGCCGCCGGACTGTTCGGGGTTCATGTCGTAGGTTGCCGCCGAGACCCCGTCGGTCTCGAGCAGTGCCCCCTTGAGGACGTTCATGAACGTGTGGTCCTCGCCGGCGATCTCGATCGACAGCTCCCCCTCGTCGCCGTCGACCTGTTCCTGATTGATTACCCGCAGTTGCATACGGTCACACTATCTGTTGCCCGCATCTCAAACTTTCGACTCGGCGGGTCGGGCCCGAGAGGCGACGGCGACTACCCGTCTCTGCTCCCGACACCGGCGGTCGACCGGGTGCGAATCATCTCCGCGTCGGTTATTTATCCGTGGAGACCGGAGTCCGTGTATGCGTAACGATCTTGGTTATCGTGGTACGGACACCGTCTGTGAGTTCTGTTCGGCCGAACTCGACCGTCTCTCGGAGGTCGAACTGCTGACCGACCGCGACCTCGCCATGCTCAGACAGCCCCGCCGCCGGGTCAACGCCAACCTGCCTGTCCGGATGGACGACGGCAGTGTGGCAGTGTTCCCGTCGTTTCGAATCCAGTACAACAGCGCCCGCGGGCCGACAAAGGGCGGTATCAGGTACCACCCCGACGTCGACGAGTCCGAGGTCGACCAGCTCGCCTTTCTGATGGCACTAAAATGTGCCGTCGTCGATATCCCCTTTGGTGGCGCAAAAGGCGGCGTCCAGGTCGACCCGAACGGCCTCTCGGTGGGTGAGCGCGAGCGGCTCTCCCGGGCGTACATCGCCGAGTACGCCGACGTCATCGGACCGGAGACCGACATCCCGGCTCCGGACGTCAACACCGGTCCGCAGGTGATGGCCTGGATGATGGACGAGTACGAGCAACAGACCGGCGAACACGCACCGGGTGTCATCACCGGCAAGCCGCTCGAACTCGGGGGGAGTCGGGGGCGGACCTCGGCAACCTCGTTCGGCGGCAGAGTGATTCTCGACGCGTTTGCCGAGACACGGGGCTGGGAGCCCACGGACCTGGACGTGGCCATCCAGGGCTTTGGCAACGTCGGGTCGTATCTCGCCACGTTCCTGCACGAGCGTGGCTACAACGTCGTCGCGGTCAGCAACGCGCAGGGTGGTATCTACGACGCCGACGGCCTCGACATCCCGGCGGTGTTCGACGGGTACGGGACCGAGGACGACCTGTTCGTCACGGGCGAGCAGATCACGAACGACGAACTACTGACCCTCGACGTGGACGTACTGATTCCGGCCGCCATCGAGGACCAGATCACGATGTCGAACGTTGCTGACCTCCGGACGGAGGCCGTTCTGGAGATGGCAAACGGTCCGACGACAACCGACGCCGACGCGTACCTCGCCGACCACGGTATCCCGGTCATCCCCGACATCCTCGCCAACGCAGGCGGGGTCACGACCTCGTACTTCGAGTGGGTTCAAAACAGCAGCAACGAGTACTGGTCGAAGTCGAAGGTCCAGAACAAGCTAGAAGAACAGATGCAGACCGCCTTCGAGGACCTCCACGAGGTAAAACAGGCCGGCGACGACCGGAGTTGGCGACAGGCAGCCTACATCCGGGCCGTCGACTCGGTGCTCGACGCCGAGAAGTTCCGGGGTAACATCTCCCGGTGAGTCGCCACGGACCGCCCCGGACCCAGATACGAACGACGCGTCGTGTGTCCAACGCACACAGACAGGGATGTAGTAATCCGAGTGTGACCGTTCCTGTTGTACGGGAGACCTCGCGGCGTTTCACTACGCCTACCGTGGCTGGTGAACTGCCCGGCCGAGCCACGGGACTCGCGGCCGGCCGGGTCCAGCCCCCAGCGCGTCGCCCCGGTTACCTGGCTGGATTACCCACGGCGGAATCCCACGGCCGAAGCCGTGGGAGGGGCTCAAAGACAGCCCGAAGTCGTGCAGGCGGTACAAGACGACTGCCTCGGGGCTCACCCGCGCGCATCGTAGTGGACCAGAACACAGGCGGCGAGTAACAGCCACAGTCCGACTGTCGGCGGGAGCACGACCTCGAAGAGTCGCTCGACGACCGCCAGGACCGTCGCCTCCGGACCGCCGAGCGGGAGTGTACTCAGAGCCTGCTCGACGATCTCGAACTCGACCCGCACGAACGAGACGACCGTGCCGCCGAGCAACAACAGGCGCGACCGGCCCGGAGGGAGTGTGTAGAGCAAGACGACGAGCGGAAACACGAAAATAACCATGTAGAGACGCTGCAGCGGGAGAAAGAGCAGGGTCACGAGGATGGTGCCGAGCACGGTCGCCTGCCGCTGTCGGTCGGTCTCGATATCCAGGTAGAGGTAGCAAAGAACGGGTGTGACCGCGAGCGCCGCGACCGGTGTGACGTAGGGTGGACCGAGACCCGCGAGGGCGGCGACCTGTCGCTGTGCACCACCCCTGGTCTGGGTCGGGTCGGGGGCACCGTCGAACCCGTCGTACCGACCGGTGAGCACGTCACTCAGGTAGGTGCCGGTCACGTCGGGACCGAGCGCGACCAGACCGGCGAGTAGACCCGTCACCCCGACGGCAGTCGCCAGTACGACACCGCGAGAGACACGTCGCCGGAGCAACCAGAGCCCGAGCGCGGCGGGAAACACCTTCACGAGCGCGGCCGCCCCGAAAGCGAGCCCCGCGATATCGTCCCGGTTCCGGTCGAGCGCGTCGAGTCCGACCGCGATTGCGAATCCGAGACCGATGTTCACCTGGCCGTTTATCAGCGAGATGGCACTGTGTGTCGAGACGAGCGCGAACGCGAACAGGAGCAGAGAGTCGAGACGGGCGAGCACGACTCCGCGACGGCGGAGGGCACGCCGGAGCACGACGGCGATTCCCGCGGCGAAACAGACGTTCAGGAGGGTCTGGAGGGCAAAGGCCCCTGCTGGACTGCCCGTCAGGACGTGTGGCACGAACACGAGGATGACGATCGGCGGGTAGATGTAGTGGTAGCCAGGCCTGTCGGGCGGTGCCACCTCGTAGATGTCACCGCCGGCGAGCAGTGACTCCGCGGCGTAGTAGTACACGTCCGACGCGAGCATGAACTGCTCGGGGCTGAGAACCGCCCTGCTGAGAACCCCGGACAGCCCCGCGAGGATACCCCAGACGAGAACGAGTCGCGTGCTCCGTGCGGGCGTTCCCGGCGAGGACCGGCCGGTCTCCCCGGACGCCACCCCGTGTTCACGACTCGTCGTGCCGTCGGTGTCACCGCCGTTGCTCTCCCGTCCGGTCGGACCAGTCAGCACAGACGGTATCTCGCCCGAGAAACAGTAAAACGACGCGGTTTCGCCGACCCTCTCGGGGTCGAGTCCCCGAGCCCACGTGGCCACGACCAGCCGTCGTGCCGGCGAGTCGAAACGTGTGACAACCCTGTCGTCCCGGGTCGTCACCGGCGGCACTACTGCCGGTCGTCGGGTGGGGGGTCGAACACGACAGCGGTCCGGTCCGGCGACGCCGGCACGAACTGTTCTTTCTCCCGGCGGCTGTGCTGTTTCAGCGTCCACTCCCGGCTCATCGCCTCGCTCCGGCCGGTCCAGTACTCGACGTACCGCACCGTGACCGGTGTCCGACCGCGGGTGTACCGCGCCCCGTTGCCGGCGTTGTGCTCCGCGAGACGCCTGCCGAGGTCCGTGGTGTAGCCGATGTAGAACGACCCCCGGTCGTCGCTGCACTCGAGCAGGTAGACGTAGTGGCTCACAGGCGGTCGTAGCGGGCGAGGGACCCTGATTCCAGCGGTCACGGGCGACGGCAGAGGACGGCCACGGCCGGCGAGCGGGTTCACCGCGGGGCCTGTTTGTAGATGAGGTTCCGCTGAATCGGGTTCGCACCCTCGTAGATAACCGGCACCCGAACGTCACGGTAGACACGGGCGATGCGGTTCTCGTCGATGACAGACCGGCCGCCGTGTAGCTGCATCCCGCGCTCGGCACAGGTTGTCGCCGCCTCGGTCGCGGTTGTCTTTGCCATCGCCGCCCAGTAGCCGGGTTGGTCACCCTGCTCAACTTTCTCCTGTGCCCGCCAGGTGAGCGCCCGGGCGGACTCAAACTCCATGCGCATGTCGGCGAGGTCGTGTTGCACCGACTGGAACTCGTCGACGGTCCGGCCGAACGCTTCCCTGTCGTGGACAAACGCCGAGGCTTCCTCGATCGCGGCCGCCGCCAGCCCCAGTCCGTGACCGGCGACCACCGTCCGACCGTGGTTGAAGAACTCGGCCATCATGTAGAACCCCGCCCCCTCCGGGCCGACGATGTTGTCCTCCGGAATACGGCACTCGTCGAGGGTGATGTGTGCCTGTTTCGAGGCGCGGTAGGCCATCTTCTCCGGGATGTGCTCGGCCTGGTAGCCGGGCGCGTCTGTCGGAACGATGAATATCGAGTAGTTGCCGTACCGGTCGTCGGGGTCGTCACCGGTCTTTGCGTAGACGGTGAGCCAGTCGGCCTCGACACCGTTGCCGACCCAGTACTTCTCGCCGTTGAGCACCCACTCGTCACCCTCCTGTCGGGCCTCGGTCGTCATCCCCGCCATGTCGCTGCCGGTTTCGGGCTCTGAAACCCCCAGTCCGGAGAGCTGCTCGTTCTCACCCACTGGCCGGAGAAATCTCTCCTTCTGACGCTCACTGCCGTACTGTTCGACGATGTCGGTGCCGAACCCCGCGAGTTGCAGGGTGAGCCCGATACCGGCGTCGGCCCGGTAGAACTCCTCCGCGACGGCCAGTGTCTCCGCGAGTGAGAACCCCCGGCCGCCGTACTCCTCGGCGACGTTCCCGGCGACCAGCCCCGTCTCCATCCCCGCCTCGAGTATCTCCCACGGGTACTCGCCGCTGTCGTAGTACGCCTCCGCGTTCGGCTCGATGTGCTCGGTTGCGAACTCCCGCGCCTCCCGCTTGGCCGCGTGTGCCTCCTCCGGAACGATACTCTCGTCGAGCAGGTTCATACCCGAGTTACGTGTCCGACAGTGATAAGTAACGCACCTGCGCGGTCTGACACGGCGGTTACGAGGTGACGCGGGTCGACCGGTCAGTCGACAGGCCGCAGTGTGGCCGAGAAGTGCCGGAGCGCCTCCCGGTCGGGCTGTGAGACGACTTCCAGCCCGGAGAGAGCCGTTCCCCGGTCGACTGCCGCACCGACTGTCTCGGCGACGTGTTCGAGATGTTCACGGTGGTAGCGCCGCCGGGGGAGAGCGAGTCGGACGAACTCCGGTCGGTCGGTCCCGGGAAACGCGAACCCGCCGAGTTCGACCCCACGGACCCCGCCCTCGCGGTAGGCAGCACAGACGAGCGCCTGTCCCGGGAACTGCTCACGGGGGATGTGTGGCAGTGCCACACCGGCGTCGACGTAGACGGCGTGACCCCCGACGGGCCGGTAGACGGGAACGTCTCGACGCTCCAGCATGTCTGCGAGTGTCCTGACCTGCCCGATACGGTGGTCGAGATAGCCGGGGTCGACAGCCTCCCGCAGGCCGACCGCCATCGCGGCCATGTCGCGTCCGGCCATCCCACCGTAGGTGTAGAACCCCTCGTAGAGGATAGCCCGTTCTCTGAGCCGCCCGAACAGGTCGTCCTCGTCGTCGCCGACGGTGATGAACCCGCCGACGTTGACGAGACCGTCTTTCTTTCCGCTGACGACAACCGCGTCGGCGGGTGCGAGTTGCTCTCGAACGATCGCCGGTATCGGCGTCTCCTCGAACCCGGGTTCGCGCTCGCGGACGAACCACGCGTTCTCGGCGAACCGGCAGCCGTCGATTATCAACCGGGCGTCGAACTCGTCGGCCACCGCTCGGGCCCGGCGGACGTTCTCGACGGAGACCGGCTGGCCCGCAACCGAGTTGTTCGTGAGCGTCACGACCACGGCCGGCACACGGTCGGCACCAACGGCCGCGGCCCGCTCGCGGGCGGCCTCGATGTCCAGATTCCCCTTGAACGGCCCTGCCGCGTCGGTGTCGAACGCGTCCACGACCGGACAGTCGGCCGGTCGACCGCCCGCCTCGGCAACGTGGGCACGGGTCGTGTCGAAGTGGGTGTTGGCGACGACAACGTCACCGTCGTCGACGAGAGCGCCGTACAGCAGGTGTTCGGCCCCCCGGCCCTGGTGGGCGGGGACGATGCGCTCGAACCCGAGGACGTCTGTGACCGCCTGCTCCAGGCGCTCGAAGCTCTCGCTGCCGGCGTAGGACTCGTCGCCGCCGAGGAGCGCGGCCCACTGGTCGGTGCTCATCGTCCCCGTCCCGCTGTCGGTCAACAGGTCGATGTACACGTCGGCGGCGGAGAGGCCGAACACGTTGTAGCCGGCCGTCTTGAGCGCCGCAACCCGCTGCTCACGGTCGGGTAGCTCCCGGCGTGAGACCATCGCTGAGTCGTACATACCTCCACCTGTACTCCCGCGGGTATGGTCTTTTTCCCGACAGTTCTGCCGGAGACACCGCGACTGTGTTCGGCCGTGGACAGTTTCGCCTGTCGACAGCCACTCCTGGGTACTCCGAAACGTTCAGGCGTGTCGGCGAGAACTCCCCGTCGATGACTGTTCGACTCCACCGCGTCCCCGGCGAGGCCACACTCGCCGATGCACACGCCGTTCGTCGCGCCGTCTTTATCAGAGAGCAGGGTGTCTCCGAGGCCGAGGAGATGGACGGCCGCGACGGCGATGCCAGCCACGTCGTCGCCTACGCACCGCCGGCGGGGGAGAACGGGATTGCCGGGACCGGCGTGAGCGAATCGGGAGACGGTCCTCGACAGTCCGACCCGGGAGGCGACGGCCCTGGTCTGAGACCCGTCGGAACGGCACGACTGCGAGTGCCCGAACCGGGGGTAGCAAAGCCGGAGCGTGTGGCCGTGCTGGGGACGTACCGCGGCGAGGGCATCGGTCGGCGACTGATGCGGGCTGTCGAGCAGGATGCCCGCGAGCAGGGCTGTGAGCGGGCGTGTCTGCACGCCCAGACCGCCGTGGAGTCGTTCTACCGCGAGCTTGGGTACAGAACGACCAGCAACGTCTTCGAGGAGGCCGATATCCCACACGTCGAGATGGAGAAGACACTCTGAGAGGCTGTCGTCGCGACCGGCACAGGAGCGAGATGAACTCGGTCCGGAGAGTGGTTCGAACGGGCTCAGCGGCTCACAGTCGTTCTCGGCCGCCGTCTGCCGCGGGTTGTTCGTCGCCGGTCGCCGGGTCCTCTGGTGGCTCCTCGGCGTCACCGGGGAAGTACCCGGTCGGCCCGAAGTACCGTGTCCAGATGACGAGCAGCGACGGCAACACGAAGACACTAGCCAAGAACGCGTAGATGATGGTGAGTCCCGTGATGATGCCGAACTGCCGGAGAATGGGCAGGATGGCGAAGGCGAGTGTCCCGAACCCGCCGACAGTCGTCGCCGCGCTCCCGAGGAGCGCGCCGCCGGTCCCCTCGACGGTCGTGTACATCGCCTTCCAGACGTCGCCCTGTCGCCGGAGTTCGAGTTCGTACCGCGAACTGATGTGGATACTGTACGCGATACCGAGTCCGACCGTCAGTGACGTGATCGTCCCGGTGAGTGTGTTGAACGGGATATTGAGCAGCCACATAGAGCCGAGAATCCACGTCACGGCGAGTGCAACCGGCACCAGCGTGACGACGCCGAGCGAGGCGGGGTTGCCCGTCAGCCGGTAGGCCAGTGCGAGAAACAGGAACACCGCGACCAGCGTGATGAGCAGCCCCTGGATGACCGTATCGAGCAGGTCGTTCTGGACGTTGTCGAAGATAACCTGGTCGCCGGCGGGGGTCGTCGTCAGCACCCCGCCGCTGGTCTCGCTGAGGAGGTCGCTGAACTCGCGGTTGTCGGCAGCGACGTCGGTGATCCCCGCGTTTCCGTCGACACCGAACTGCAGCCGCAGCGCGTCGTACTCACCGGCGTCGGTCTGGTAGACGTACTGTGCGGCCGCCGGGTTCGCCACGAGCAGCTGGTCGTACAGCCCCTCGATGTTCTCCTCGGGAACACCGTTGACACTCCCTGCTGCCGCGACGTACGTCTCGGCGAAGGTGACAGTTGCGCTCTCCTGTTCAGTCCGCTGTCCCGGGTCGGTTGTCTCGCGGAGTTCCACACCCCGTTCGGCAGTCTGTTGCATCACGGTCACCGGAGACCGGATGTCGGGACCGGCCGCCCCGACGAACAGGGTCCCGAGCGCCGGCCGGTCGCCGTTGCCCGCTGCCGTCGAGGCGGCGTCGTCGAGCCACCCGAGCGTCTGCTCGTTGGTCACGTCGCCGCGTATCAGTATCTCCGCCTCGTTGTCCTCCTGCTGAAAGTTGTTGCCGATCGATTCGATGTCGTCACTGACCTCGTAGGTCCCCGGCTGCATCGGCCCGGGGAGATTGTTGGTCCAGCCCGGTGGACTGTCCGCCAGGAAGTCTGTCTGGTCGAAACTCGTGTCGACCTGTGTCGCGCCGTAGGCCCCGCCCAGTGAGAGCAACAGCGCGACGACGATAACCGCGACCGGGAACCGCTGTGCGGCCGACGCACCGCCGGCGAGCACGCGCGAGAACAACGAGTCACCGGTTCCAAACGCCCGTTTCTCCCGGTCGAAACCACGCGCCTCGAGGAACCCGTCGACCTCGATTTTCAGCGCCGGTATCAGCGCCCCGAAGATGACGAGTGCCGCGACCACCCCGAACGCGCTGACGATACCGAAGTCCTGTAGCGGGCCGATCGGGCTCGTCAGGTTGGCGAGGAACCCGATAGCCGCCGTCGCGGTCACCCAGACCAGGGCGGCCCCGACCCCCGCCAGGGCGAGCGCCATCGCCCTGCGCCCGTCGACATCGTCGCCCTCTGCCCGTTGCTCGCGGTATCGCATGAACACGTGTATCGCGTAGTCGATAGAGAGACCGATGAGCAACACCGGCACCGCGAGCAGGAGTTGGTTGAACGCTACCCCCGCCCAGCCCATGAACCCGAACGTCCACACCAGCACGGCCACGATACCGACAACCCCGAGAACGATATCCAGCAGGTCGCGGTAGGCGACCGTCAGCGCGACGACGACAAAGAGCAACGCCAGCGGACCGACGATGCCCCCGCTATCGGCGAGTGAGTTGTTTATTTCCTCGCTGAGAATCCCCTGACCGAACACCGCGTAGTCCGAGCCGAGGTCGTTCGTGAGACCCCTGATTGCGAGTTGCGCGTCGGTGATCGTCGGTTCGATCTGGTTCGGGTTCTGCACCTCCTGGTCGACCTGCTGTCTGAAGACGGTCAACCCACCCTCGGCGGTCGTGTCACCGGGGGTGTACGTGGCCGGCAACAGACCGAGCACCTCCTGACTGGCGTCTTCGCCGAACACGTCCGTGACGAGTGTCTCGAGCTCCTCGTCACCGAGAGCCAGCACGGCCTGGCGCTGCTCCGCCAGTGTCGGCTGAGCGGTCGCGTTCTCCGGGTCCGCGGACTGCTGTCGGACCGCCGCGCTCCCGATGACGTTCGCGTAACCAAACACCGGTCGCTCCTCGGTGAGTGTCCGTGTGATAGCCTCCTGCTGGAACACCTGCTGTTGGAGTGTGAGTGACTCGTTCACCGCCGCCTTCGTGAGGACGTTGTCACCTCGCTGCAACACCTGGAGCAGTGTCGTGTTCTCGCCCTCGTCGACTGTCATGTTCTCCTCGATGAACGCCTGGGCGTTGGCCTCCGGGGAGTCCGATTCGAACTGGTCGGTGTTCGACTGCTGTTCCACCCCGCCGACCCCCGCCCCGATAGCGACTGTCAACACGAGTACGACTAGAATAATCGATTTCGTGTACGTGGTGAGAAACTCCCCCACGCGACTCGCGATTCCGGTCACACCCAGCCCTCCGCATGTGAACGACCGCTCACCATTAACATTTTCGATAAAAAATACGGTTTTAGCGCATATATATCTGGTTATTGCCGAACACGGGGCGGGTTACCGGTCAGTCTCGGACGACGTAGACGGCTGTTTCGGGCGTTCGGAGAGCCAAACAGCCGTTCCGATCCGTCGGCTCCGGGCCGTGTCGAGTCGCCGGGGAGCCATCCGTGGTGTTTCTGTCCCGACAGTGGAATCGCCCCGCGGTCTACAACGGCCCGACCCCCGAGGCGGTTCACGATCACCGGCGTCGTGAGACCGGTGGACCGAAAGAGCGTTACTCCGGCAGGGCACATCTCGGAGTATGGTCGAAAACGTCATCTGGCCAGCGTATTTCGACGCAGCCCTGACACGTGCCGAGGGACGGCGTGTGTCGAGAGAACTCGCCGTCGAGGAGCCGACCGTCGAGGAGATCGCCCGGGCAGTCAAGCAGGTCGGCTACGACGCGGTCGTCGAGCGGGACACGACCTACCCACGGGAGTTCGAACCCCGCGGTCGCGTTCTCGTCAGGGACGCAGACGACGCCACGAAGAGCGACCTCCTGCAGGCAACGGCGGCGTATCTCGGTGCTATCCGGGCATGAGACGGGCCGGAACGGTCGTCGGCACCGCACAGGGGGTCGCGGTGGTGCGAAGCGACGACGGGTTACACCCCGACGCCGGAGCCGACCTCGTCGACGAGCAACTCGAATCTGTCGGCACCGTGGTCGACGTGTTCGGTCCGGTCGAACGACCGTATCTGGCGGTGTCACCAGCAGACCGGCGTATCGCGACACTGGCTGGTGAGCCCGTGTACGCCCGGTGAGTCACAGGTCAAAACAGAGCCGGCGGAGGCTACTCGTCGCGCTTTCGCTTGACCGGGAACACGACCGCCTGCACGATATCGCCCTCCTCGATGTCGAGAGTCTCCCGTTCCGCGTCGGGGATACTGATGCGGCCGCCACTCTGGACGCGGGTCTTGAACGTCGCCGTCTGACTCATCGCCCCGAGTTGGTTCATGTCCATGTTCGCACCCGAACCGTTCCCGAGCAGTTGCCTGAGCAGTTCCTGCTGGGTCTCGACTGCCTGCTCGCCGGTCTCCGCAAACAGTTCGAACATATCCGGCGGCCCGATTGGTCCGTCGTCGTCTGACATCTGTCGACTCTGCGTACCCTCCACCGAGATATAAGAGTTGTGAGAGCCTGTCACGCGGGACCACGTGGTGACAGCGGACGGAGCGTGGCCGCTCGACCGGCACCCCGCCGGTGTGGTCTCGCTTCGGGTGCCGAGGCCACTCGGAGTGGCAGTGGATGCCGTTGGGTTTAGAACAGCCCCCGGCGTACGCCGGACAATGAGCACAGACTGGCGACGACGTGGCACAGCCCTCGAACGAGCGGTCGCCTCGCGGTTGGTCGCAGTCGGCCGGGCGCTGCTGGCGTCGGCAAGCAGTGCGGACAGCGAGAACAGCCCCGGTGTGTCGGCAGACACCGGTGACGGCGAGCCCCGACAGCCGGTGGCAGACGGTGGACTCGGCCCGGACGGGGAGCCGCCGGACTGGGAGACAGAGGTGACCGCCGAGACGCGCGAGACAGTCGGTGTCGGTGACCGGGTCAGCTTCTCGAAGGAGTTTGCCGATGCCGATATCGAGCGGTTCGCACTGGCAACCGGTGACACGAACCCCCTCCACCTCGAGGAGAGGTACGCTGCCGACACCCGCTTTGGCGGGCGCATCGTCCACGGTGGGCTGGTCGCCAGCCTGGTCAGTGCCGCACTCGCCCGACTCCCCGGTGTCGTTATCTACCTCTCACAGGAGTTCGAGTTCCGGGAGCCACTGCGACCCGGCGAACGGGTCACTGCAGACTGTGAGGTTGTCGAGGTTCTCGGCGGCGACCGGTACCGTCTGGAGACGGTGGTCAGCCGCGACGGGACCACCATACTCGACGGGGAGACCGTCGTCATGCTCGACGAGGCCCCTCGCTGACCGGGTCGCACCCGTCGGGCACCCGGCTACCGGAACGACTCTATCTCGGCGGTCACGTGGATGCGGTCGGGGTAGTCCCGCTCGGCGACCGCTCGGGCGAACTCGTTGTGGTCGACAACCTCGAGAACCCGCGTGTAGACGGTGTACCGCCACGGGTCGAACGTCCCGCCGTCGACCTGTTTCTGCTGTGGGACACGGTAGCGCTCAGGCGGTTCCGCGTGTGGTCCCTTTAGCTCGACCCCCTTGCGTTCGGCCCGGTGTTTGAGATCGGAGACGACCGACTCGAGCCGGTCGGCGTCACCGCTTCTGAACGTGAGTCGGGTCACGAACGGCATACTCCGACCTACTTGTGCACCCACTAAACGTGTTCCCTTCTCGACCCGCACGGAGCAGCCCCCGAACCCCGAGACCAAGTGTTTTTTACCTCGGCGGTTGGAGGTTCTGGGTACCGAGTAGACCACTTCCCGGGAGAGACACCCCGTTGCTGGACCCGTCGTCTGTCGACCGCTCGCTGGGCCCGGTTTCGGGGCCCGTCTCCCGGGGAGTCTCGGACTGAGAGCAATGAGTTGGAGCCACAGACACGGCGGCCAGGCAGAGTACCCGCGACTCAGGAGTACCGACACCGTCGCGTCTCGGAACACGAGGCTGTGCCGGCCGTCCGTGCGTTGTGCCGCGGGGGGTGACAGCCCGCGATGACACGAAAAGAGGACGTCGAGGCGGCACTCATGCGACTGCGACCGGTCGTAGACGACGCCCTCTCGGACGTGGTACGGGGGTCACCACCGGAGCAACTCGCAGACGCCTCCGAGCACCTCATCGAGGCGGGCGGCAAGCGCCTGCGTCCCGTGATTCTCCTTCTGGCGGCCGAGGCGGTCGCCGACCGTCACGTCGACCCCGGGGGGACTGAGGAAACGGGTCTGCTCCCGGAGATATCGAACGACCCCGAGAGCTACCGGGCGTTTCCCGCCGCCGACGGCAGTCGGGTCGACGTGCTCACCGCCGCCGCCTGCATCGAGGTCGTCCACACGTTCTCCCTTATTCACGACGACATCCTCGACGACGACAACGTCCGTCGGGGTGTGCCGGCGGTCCACCGGCAGTACGGCGACGACATGGCGATTCTCGCGGGGGACAAACTGTTCGCCCGCTCGTTCGAACTGCTGCTGGAGACCGGTGCCTCGCCGGACAACTCGGTGCCCGCACTGGGGATGCTCGCGCGCACCTGTGTCAAACTCTGTGAAGGTGAGGGTCTCGATATCTCCTTCGAGGAGCGCGAGTCGGTCTCGGTCCCCGAGTACCTGCAGATGGTAGACCTCAAGACGGGGGTGCTGTTCGCCGCGACCGCGAGTATCCCGGCGGTCCTACTGGGTCACCGGGAGGCGGTCGACCCGCTCGCGGGGTACGGCCGGGAGGTCGGCCGGGCGTTCCAGATAAAAGACGACCTGCTCGACCTGACCGCCTCGACGGAGGCACTCGGCAAACAGCGCGGGAGCGACCTCGTGGAGGGCAAGCAGACGATCGTCACAGCCCACGCACGCGAGCAGGGTGTCGACATCGACAATCTCGTCGAGAGTGACACTGTCGAGTCGGTCACCGAGGCCGAGATCGACGACGCCGTCGAGCAACTCGAGTCGGCCGGGAGTATCGCCTACGCCCGCGAGATGGCACGTGACTGTGTCGAGCGCGGCAAGCGACACATCTCCTCGCTGCCCGAGAAGCGGCCCCGACGGCTGCTCACAGACGTCGCCGAGCACCTCGTCGAGCGCGAGTACTGACACCGGTCGCGCCGACTCCATCTGGGTCGAACCGCAACAAATTCTGTTCGGACACGGACAGTCACCGTGTGGGTGGAGACGAGACGGTCGCCGACGGGACGAGTGAGTCACCCAGCAGCAGCGAGGCGGGCATCCAGTTTTACGCGCTCTATCTCACCCGGTTCGCGGAGGGGTTCGGTTTTACAACACTGTTGACGCTGTTGCCCGCCTACATCGACACATTACAGCCCCAGGACTGTCGTCTCCTGGGGCTGACTGTCAGCGCCGGACTGATAATCGGTCTCTACACGACCGGGTTTACACTCACACAGACCGTCGCGGTGGTGCCGCTGGCCCGGGTCGGCGACCGGTTCGACAAGCGGACTGTCCTGCTCGTGGTGATAGGGTTCGGCGCGGGGGTGTACGCGCTGTTTCCGCTGGTCGACTCCTCTGTGTCGTTTATCGCTGTCCGGGCCGTACAGGGTGTCGCGGTAACGGGTGCCGGGCTGATGACGCTCGCGCTGGTCGGTCAACTCGCGACAGTGAACACGCGCGCCGAGCGGATCGGTCGGGCGAACGCGGCCTCGTTTTTTGCGTCGATTCTCGGCTCACTGCTCGTCGGGTGGCTGCTCGACCTGTCCGTGTTCACCCCGATCTTTGCCACAATCGTCGTGTTGATGACCGTCGCGTGGGCTGGGCTGTACTGGCGGCTCGACCCGGACACGAGACGTATCCGGGGGTTTCCGTTCTCCGAACTCGCGGTCAACCGTCGCATCCTGACGATGGCGAGTTTCTGGGCACAGTACGCGTTCTCTGTCACGATGTCCGGACGTGGGTGCCTATCTACAGAGAAACAGGCCGGGTGTCTCGGGGTCTGTGAAATCGGAGATTTCCGTGATGAGCAAACGTGGTGCGTTTCGAACCACTTGCCCCCGAGGTACCCCACCCCCTGCGCTACGTAGCGGCCCCGAACAGGTACAGGGTCAGGACCACGAAGACGAGAACCGACATCCCGATTATCAGTATCGCTCTCCCCCCGTAGGTTCTCGGATGGTGCATCGTCATACGACACTCTTAGAGATGACACGTATAACAATTCGTGCCTGTTTATCATATATTGAAACGCCGTTTAAATAGCCGAGTGTGTCGCTATCATATCGTGTAACTGTAGTCGGTGTCGAGATCGGGGCCTGTCGGCTCGGAGGCCAGGCTCGAACTGGCGGTACACCGGGCCGCCAGAGCGGGGGGTCAGCCGCGGACCCGTCTCTCTGCGGGGGCTGTCTGTGGCGTCGAGACTGGTTCGGATGGGGTCGCCTGCCGGGCTCGACACGAGTAGTCGAACCCACACGAACTGTCAGACAGAACCCGGGACACTCGGTTCTTTCCTCTGTGCTCGGTCGGACCCGGACCGGTCGAGTGCCGTCTGTCGGGTCCGGGTTCGACAGAGTCACCGGCGTGTCTCGATAGTCGCCACATCGAGGCGGAGTCCCGTGCCGAGAACACAGCTGAACGCGTTGGTGGCCACGAACCGAGGGGTCGGCAGCGCTCGGCGGTAACTACTCCCCGGCGGCGTGGCCACAGACCGCTTCCCAGCGCCCGTTGCTCTCGAGGAACCCCTGCAGTTCGGCGGCGTATTCCTCGGCCAGCCCCGTCGCAGCCGCGAGCTTTTCCTCGTCGACGCCGTCGGAGCCACCACCCAGGAACCCGCGGAGACGTCCGAGCAGACCGTCGCCGCTCCGGCCAGGGCTCGGCTGTGCACCCATCCCCTGGGGCATCTCCTCGAGCTCCGGTATGATCTGTTCGACCTTGCTGGTGTCGGCAACGAGCGTCGCCTTCTCCGGGGTCTCCGGGTCGTCGATACGAAACTCGACGGCGGTCATGATGAGCCCCCACTGCTGGTTCGTGAACTCGGAGCCCTGCACACGCGCTTGAAACTCCTTGTCTACCTGCATCCGTGCACCGGTGATCCGGTCGGTCCAACCCTCGGTCATACTCTACGGTACGGCGGCCGTCGGTATCAGCGTTCGGTCCGTCCCGGAGGTGTGGCGCGGACGGTGGACATTTACCCCTCGGGGTCGAGCACCCGGAAGATGGGTGACAGACCGAACGTTTTTTTGCTCGTACTGGACACCGTCAGGCGGGACCGTGCCTACGACGACCGCCGTGACGTCATGCCGACTCTGCGACGCTTCGCGGCCGGGGCGACGACGTTCACCGACGCAGTCGCCCCGGCGTCCTGGTCGGTGCCGGCCCACGCCTCCCTGTTCACCGGGTGTCACCCCGGGACCCACGGTGCGACGACGGTCCGTCCGGTGTTCCGGGCGGAGCCCACACTGCCCGGACTGCTCTCGGCTGCCGGCTACGAGACGTACGCCGTCTCGCCGAACCAGTACGTCCGGCCGGAGACGGGCTTCGCTCGCGGGTTCGACGAGTTCGAGACGCTGTCACCGGCCCTGCCGCCGCGTCTGGCGGCACTGCTCGCACCGGCGGTCAACCGGTTCATGTACAGCCCGGCACGGTACCCGCCGGAACGGCTACTCAACGCCGTCCGGGCTCGACGAGGTACTACCACCGAACTCCCGTCACCGCCGGACAGCGGGCTCGTCGACCGGGTAACAGAGCTGGTTCGGGGGGCGTCGTCGCCGTTTTTCCTCTTCGTGAATCTGTTTGACGCACATCTCCCCCGTTCGCCGGCCCCCGAACACGTCGACCGGTTCGTCGACGACGACCTGGCCGACGCCCCGGTGGTGAGAGACGAGCGGGCACACAAGTTCGGCCCGGGGATGGACGAGCGCGGACTGGCCCGGCTCCGACAGCTCTACGACGCGGACCTCCGGACGGTCGACGACCGACTCGGGCTGTTGCTCGACCGACTCTCGGCTACCGGTGTACTCGACGACGCGTTGGTGGTCGTGCTCTCGGACCACGGCGAACACCTCGGCGAGTTCGGCCTCGTCGGTCACCAGCACAGCGTCTTCGAGCCTGTCGTGGCCGTCCCGTTGGTGGTGAGCTTTCCCGCAGGTGGGCCAGACACCGTCACCGGACAGGTCGAGACCCGACGGGTGTTCCACACGGTACTCGACGAGACCGGCGTCCGGGAGTACCCGTCGACGTCGCTCGCCGGTGGCCACAGCGACGGTGTCACGCGGGGTGCGTTCTACAGCCCGATGCTCGACGTCGAGGCGCTCATCTGGCACGACACGGCACGGTACGACCGTGACCTGCTCGGCGAACCACTCTCGTTTGCCCGAACCGGGGCCCACAAGCTCGTCCGGTTCGACGGCCGGGAGTGGCTGTTCTCGCTACCGGAGACACGCGGCGAGTCACTGCCCCGGGACCGGGGACAGACACCGTTCGACCGGCTCTCCGGTCCGCCGACAGGGTAGCTCAGACCGTGAGACTGCCGGTCAGATTTAACTGTGTCCCCCCATCGATTGCACATATGTCGCTCTTTCCCGTCCAGATGGAGAGCGAGCGGTTGCGGTACGAGCGACTCGGCCCCGACACACTCGATCCGTTCGAGCTCTACGAACACGTCAGAACCGGGGCGCCGCATATCGACGAGGTGACGCGGTACGTCAGCTGGGACCCCTACCGACACCCGAAGGAGGCGGTCGACTGGATCGAGGAGTGTGCCGAGAGTTTCGAGGCTGGCGAGCGGGCGACCTACGTTCTCCGCCCGACCGAGGGCGACCGGGCCGGCGAGTTCGCCGGCCTCTGTGGGCTGACCCCGGACTGGGGCACACAGCGGGCGGTGCTCGGGACGTGGCTACGCAAGCCGTTCTGGGGGCGGGGGTACTCGGGTGAGCGTGCCGCCAGACTGCTCGAACTCGCGTTCGAACGGCTCGATCTCGAACTGGTGACGGTGTCACACGACCCGGCAAACGAGAACTCCCGGCGCGCTATCCAGCGCTACGTCGAGCGGTTCGGCGGCCGCGAGGAGGGGCGCATCCGAAACGACACTGTGATCGACGGCGAACCCCGGGACAGCATCCGTTACAGCATCTCCCGGAGGGAGTGGCGCGAGGCGACCGACCGGTGAGCCACAGCGCTCAGCGCTGGATCGCGAGCACCGGCGTGTCACCGTCTCGGATGACCTGTTCTGTGACACTCCCGTAGAGAAACCGGCCGACACCAGACCGGGCTGCGGTGCTCATCACCACGAGGTCGGCCCCGCGGGTAGCCGCCTGCTCGACGATGACCCGCGAGGGAATCCCCACCTTGACGACACCCTCCGCGTCGACACCGGCGGCCGCGGCCTGGTCCACGAGCGACGACACCTCCTCTTGCTGTGCCGTCCGGCGCTCCTCGATAACCGCACCAGCCCGGGTCTCCGGGGCCGCGCCGCCGGACATCTCGACGACGGCGAGAAAGACCAGGTCCGCACCGTGGGCTGTTGCCTGGCCGATACCCTGCTCGACGGCGCGGGCTGCGGCCTCGCTGCCGTCGGTTGGAACGATGATGCGCTCGTACACACCCCCTGATTAGAGCCGGGCTGTAATCAATGATCGGTCGAGACTAGCCGGTCCGCCGGAGGATGAGCGCGACGTCGGAGAGTACGTCGAATCCGATCGGGAGCAGGTGGAGGAGGCCACCGACGACGAACAGGTCCGCGCCGAACAGGTCCAGGCCCAGCCAGGGCAGCGACGATGTGAGCACCCACGGCGAGAGAATCGCCAGGCAGACGACACCGCTGAGACCGTACACCACCCGTTCGTCCCGGCGTATCTGCGGGTTCCCCCAGTTGTAGGCGGCGGTGGCTAGATAGCCAAGACCGAACACGAGCAGCCAGGGTCGCCAGTAGCCGGCACCGAGCAGGTCGAAGGCGTAAGGCAGATTCGCGACCGGTCCGGGAAAGTAGCCGCCAACAGCCGCGAGGTTGACCGCGACCGCCGCGGTGTTGAGCCCTGCCCAGAGGAGCCAGATGCGGTTTCGTCGGACGGTCGGTGCCGTGTAGAGAACCCCGACGGCCACTATCGCCGCGGTCAGGACGAGCCACAGCGCCACGATGCTTCTGAGGAGACCGAACGGTGCGAGCGACGGCGACGACACGAGCAGCCACGACAGCGACCAGCCCACGACACCCTCGAAGAACCCGACGAGCAAGAGCCCGTCTCCCGGCAACGGGGGTGACAGCAGTCGACGGACGTACCCAGAGAGCACCGTCGTCCGGGTGCCCGTCAGCAGGTCCGGAACGTAGTTCCACAACATAACTTTTTCTGGGTCTACACCGTCTTAACAGGTGTGTTTGTGCCCAGCGGGGGCCACACGACGGTCGCGCTCTCACCCCGACACGACCGGAACTCCCCCGACCGTTCCGGTCTATCGGAGAAACAGTTACTTGTCGGTTCGCGTTCAACCGTCGGTATGGGTAGCCGCGTTCTCGTCCCGTACGACGGCTCGGAGGGGGCACAGTACGCGCTCTCGCATGCCCTGCACGTGTTCGATCCGGCGGCGGTGTCGTTGTTGTACGTCGCCGAGCCGGCGGGTGACAGCGCCGCCCGGGAACCGGACAGCGAGCAGTCTGAAACCGGACAGGAACTGCTCGAAGCAACACGTCGGCGGTACGACCCGCCCGACCGCAGGCGCATCGAGCCGGTTGTCCGGTACGGTCGCCCGGTCGACGAGATACTCGGCTGTATCGACGACAGCGGTATCGACCACGTCGTCCTCGGGAGCCAGGGGCGAAACGGCGCGACACAGCTGTTGCTCGGGAGTGTGGCCGAAGCGGTGGTCCGGCGCTCGCCGGTGCCGGTGACTGTCGTCCGGGAGCCGACTGCAGAGACCCCGCCCGGCCGCGTGCTGGTCCCGTTCGACGCGTCTGGCCGGGCGCGTGACGCGCTGACAGCCGCCTTCGACCTGTTTCCGGAGGCCGACGTCACGGCACTCTACGTCTCCACCCTCTCGGCGGTACAGGAGGGGACCGAGGCCATCCTGGGTGCACTCAACAGCGGGGGCAACGAGCGACAGGACCACACAGAGTCGGTGCTCGGGACGGCAAAGGAGCTCGCCACCGCCCGAGGCCGGACACTCGGGACCGAGAGCGTCACGGGTGACCCCGCCACCGCCATCGTCGAGTACGCCGGTGACCGGGCGGTCGATCACATCGTTGTCGGACCGACCGAACGGGACGGCATCACGCGCCTGTTGCTCGGGAGTGTCGCCGAGACGGTCGTCCGACGCTCGCCGGTCACGACCACGATTACAACGTAACCATGCGACGCATTCTCGTACCCTACGACCAGTCAGAACAGTCCGACTACGCCCTCGAACACGCGATGGGGCTGGACGAGTCAGCCAAGGTGGTGTTGTTGCACGTCGTCGAACTGCGTGGCAGCGACGGTGACCCGACCGGCGACGAGTTGTCGTCTCCGGAGGGGGCCGACACCGCCGCGGACCACCTGGAGGCGGTCCGTGACCGGTTCGACGACCCGGACCGGATCGAGACGGCGGTCGAGTACGGCCGGCCGGTACACGCGATTCTCAACGCGGTCGACGACCGGGGTATCGACCACGTCGTTCTCGGGAGCCACGGTCGAGACGGGGCTGCGCGCCTCCTGCTCGGCAGTGTCGCCGAGACCGTCGCCCGCCGCTCGCCGGTTCCGGTGACGGTCGTCCGAGCACCGTCTGACGCCCGGCAGACCGAGACTGTACTCGTTCCGTTCGACGGCTCGACTCACGCCCGGAACGCCCTCAGACACGTGTTCGAGCAGTTTCCCGACGCCACTGTCGTTGCCCTGTTCGTCGCACACCCGCCAACGGAGCACGTTCGTGACGCCGGCCGGTTCGACCTGTCCGAGGACTGGGCCGACGAGCGACAGGACCACACGGAGTCGGTGCTCGGGGTGGCGTCGTCGGTCGCGGAGACACACGACCGGTCGATCGAGACCGAGAGCGCGGTCGGTGACCCGTCGGACAGTATCGTCGCCTACGCCGAGTCCGAGCCTGTCGATCACATCGTCATCGGCTCGTCCGGGCGGGACGGTATCGCGCGCCTGTTGCTCGGGAGTGTCGCCGAGACGGTCGTCCGGCGCGCGCCGGTCTCGGTGACGATCGTCAAGTAGCCTCAGACCGACAGCGCGTACCGGACGGCGTCGGAGACGGCACCGATCGAACCCAGGTAGCCGCTGCCGATCGTCGTCTTGAGCAGGTGTGCCGGTGCGCCACGGACCACCGCCCCGCCGAGTGTCGCGACGGTACTATCACCGACCGAGACTACCCACCCCTTCGGGTCGTACCGGTACCGTGCCAGCCGGGGCTCGAACCCGTCGCCCGAGTGGCGGTGTTCGACCAGCCGTGTCACGTTCGTCGCGGCCGTCTCGGCCTGCCCGATCGCGGTCTGTGCCGTTGCCGGCACCACCGCCCCTTCGGCGTCGACCACCCGGGCGGCGTCGCCGAGCACGAACACCCGGTCGCCGCGTCTGAGTGTCGCCCGCACCCGCTCGCGCCCACCGAGGGCGTCCCGCCCGGTGATTCCACCGGTCCAGACGAGTTGGTCGTAGGCAACAGTGCCCCGGTCGAGTTCGAGTTCGTCGGCGGTCGCCCCCGTGACTGTCCTGTTGGGCCAGATGTCGACGTCCAGGCCGGCGAGTTCGTCGGCGACTGCTGTCTGGAACGGCCCGGAGAACCCGGGCGCGACGGTGCCAGCCTGTTCGACGAGCACCACCTCGGCGTCTGTCCCGGCGGCGAGTTCGGCGAGCTCACCGGCCACCTGCACACCGGAGAGCCCGGCCCCACCGACGACGACCCGGCCGCCCCGCTCGCGGACCCGCTCGAACCGCTCCCGAATCGTGGCGGCGTCGTCGAGTCGCTTCAGCGGCGTGGCGTGTGTCTCGATCCCGTCGAGCCCGTAGAACGCCGTTTGCGCGCCGAGACAGACCGCACAGATGTCGTACGAGAGGGGACCGGCGGTCGTCTCGACGGTCCGGGTCTCGCGGTCGAGATTCGTCACGCGCGTCCGGCGATGGTCGGCCCGCGAGCAGAGCCGGTCGAACGAAACTGTCAGTCGCTCGTCGAGCGCGGGTTTCCGGACTGCCTGGTGGACGAGATGCTGAACGAGGTGTGTCTCGCGCTCGTCGACGAGTGTGAGCGACACGCCGGCGGGGAGGCTCCGTTCGAGCGCCCGCACCAGGAGCACACCCGCGTAGCCACCCCCGAGAACGACGACGTGCATACCTCGGGTTCGGGGCCGGTTCTCAAGTCACCTGCGTCCGCTGTCGGCGTCCCGTGTTGCACCAGCGACGTCGACCGCGGCCACGTTGGGCTCGACGTCGTGGACGCGGACGATATCGGCCCCGCGCTCGGCGGCGATGGCCGTCGCGGCGACGGTCGCCTCGCGGCGCTCGCCGGCCGCCCGGTCGACCTGACCGAACATCGACTTGTGGGAGTGGCCGAGAAGCACCGGACAGCCAAGCGCGTGGAACTCGTCGACGCGGGCCAGCAGTTCGAAGCTCTCGGCGGCGCTCTTGCCGAACCCGAGCCCGGGGTCGACGATAACCTGTGACCGGTCGAGCCCCACCTGCTCCGCCAGCAGCACCCGGTCGGCGAGCGCGTCTAGCACGTCGTCGACCACGTCGTCGTACTCGACAGTCGTGTCGGGGTCGACCGGAGCCGATATCGAGTGCATCACGACCACGGGCACGTCGTACTCGGCGGCGACCAGCCGCATCTCCGGGTCGGCAAGCCCGGACACGTCGTTGAGGATA
>JAQCNM010000159.1 GCA_028275025.1 Halovenus sp.
CAGGCGTGTCGTCGTTCGGGTGTCTTCCGTGTCACGGGGAGGCCTGTTTGACTATCGCCAACTGTTTTTTATTATCACAGCGTGACCAACACTGACACCAACAGGAAACGCAGGTACAGACAGTCGCTTGAGCTACCCGGGTATCTCGAACGTGCCGGCCGCGATCTATCCGACAGAGCCTGTGACCGGCGCGGGCGACCCCGCCCACAGCACCGAATCTGACTCGACGAGCAGGTACTGCCCCCCACGAGGAGAGGACCGAGCACTCCGACCACAGAGACACCAGTTCATCTACCGTTCGTATCGTTTGCCACGCCTGTCGTGCTCCCGTGTGGTCCCAATACCGTCGGTCGACCCCTTTCCTGCGCTCATGTGTAAAGACCGTTTTACAGTATCTATCTCACTCGGGATATTAGCTGTTGCTCTACCGGCGGAGCAGGCCGAGTGCCTCGGGGTCCTCGAAGACGCACGCTTCCGTGGTGAACGGTGGACACCGTCAGACGAACCTGCGAGCGGGCGATGCCCGCGAGCAACTGCGGAGAGACGACCGCTCTCGAACCACGTGACTCCGAGGCGGTTCACAGACTGAGTGGCTCCGCTACACGGTCAGTCGCTCGCGTATATCGTGTCAGAGTGCTCTCGCCGCGTGTCAGCCGTCACCAACTCGTGTCTGTTGGAGAGCACGAGACACCGGTCACACAGCCAGGCCCGCCACCGTAATTCGACTGTGTCTCCCACTGCCGAGCACCCGCTCTGTGTCTCGTACAGCCGTCGCTCTCAGGACTCTGGTACAGATAGTCGAAAGCCAAGGACACGCAGGGGACGGTTTTCGCTGGGCTCACAGCAGTTGGCACGTCGGGATAAGTTAGTTGAATCTGGCATGTTTAGAAGCTGGTCGCTCGGCAAGTATGTTCGATATCTGGACAACAGTTCTTGGAGTTCACGCCCCGCCGACGCTGTCGGTCCCACCCGAGTGGGTCTATCGGGCAGTCGGGGAGCGGCGTCACTCAGACGTAGGCCTCGAACTCCTCTCCGAAGGCGAGAAAGTAACCGGTCCCGACGACGCCGATCACCGCTGCGGTCGTGAATGCGATCTCCGGGCTCGCGAACTCCCAGAGATAGCCGCCCAGCGCGGCACTCGGAATGACGACCGTGTTCCGGAGTAGATAGTACGTGCCGGTCACGCGCCCACCGGCACCTTGCTCGGCGGGACCGACGATCAATGCCTTGTGTGAGGGCAGGCCAGCGAACCGAAGCCCCGAAAACGCGAAGGCGAGTATCATTGCCCACGAAAGCGGCATCACTGGGGCGAGGACCTCCGGCCCACTAATGAGTACGACAGGAAAGAGAGCGTACACTGCGAATCCGAGGGCGACAATCGGCTTGAGCCCGACACGCTCCGCAGCTTTCGCAGCGGGGGCCATCGAGAGCAACGCGATCAGCATCTCGACGCCGAGCAGATAGCCAAAGAACGCCTCTGGCGAGAGATCGATACCGTAGGACACGTCGGCCAGCGAGACCGTCGTCTCGAACCCGACCTCGTAGACCTGTGTGACCACCAGCACGAAGAAGACGTACACCATCCCGTTCGCGAACCGGACCAGTGTATCACCCACAAGGAGAGGCCAAAGCGGGTCGGGCATCTCACGCAGGTCTCGTCTGATCTGGTCGATTCCGTCGAACGAGTCACCGATGGAATCCTCGCTGGCGTCGTAAAGAACGTGCTGGGCGACGGTCCCGACGATCCCGAAGACGACCGCCACAGCGAGGACGTACTGGAAGCTCACCGTGAACTCCGGATGGAGGCCGATCAGGACGGCCGCGAGTACTGGACCGATCAGAAACGCCGTTCGCCGGACGGTCTCGGTGCTCGCGAAACCGGCGGCCAATCGCGAGGGCTCGGTCGCTTGCTTGACGACCGCGAACGTCGCCCCGAGGCCGAAGGACTTCCACCCCTGTGCCAGCAGGAGACCGACGAACACCCAGGCCCAGGGCTGAATCGTGACGCCGGCGACAGTGACCACGCCGAGACCCGGTGCGACCAACCAGACCCCGAACCCGAGCGTCGAGACCAATCCAAACACTGTGAGTGCGTATCGCGACCCGATGCGGTCGGAGATCGCGCCACCGGGATACGGGAACACCGCCGAGACGATGTTACCGACAGTCCCGAGGAGACCGACGACGAACCCGGATGCCCCCAACGCCACCACGTACTCGGGGAGAAATCGACTGGTCATCTGGAAGCAAAGGCTGAACGCGAACATCGCAAGCGACAACACCAACACATCCCGCCTCAGCGCGAAGAGCTGTCGGAACACACCCAGTAGCCCCGACTCGTCCGCCTCGACTGCGACCTGCTCTCGACTCATCGTCGGCGTGGCGAAGCTCTCGCGTCGGGCAAAGCACCTGTCGCGCCGGTCTCAGCGACTGTCCCGGTCGGTTCGAGCCTCGCTCCTGATACCAGCAGGGTGTGCTGCGACACGAGGCGACACATACACCCTTTTGTGTCTAAATAATAAATACTATTCCGGTACTCGGCAGGCTCTCGAACGTCCCAGGTGTTCGACTGACTGTTCAGTGGACTACCACCCGTCGACCCGGAGGTGGTCTTCGGGACACGCTGCACCCAGCCGTTGACGTCAAACCACTACACTGTCGAGGGTCTGTCTCGGGTCGACGGGGGCGTTCCGAGGAGCGGAGAGAGTCGTGGCCGCGCGAGGGATGCCCCGGTGTCGAACGTCCGGTCCCGCAGGGGCAGACAGCGGGGACGTCCAGGGTCAGGCCGGGTTGAAACGCCGGTAGAGGACAAACGAGTACAGTATCGAGCCGACAGCGATGACGGTGGGGGGTACAGTCAGGAGCAAGACTGCGAACTCCGGAGCGAACACACCACCCAGCGCAAGCACACCGGTGAGCGCGAACAGCGGGGCAGTGTGTCTGTGTGTCTGTTTCCAGACGCGCTCGTCGCCGAGTGTCCACGGCGTACGGATACCGACGAACCAGTTCTGCTCCGCACGGTACAGGAGCGGCCCGAGCAGCAGGTACAGCGCCGCGGTGGCCGGCACAGTCGCCTCGATCACCCCGAACTCGTACCCGAGATTGTACGCGATGACCAGCCCGTGGATGTAGCCGACAAACGCGACTGTCGCCACGGCGAACCCGTCGTACGCTGTCTGGAACTCGGCGACGTTCTCCCCGAGCGGGTCTACCCGCGGCAGAACCGCGAACAACACTCCGACACCGGCTGCGAGCAACACGTTCCCGACGAGAAACAGCTCCGCCTGCACGAAGTTGTCGGGCTCTCCCGCGCTGTCGAAGTGAACCGC
>JAQCNM010000032.1 GCA_028275025.1 Halovenus sp.
CGTGTCCAGTCTCGACGCGGTCGACACCGGGGCCGTCGCCCGCCGTGTCTGGGAGGACATCGACACGGCAGGGGAGCTGGTCGTCGAGACGACCGGTCCGGTGCTCGCCGACGAACACGTCCTGGAAGTGCTCCTGCGGGAACTGCTCCTGAACGCGGTTCAGCACGGAACCGACGACGGGACGCCGGTGACGGTCCGTCTCGAGCCGCTCCCCGACGGGTTCTCACTCCAGGACGACGGCTCCGGTATCCAGGACGGGCTCCAGGAAACGCTGTTCGAACCCGGTGTCACTACGGCGGCGGCAGAAAACGCAAGCGGAATCGGTCTCGCCATCGTCGAGCGCGCCGCCGAGGCCCACGGTTGGGCGGTCGACTGCACCGACTCCGATGGGGGTGCCCGCTTCGAGATAACCGGCGTCCGTCGACCGTCGAACAGCGTCTCGTGACCGGTGTGGGCTCTCAGTACACCCGAGAGAACCCGGTCACCCGCCGTGACCCACAGTTGGGGCTGTCGAGACACCGGACGTCGATACCGGTACCGCCCGACGGCTCGAAACGCGTGGGTCCCGGTGCTCCCGGGCTACGACGTGTGGCTTACCCCGACCGCCTGCTCGGTCCGGTGGCTCTCACCGTGGAGCGCTCCGAGTCCGGTCCAGGCTCGAACCCTGTGCGGTCGGGCTCTTCCCGCGTATGCCCCAGTGGCCGACACAGACGTCGTCACGGTTACTCCAGGTCCTCGACCAGACGGTCGGCCACACCGGTGTACCCCGCCGGTGTCAGTGCGAGCAACTCCGCACGCACCTCCTCGGAGACCGGTAGCTCCTCGAACAGTGTCCGGAAGTCGGCGACTGTCACCTCCTGACCACGCGTCAGTTTCTTGACCCGCTCGTAGGCGTCGTCGTGTCCCTCCCGCCGGAGGATGGTCTGAACGGCCTCTCCGATCACCTCCGGTGTCGATTCGAGCGCCTCGGCCATCACCCGTTCGTTCGGGACGACCGCCTCCAGACCCGCTTCGAGCTTCCGGTAGCCGAGCAGACAGTGTGCAAACGCCGCCCCGACGTTGCGCTTTACCGTCGAGTCCGAGAGGTCACGCTGGAGCCGCGAGGTGGTGAGATAGCTCCCGAGAAAGCCGAGGTCGCTGTTTGCCTTCGAGAGGTTGCCCTCGGCGTTCTCGAAGTCGATCGGGTTGACCTTGTGTGGCATCGTCGAGGAGCCGGTCTCCCCGTCGGCGGCCGCCTGTCCGAGATAGCCGTCCGAGACGTACAGCCAGGCGTCCAGCGCGAGGTCGAGCAGGACGTTGTTAACCCGTTGGAGGGCGTCGAACAGTGTGGCAAGATCGTCAGCCGGGTTGATCTGTGTGGTCAGCGGCTCGTGGTCGAGTCCGAGCCCCTCGACGAATCTGCGGGCAAACGCCGGCCAGTCGACGGCGGGATAGGCCGCCTGGTGGGCGGCGTAGCTCCCGCTCGCCCCGGCGAGTTTACCCGTGAGCCCGTCGACAGCCTGCTCCAGCGCCCCCATCGCCCGTCCGAGCCGCGAGGCGTACACCGCGAGTTCCTTTCCGAACGTCGTTGGTGTGGCTGGCTGTCCGTGTGTTCGGGCGAGCATCGGCAGGTCTCGGTGCTCCCGGGCCATCGCTGTCAGACGGTCCTGGAGTGCCCGCAGACGCGGGCACAACACTGTCTCGACAGCCGGGCCGAACAACAGGCGGTACGCCAAGTTGGTGACGTCCTCGCTCGTCAGCCCGAAGTGGACCCACTCGCCGCCGACACCGTCGGGCAGGCGGTCCCGGAGAAAGTACTCGACGGCCTTCACGTCGTGATTTGTCGCCGGCCGGCTCTCGTCACCCTCGGTTTCGAGCTGTTTTATTACACGGGCGTCGGCCACGTCGAACTCGCGGTAGCAGCGTCGCAACGCCTCGCGGTCGGCCACCGTCAGTTCGACCGGTGTCGCATCGAGCCCCGCCAGCGCGACGAGATACTCCACCTCGACCTCCAGGCGGGCCCCCATCAGCGCCTGCTCACTGGTGTACGCCCGCAGCGGTTCGGTGGCACCGGCGTACCGCCCGTCCAGCGGTGACACGGCCGAGAGCGGGTCGACGTTCATACTGGTTGTTCCCGGGGAACCCTAACAAGTGTATCGCCTCGCTCGCCTGTTATCTCGGGTGTGTCCCCGTATCCACCCGACGAGCGGGGTCACGGACACTCGGCTGCCCTGCCCGTCTCGGCGCACTCTCCTCGGACACGAACGCATATCTTTTTACCATCGAGCATTAACCTCTGGTTACGATGGTTGGACACAACGGCCTCAAAATCCGGATGATGCTCGCAGGAAGCATCCTGTTCGGGTTCTACGCTGCCATCGCCGGGCTGGTGTTCCTGGCCTTTGGTACCGGGACGACCGTGCTCCTCGCGGTGGCGCTCGGGAGCCTCGTGTTCGTCGGGTTCCAGTACAAGTTCGGCAAGTGGATGGCGCTGCGTAGTGTCGGTGCCGAGGATATGCCCGAGGGGCGGGGGTACGACCAGATTCACCGCTCCGTGGAGCAGCTCTCGGCCGACATGGATATCGAGAAACCCCGGCTGATGGTCGCCGAGATGGGTGTCCCGAACGCCTTCGCGGTCGGGCGAAAGGGTGCCGGTGTCGTTGTCGTCTCCCAGGAGATTACCCAACTGCTCGGCCACGACGAACTCGAGGGGGTGCTCGCCCACGAACTCGCCCACATAAAGAACCGCGACGTTGTGATGATGGTGATCGGCCAGTCCATCGCGTCACTGGTCGGTATCGTCGTCCAGTTCGCGTACTTCTTCACCGGTGAACAGAACATCGCCACCTTCTTTATCGGGTCCATCCTCGGGAACGTCGCCCAGATGATCGTGACGGTGTTCGTGATGGCTATCTCCCGGTATCGCGAGTACGTTGCCGACGAGGACGCAGCCACCTACACGAACAACCCCGACGCGATGGCACGGGCTCTGGAGAAGATAAGCGCCGGCGCACAGGGCAAAGAGATGCGCGGCGAGGAGACCGTCAACGCGCTCTGTATCTTCGGTAGCGACGACAGTTTCTTCCAGAAGATACTCTCGACCCACCCGCCGACCGAGGAACGCATCAGCCGCCTCCGCTCGATGAGCGCGTACTGAGTCCCGGTGCTCTCTCGTCGATATTAGACACAACAAAACGACAAGTCGACGGTCCGCTCTCGCCCCGGACGAGCCACACCGGGACGGGCCGACTGTTTCGCCGGCAAAGGCCTATATCGCTGGCCGCCGGAGTCGCCCACAATGGAGAGCAGCTACGTCCACCCCTCCCAGCGTGTCGCCGTTCTCGCCGACTCACAGAACCTGTATCACTCCGCACAGAGTATGCACTCTCGGAATGTCGACTACGCGGCACTGCTCGAGGAGGCTGTCGGCGGACGCGAGTTGACCCGGGCCATCGCCTACGCCATCAGGGCAGACGCCCCCGAGGAGGAGTCGTTTTTCGAGGCGCTTGCGGACATCGGGTTCGAGACCCGTATAAAGGAGATCCGAACGTTTCCCGACGGGAGTAAGAAGGCAGACTGGGACGTCGGGCTGAGCCTCGACGCCGTCACACTGGCAAACCACGTCGACACTGTCGTGTTGTGCACCGGCGACGGTGACTTCGCACGCCTCTGTAGCCACCTCAAACACGAGGGTATCCGTGTCGAGGCAATCTGTTTCGCCGAGTCTACCGCCGACGAACTCCGGGCGCGGGCAGACGACTTCACCGACCTGAGTGAGCGACCGGACCGGTTTCTACTGTGAGACACAACGCACTTACACTCACCACCCACACCGGTCCGTGATGAGTGACAGCACAGGTGACACTGGACCGGGTGGTCGACCTCTCAGGCGGATCGGCGTGGTTCTCGGGGTCGCTGTCGGCAGCCTCGTCGTGCTTGTCGTGGTGCTGTTTTTACTCGGTGTTCTCGGGGTCCCGGACGCCGCTCTCGAGGACAACCGCTGGGGAGACGTCGAGGATCAGGATGTCGAGGTCATCACCGAGGTCGGCATCGACAACCCCAATCCGTTCGGGTTCGGCGGGTCCGCCGACGTGACCTACGATATCGGGTTGCAGGGGGTCAGACTCGCCGAGGGCGAGGGGACGGGTCTCGATGTCGAGTCCGGACAGAGCTCGGAGAACCTGACGACGACCCTCTTTGCGGAGAACCTGCCGCCGTGGTGGAGCAGTCACCTGAACAACGGCGAACAGAGCCGACTCCTCGCGAACGCGAGCGCTGACGTGACCCTCGGGGCTCTCTCCGGGAGCTACGACACGAACATCGTCGACCAGGTGGTGACAGATATCGAGGGGGCACTCGACGAGAGCTCCGAGGAGTTCGAGGGCGAGTACTCGCTCACCGGGTCCGGCCTCCCCGTGGAGCCGTCGCTGGTGGTCGAGAACGCGACCACCCGGTGGGGCGAGGTGACCGAGGGTTCGACGGAGATTGTCACCAGTATCACGGTTCAGAACCCCAACCCGTACCCGGTGCCGACACCGGCGTTCGCCGGCGGCATCGAGATGAACGGCGAGTCGCTGGTCGACTGGCAGGCCGGTGACGTCGCAGTGCTCGACGCCGACGGCAACCGACTCGTCGGCGAAGCGGCGTTCATCCCACCCGGGGCCACCGAGGACCGGCGTTTCGTCGCCGAGATGGACAATGAAAACGTCTCGGTGTGGTTTCCGACACACGTCGACGGCGACCAACCCGCCGACGACCCCGGCGTCGAGTTCACCGAGATGGTCGTCACCGGGCAACTGGCCGTCGAGATAAACGGCGAGCGCCTGACGATTCCACCCGACGGCGAGGCGGTCGCCTGCGGGTTCGACCTGACGACCGCCATCTTCGTCGACCAAGAGCAGGGCACCGACCTGCAGGGCTGTGAGACGACAGCACTCGAACAGCCCCGCGACCAGCTCGAGGCGGTCGGGGCGGTTATCGAGGTAAACGACTCGGAGGACGGCGACGACGGAATCCTCCCCTAACAGCCCCGCGCGGTCGACCGGCTGACCGGTCAGGAAAACACGGGATTTTAGCCCGTCGCTGTCACAGGGTAAGCTATGAGTCAGGCTGAACTTTCGGAGAGCCCGCTGGCCGACCGACGGGTGCGCGCGCTCCTCGGATTGGGGGGGTTCGTGACTATCGCGGTCGTCGCAGTGTTCGCCATCGACGACCCGACGGTCCAGGCGGTCGCGCTCGGTGTCGGGGTCGTCGATCTGATCGCCGTGCCGTACATCCTCGGCCGTCTGATGGAGAACGCCGAGGAGAGTTCGGGGTTCAGTGGCTGAGATGAGTGACACCGTCGCGCTCCTGCGGACGGTCGCAGACTACCAGTTCGGTGCGGGTGTCGGGGTCGTGCTGTTTCCCGCAGACGAGGAACGCTCGCTGACACGAACCGGCTCCGGTCGGCCACGGCAGGTCCACGCTCCCGACGGTCGTATCGCCACGTACGGCACAGACGGTCGACTGCGGCTCGGCCTCGCCGGAGGTCGACGGCTCCACGCCGACTGGTCCGACCGCGAGCAGGCGTACTGTGTCACCGTCGGTGCCGAGAGCCGACCGTACGTTCGTGAGGGTCGCAACGCCTTCTCCAAGTTCGTCCACCGGGCCGACACCGGTATCAGGCCACGTGACGAGGTGGTCGTCGAACACGACGGGCAGTTGCTGGCCGTCGGTCGTGCAGAGCTAGCCGGTGACGGGATGCTCGACTTCGAAACCGGGGTGGCAGTCAGCGTCCGTGAGGGTGCTCACTCCTCGTAGGCCAACTGCATCACCCACTGGGAGAACGTGTCGCTCTGTGGGTCTATCTCCTCGCTCCCGATAAACGGCGAGAGCATATCTCCGGCCATCAGCAGTGAGAACTCGAGATCCCGCGGTCTCGGCGTCAGAAGGTACGTGTTGTGACCGTCGTAGACGGCTTCGTCGCGCTCGATGAGTTCCTGCTCGACCAGTGACTCGACGATCCGACTCCCGGTTCGGGAGCTCACGTCGAGCTCCTTCCAGAAGTCACTCTGGTGAATCCCGCCGGTCTCCCGGACGAGTTCGAGTCCCCGGCGCTCGTCCTCGGAGAGTGTCTCCTCGGAGACTGTGGTGCTCATGTCCAAACAACCGGCTGTCGGACGGTTAAATGTGACTCTCGAAAAAGACAACACACAAATCCGGTGCCGTGCTGTCCGTGGTATGGAGACGACGCGGCACTTTGTGGCGACCGTGTACGTCGTCAACGACGGTGCGACGGTGCTCCACGAGCACGACAAACTCGACATGTGGCTGCCGCCGGGTGGCCACCTCGAACACGACGAACTCCCCCACGAGGCGGCGAGACGCGAGGCTATCGAGGAGCTCGGCCTGCCGGTCGAGCTGGTCACCTCCGCCGGTTCACTCGACTCGGGGACGGCCCGGAGTCTGCCGAGACCGGAGCACTTCCTGCTTGAGGATATCGACGGCTGGAACGACGAGGTCGCCCACCAGCACGTCGACTTTGTCTACTACGGCCGGGTCGACCACCGCACACTCGACCCCGGTCCCGACGAGGCCCCCGCGACCGCCTGGGAGTGGTTCACCCCCGAACAGCTCCGTGCGAACGCCGGTCGATTTCCCGACGACGTTGTCACGGCCGGGCAACGCGCAGTCGATGTGGTGTCCGGAGCAACAGACTCCGAGGGGTCGACGGACTGATACTGGGCTGTAACTTCGTGGAACGAACACTCCGGGGTGCCGAGATATGCCGTGGGCTTACGGCCGACAGTATGAACACACGGCCTCGTGCCGACGTCGATGTGGGTCCCCAGACACGGGGTACTTTACCCGCTCTGTCGGGTCCCGACAGCCTGCCCGCGTGATGCCGTGTTCGTGATTCGGTCGGATTTATAACGTTGTGGAACCCACCCGGAGGTATGTCGGCCGAGTTCGAGTTCAGTGACAGCGTAGTGCTCGTGACAGGGGTCGGCGGTGCGCTCGGTAGTGCCACCGCCGAGGCGTTTCTCGACGCCGGTGCGACTGTCTGTGGTGCCGACCTCGTCGGACCCGACGACGACGACTTTCTGCTCGAGACACCGGAGCGGGTCGACCTCTACCAGGGGGATTTCACCGACGAGGCAGACGTAGCCGACACCGTCGACGCGGTTGTCGAGCGACACGGCGGTCTCGACGCCCTGGCGAACATCGCCGGCACCTGGCGCGGCGGTGACCCCGTTCACGAGACCGACACTGGTCTGTTCGACCTCCTGTTCGACGTCAACCTCAAGACGGCGTTTCTGGCGTCCAAACACGCCATCCCACACCTCCGTGAGCGCGAGGGGACCATCGTCAGTGTCGCCTCGCGTTCCTCGCTGTCGGGCGGTGAGGGTGACGCGCTCTACCGGGCGAGCAAGGCCGGTGTGCGTCTCCTCACGGAGAGTATCGCCGAGGAGAACAGTGGGACCGTTCGGGCAAACGCCGTGTTGCCGAGTGTCATCGACACGCCGATGAACCGCTCGATGATGCCCGACGCCGACTACGACCAGTGGGCAGACCCCGCGGATGTCGCGGCGGTCATGCTCGCGTTGTGTAGTGATATCACGAGAGTCACAAGCGGCGCGGCCGTGCCGGTCTACGGTGAGAGCTAGTCACCCGAACCCGGAACCCCGTACCAGGCGGCGAACCCGGCCGCCACGAGTATCCCCCCGAGCAGGACACTCACCCCGACTGCGACCGCCGGGTCGAGTCCGGCGATTGTCGCCGCCGTGTCACCCGACCCGTCGACGAGCCCTGTCGGCAGTGTGACGTTCGACCCGAGGTCGGTCCCGTTTCCCTGCACGAGGAGGGTCGCCTCGTTCGCCGTCTCGGCGGGCTCCCCCTCGACGAGATACATCGACCCTCCGTCCGGCGCCTGTGTCGTCGTCTCGGTCACGGTCGCGTTGTGCATCTCCCAGGCTGTCTGGTCTTCGAACACGTAGACGGTGTCGTTCTGCGTGACGACGACACCGTCGGGTGACTCGACTACCTGTGACTCCTGTGAGATTCCGTCGACAGCATCGGTGCCGATACTGTCCTCCCCGCCGTCGGTCCCCACCTCGGGTTCGACACCGCCGGAGCCCTCCCTGTCCCCCTGGGTTCCGACCGTCACCCCCGTATCGTCGCGGCTACCCGTGTCGAGTGTCCAGTGTGTGCCCAGCCCTGCGAGAACGCTGACCGGCACGAGCAGCGCCAGCAGGCCGGTGACACGGTTGAGGAGACTCCGGAGTGTGCTCTGTTTGTCCCGCCCCGCAAAGAGCACCAGCGAGTCGTCTTTTGGGGCGTACACCTTCATCTCTGTTCCCCGCTCGGAGTACCAGGTGTCGACCACCTCCACGAGGTCCGCGTCCGCCAGTTTGCCGAGATGGTACTGGATGTTCTGGACCGAGGTGTCGGTCTCCTCGGCCAGGTCGGAGGCGGTCTGTGGGCGCTGGTGCAGGGACAGAAAGATCGTCCGGGTCGTTCCGGAGGAGAGTGCCTCGAACACCTCGTCGGCCGTCTCCTCGTCGAGGTCGACCAGTCGCGGCTCCCGGTCCTCGTCGGGGGTCACCGTGTCCCTGAGCGGGAAGATGCTGCTCATACTAACCTACGAACTGGTAGTTGTCGCACAGGTAAAAAGCGTGTGTACACACAAACCGCTGTTTTAGCCACCCGACGTGAACCGACCCGCCGACAGAGAGCGGTTTTAGTCGTCTCATCCGGCACGTGTGCCCCGGCCCGCTTCGGCCGATAACGGCCCGATGCGGCGCTGTGTAGACACAGAGAGCTGTTTCACCGTCGTGGCTACCGCGTTCCTCCCGACCGGCCGGTTCTGTCGGGTCTCCGAGGTGTAGAGACCTGCCGGGAGACGGCTACCGACGTTGACCCGGTCTGTGCCAGCCGCGACCGCGTGGTCGACCCGGTCTGTGCCACCCGTGACCGTGTGGTCGACCCTGTCTGACCCCACGATGGCAGGATGGCACTGCCGGGAGCCGTTACCTGACTCCGTCGAGGGCGACACGCTGTCACATTACTGCTCGGACACGATGCCGTGGACAAACAACAATCCTTTTTTACACCGAAAGATAATTTTGTGGTAGAGGCCACAGAAAATGAGTACCGAGGAGCGGATCCTTTCAGCGTTGGAAGACGACGCAAAAGCGTCGTACGCCGAGATCGCCGAGCAGGCCGGCGTCTCGAAACCAACGGTGCGGAAGTACATCCGCAAGCTCGAAGACGAGGGGGTCATCCTGGGGTACTCGGCGGACGTAGACCCGAAGAAACTGTCGGGGCAGTCGATCGCGCTGGTCGGTATCGACGTCGAGAGCGAACGGTACGTCGAGATCACACAGACACTGCAGGAGCTCGATGCGATCGAGTCGCTGTACACGTCGAGCGGTGACCACACACTGATGGCGGAGGTTCGTGCCTCGGACGGCGACCACCTCGGCGAGGTTATCCACAGCCAGATAACCGCGCTGCCGGGCGTGAGCGCAGCCCATCCGTCGTTTCTACAGGAGCGCCTGAAGTGAGACTGTCCTGACGACCGCCGGGGACCACCGGACAGCTACGGCTACTCCGATGCGCGGGGGTTTTTGATACACCGGACCGGACGGTATAGTATGATTGAGCGGTTGCTTCTGGGTAGCGGGTCGCTCGTCGTCCCCGTCGCAGAGGATGCGGGGCCGCTCACGGTCGGAACACCTGACGAGCAACTGGTCTCGACGCTGGTGGGCACGGGGGTCTCGGCCGAGCATCTCGACCCGACTGACGAGCAGGCGCTGGCGTCGCTCGACGCCGATATCGTCCTGGTGGTCGAGGACACCGCCCGGGAGGCGCTGTCGACCACCAGGGCCGCCCGGTCTGCGTTTCCCGAGGCGTACCTGCTGGTGTGTCCAGGCGAGAGAACGGCCGGTGACGGGCTAATGTCGGCTGCCGACCGCGTGCTCGACCCCGAGCAGGCTGTTGTCTCCCGCTTTCTCGACACCGCCGGTGAGCCGGGGCTGTGGGCTGTCCTGCGGAGTATCGACCGGCTCGCGGTTGTCACACACGACAACCCCGACCCGGATGCTATCGCCAGCGGTACCGCGCTGGCAGTACTCGCCGCCGATGCCGGCTGTGATGCCGAGGTGTGTTACTACGGGGAGATCGGCCACCAGGAGAACCGCGCGCTCGTGAACGTGCTCGACATCGACCTGCGGCCGCTCGACCCCGACACGACGCTGTCCTCGTTCGACGGGTTCGCGCTGGTCGACCACGCCCGTCCCGGCGTCAACGACCAACTCCCGCCGGAGACCCCGGTCGATATCGTCGTCGACCACCACCCGACACACGCGCCAGTCGAGGCCCGGTTTGTCAACCACTGCAGCGACGTCGGTGCAACGAGCACACTGCTCGTGGAGTCGTTTGAACGTACCGGTCGGGACCTGGACACGGCCACCGCGACGGCACTGCTCTTTGGTATCCAGGTCGACACCCACGGGTTCGTGCGTGGTGTCGCTCCCCGGGACTTCGAGGCCGCCGCGACCCTGGCCGAGACGGCCGACGTCGACACACTCGAACGCATCGAGTCACCGAGTGTCGACCGGGGAACGTTCGACGTGCTGGCGGATGCTATCGACAACCGCCGTATCGAGGGGGACGTGCTGTTCAGCCCTGTCGGCCGTATCCAGAACCGTGACGTGCTTCCGCAGGTCGCCGACAGACTGCTGACCGTCGAGGGGGTACAGGCAACACTGGTCTACGGTATCATCGACGAGACGGTCTACGTCTCGGCGCGGTCGCGGGCGGAGGGGCCCGACCTGGGTCGGATAATGCGTGACGCGTTCGCGCGACTCGGTAGCGCGGGTGGCCACGCGGAGATGGCCGGTGCACAGATAGAGCTCGACCAGTCCGGCGAGACCGGGAGCCCGAGCGCCGATACTGTCGACGCGCTCGTCGTCGACCGCTTTCTCGAGGCGGTGTCGACACACCCACGACGGGCCACGCCGGCGGAGTCGGACCACGCCCGACTGTCCGGCACGACCGACGATGCCGACCGGTCGGGGGAGTAGTCGGGGCCACGTCTGCACCGGGCGGTGTCGGCTGGTAGTCGAGAGGCTTTTGACCGCACCCCCCGTCGTCTCTCCCGATGGCGGACGACAGGACACCGACTGTCGAGGAGTATATGACCCGCGATGTCGCGACAGTCTCGCCGGACGACACGGTACGGGAAATCGCAGAGCGCATCACCGAGAGTGAGGACCACAGCGGGTTCCCTGTCTGTGACGGCCGCCACGTCGAGGGGTTCATCTCCGCCCACGACCTCCTGCTGGAGAACGACGCGGAACCGGTGTTCAAGATAATGGCCACCGACCTGCTGGTCGCCCACCCGGAGATGGAGATAGACGACGCGGCGCGTGTTATCCTGCGGTCGGGGCTCCGGCGGCTCCCGGTTGTCGACGACGCGGGCAACCTCGTCGGTATCATCTCGAACGCCGACGTCATCCGTAGCCAGATCGAGCGGGCGACACCCGGCAAGGTCGACAAGCTCCTTCGCACCCTCGAACACATCCACGGTGTCGACGCCCACGAGGAGCGCCGTGAGATCGAGCTCGCGGCGCTCACACCGACACAGGGCACCGTCTACGCGGACGAACTCGAGGGACGGCGCTACGAACTCGAGCGGGGGCTCGCCGAGCCGCTGGTGGTCGTTCAGACACCCGACAGCCTCCTGCTGGCCGACGGTCACCACCGGAGCAAGGCCGCAAAACAGCTCGATATCGCGCGTATGGACGCCTACGTCATCGTCATCGAGGAACCGGTCGAACTCGGGATGGCCGAGACCGCACGCCAGGAGGAGCTCAGCGACATCGAGGATATCGACGCCGTCGACTACGCCCACCACCCGTTGGTCGAGACGACGGAGCGTCTCCAGGACCGTGGGTGAGCGCGACAGTTCACACCCGGCCAGTTGCTGTCGACTCCCAGCCAGCCGGTAACGAACAGAGACACGACCCGTCGACGGGCCCTGGAGTTTTTCGGGTTCACCGTCTCGCCACGACAGTGGTGGCACAGACAGCCCGCGCCCACGACCTGCAGGGCGATGTGACTCTCCGGCTCGTCTCCGGTATCGGCCTCGGGGTCGCGCCGGTCGCGGGGGCCCGTTGTCACCCCCACCTGTTCGGGTGACCACCGACCGGGTCGGCGCGAGATATCCGCTTGGTTGCAAGAGTTAAACGGCTCGCGCCCGTACGTTAGAGTGATGACAGACCTCAGCGAGGAGGACCGGCGGATCCTCGAGTACCTGCGCGACAAAGTCGCACGCGGCGAGCAGTACGTCCGCTCGAAGCGCATCGCAGACCAGCTTGGACTCTCGCCAAAGCAGGTGGGCTCGCGACTCCCGAAGCTCGACGAGGAGAGCGAGGACGTCGAGATAGAGAAGTGGGCTCGCGCCCGGTCGACGACCTGGCGTGTCAGCCAGTCGTGAGCAGGCGGTCACCGGCCCGGTTCCTCGCCTGACCGGAACTGATTTGACTCCGCTCACCGCAGCATATCACCATGACAGCAGGGCTCGACGCGCGACTATCGCGTATCGGGACGGACGGACGACACCTGACAGTCCCGATGGATCACGGTCTCACACTCGGCCCCGTCGAGGGGCTGGTCGACATCGAATCGACTGTCGACGCGGTGACCCGGGCCGGTGCCGACGCGGTTCTGACACAGCGCGGCGTCGCATCCCGGGTCCACCCGAACAAGAACGGCGCGGGCTACATCGTCCATCTCAACGGCTCTACCGACATCGGTCCCGACGAACGAGACAAGCGCCCTACCGGGTCGGTCACCGATGCCATCCGCGCCGGTGCCGACGCCGTCTCGGTACACATCAACGTCGGCAGCAGCTACGAACCCGACCAGCTCAGTTTCCTCAACGAGGTGACTGCCGGGGCGGCGGAGTACGGGCTCCCGGTGCTCGCGATGACGTACGCCCGTGGCCCGTCGGTTAGTGACCGGAGCGACCCCGGGGGGTTCGCTGCGGACCTCGCACACGCTGTCAGGCTCGGCGAGGAGCTCGGTGCCGACCTCGTGAAGACGTCCTACTCGGGTGACCCGGAGACGTTCGAGCGGGTCGTGGCGGCGACCCGGCTGCCGGTGCTCATCGCCGGTGGAAGCAAGGGAACGGACAGCGAGACGTTGTCGATGGTTCGAGGGGCGCTCGACGCCGGTGCGGCGGGTGTCTCGATGGGTCGTTCTGTCTTCCAACATGAGACACCCGGAGACATCACCGCGGCGGTCGCCGCGCTCGTCCACGACGACGTCGGCGTGGGCGAGGCCGCCGACCGCGGGGCGCTCGAACGCTGAGCTACCCGATGTACCGAAGGTCTTCGTCCGACGGTGCCGGGGTGCCCTGTTCCATCTCCTGTATCTTTCGGACGACCTCTTCCATCTCGTCTGCGCGGCTCTCGAGTGAGCTAAAGTCCACCTCGAACCCGAGCAGTTCCTGTAACGTCCCGAGCACGGCCTGTGCGCTCTTGGGGTCGACGAGGTAGCCGCTGGTCTCACCCATCAGGCAGGCCGCCCCCACGTCACGACGCGCCCCCAACCCCAGCAGGAGCCCGCTCACCCCGACGATACCGCCCGCCGGTTCCTCGTCGCGGAACTCGACACCGGCCGTCTCGAGTGACTCGCGCTCGGCGACCGTGTTTACCGCCCCGACGACGTCGTACTCCTGGACGAGTTCGCCCGTCGGTACGCCGCCGAGTGTGTACACCATCCGGGTGTCCAGCCCCTCGGCCACGTCGAGCACGGCCCCCGCCAACCCGTAGTGGCCGACGCTGTCACCGGCTTGGTGGTCGCCGGTCAGCACCAGCAGATCGGTTCCGTCGGCGGCGACGGTGTGAATCTCGACGCAGGCAAGCCGTGCGACGCCGTCCTTGACGCCGACCTGCGGCGGGAGCCGTGTCGAGTAGATACGCCTGATCAACTCCGAGTCGAACTCCTCGAGCAGATGCTCGGCCGCGAGTTTGCCGACGTGGCCGACACCGGGCAACCCCTCGACCAGAACCGGTTCGTCCCCGTCCGGTTCGGCGACCCTCTCGACCTCGAACTCGTTCATACCCTCTCATTCCGGCCGCTGCGCTTAAGTGCGCGTCGATACTTCCCGTGTGGGTCTGTTGGCGAGAACGGTGCGGGTGCGCTGTTTGTCGCCGGTTCGCCACAGACCGGACAGCGGTCGGACAGCGTGTACACCGGTTGGTCGTGGTCGGCGGCGGTACAGACGAGAATATCGGCTCTCATGCCCTCAACTGTCGCTCTCGGCGCGCTCGCGGTGGTAGTCTGCGGTCCCGCCGTGGTCGGTGACGACCGCGCCGGCGCGGTCGGCACTCGCCTCGAGGTGTGACTCGGCAACCTTGTAGTCCGGTGCCTGCACCTCGATACGGTACTCGGGTGCCCCGACGTAGGTGACACCGAGTTCGACCTCCTCGGGAACGCCACCGTTGCCCTCGGCGGCCTGCAGTGCCTCGCGCACCACGTCGACACCCGCCGAACCGGGACACTCCAGGTCGACGTAGCCCGTGACCGTCACGTAGGGGACCGAGACGTTCTCGCGGGCTGTGACGACGAGCGCGTCGACCTGTTCGTCGGTCAGGTCGCCGTCTTCGAGCACCTCGTGACCGTGGATGGCGGCCTGCTCGAACCCCTCGTACAGCGAGCCAAACGCCGCGACCAGCGTGTTCGCTATCCTGCCGAACTCATCGTCGCTGAGGTCACCGAACGCTATCTCCATCCAGTTGTCGGCTTTCTGCTCGTTTTTCCAGTCCTGTATCGTCTCCTTTCGCTGGTGGTCGTTGACGTCTTTCAGGGAGAGGTCTATCTGCTGTGCGTCTTGGTCGACGTCGAGCACCTTCGCGACGACCCGCTGGTCCGGGCTGACGTGGTCGCGAACGTTCTTTATCCAACCCGAGGCGACCTCACTGACGTGACAGAGACCCCGTTTGTCCTCGTACTCGAGCAGGTCGACGAACACACCGAAGTCCTCTATCTCGTCGACCCGACCGACGACGAGTTCGCCCGACTCGGGCCACCCGCTGTACTTCATCGTTGTTCGACCGTCTCGAGCACTTCGCCCTCGAAGGCGGCCTTTCCGCCGGTTGGACGGGCCAGTGTGTGTCCACAGACCGCACACGACACCGCCGAGGCGGCCTTCTCGAAGACGACCTGTTCGTTCTCACAGTCCGGACAGCCGAGTAGGTGAAAGCTTCCTGCCATTGTTACTCCTGGAAGATGAGTCGACCGGCGCGCCATCCCTCGCGCTGGTGGGCGCGGCCACACTCGCCACAGCGGTAGGTCAACTGTGTCTTCTTCGTTGGCTTGTCGCCACCGGGCACCTTGGAGAACTTGCCGTCGTTTCCGATACCCGACTGGCGCTCGCGCTGGCGGTCGTTTACCTTCTTCATCCCCGAGGACCGACCCGTTCTGACCTTCTCGACCTCGTGTTCGTGATGTTCGTTACAGTGCGGACAGTACGTGTTCATTCGGCGTGGCATCTCCATGGGTAATTTCCTTACAGGTGATTCGACACTGACGGTTATAACGTGTGTGGTTTCTGCACCGTCTCATTCACCGGTCACACGGATTGTCAACACCGGTATCTCGGCCGACCGGACCACCTTCTCGGTGACACTCCCGAGCAGCAACCGCCCGACACCCGACCGACCGTGTGTCCCCATCACGACGATATCACAGTTTTCCTCGCTCGCGTACCTGGTTATCTCCGTCGCCGGTGACCCCTCCCGAACCGCCCGTTCGGCCGGGACGTCCCGCTCGTAGGCCCGGTCTCTGACTACCGCGATGGCCCGCTTTCCTTCCCGGCGGAGCGCCTCCGTGACGTTCTCCCAACCGGCATCGGCCGGCAGATCACCCAGCGACGAGGTGTTTGCGACGTACAACGCGTGTATCGTCGCACCGTGGACGGCTGCGAGTTCGACCGCGTGGTCGATGACCCCCTCCATTATCTCGGAGCCGTCTGTCGGCACCAGAACCCTCTCGTACATGTCAAGCTCTACCACGCCGGTGTACTTAGTTCTATTCGTGGTCAGTCGCCGGTCGGGTAGACAACCGCCGAGACGTCGCTCACCCCCGCACGACGGACAACCGCCCGTCTCGGGTCGTGTGCTCCGCCGAGGTTGTCCGAGTCACCGTCGAGCACGAGCAGGGCCGCCGGCCGGCCCGGTGTGACGAGCCCGCAGTCTAGCCCCGCTATCTCCGCCCCGTTGACCGTCGCCATCCGGAGCACCGCCGGAGCCGAGACGTCGGTCGTCTTCGCCGTGAACGCCATCTCGCGGAACATCGACGGGCTGTTCAACATGACGTTGTCGGTTCCGAGTGCGACGGTCGTCCGGTCGAGCAGTCGCCCTATCGGCGGCAGTCCGACGCCGGTCACGGCGTTCGACCGCGGACAGACTACCACCGGCGTATCGCTGTCGGCCACCCGGTCGAGGTGGACTGTCTCGGCGTGGACCATGTGTACCAGAAAGTCGGGGTCCAGGTCTAGCGCAGGGTTGATGTCGCCGCTGTCGACCTCGCCGGCGTGGATACCGAACAGCTTGCCGGCCGCCCGGGTCGCAGTTCGCTCCCGGCTGAACTCGCCGTCAGCCGCCCCGCTCGCGCCGAACCCATCGGCGGCTTCCATCGCCTCTACCGACCCTCGCCCGAGCACCACTGGGTCGAGGTCGAACCCTGCACTCGCCTCGGCAATCGCGTCTACACCCCCGACCCCGCCCTCACGGAACTCCAGAAACGCCGCGGTTCCAGCCTGCTCCATGAACCGCATCGTTTGGACCATCCCCGACACCAGTTCCTCGTGGCTCGCCGCCCGCAGAAGCCGATGTTTGAGACCGTCCGGGGGTGCCACCAGCTCCTCTAGTGAAAGCCCCTCGCCGGCCTCCTTCGCGACCGAGTCACCGATGTGGGTGTGGGCGTTGACAAAAGCCGGAAGAACGATGTCGGTGCTGTCGACGGGTTCTTTCTCGACATCGGTGATCGTCCCGTTCTCGATGACGACGGCCCCCTCGACCGGTTCGAACGACCGGCCGCGGAGAACAGTCCCTTCCAGGCGCATACCGACCCTTTGTCTGCTGCCGGCTTGAACACACCGGCGAGAGCGAGACAACAGTCCCGTCGGGTTCGACGGTCGAAGCCTCCGGCTGCTCTCGCCGGAACTCGACCGCTCAGTCGTCTGCCGATGCGGCCGAGGCCTGCTCGGTCTCGGGCTCCGTGTCGGTCGACAGTTCGTCGAGCGGTTTCGGGTAGGTGCGCAGTGACTTGTGGATACCGATACCGGCCTCTGCGCCCTCGCCCATCGCGATCGGGATCTGGTTGTTGCCGGGTGTAAGATCGCCGACGGCGTAGACCCCTTCGACGCTCGTCTGCCCGTCCTCGTCGACGGTGATGGTGCCGTCGTCGTTGCGCTCACAGCCGAGCCCATCCGCGAGGTCGGCGTTGTAGTCCGAGCCGTACATCGCGAACCCGCCGCGGTACTCACGGGTGGTTCCGTCCTCGAACTCGAACCCGCCGAGCCAACTGGGGTCGTCGTCGTCCCGGAACATCCCGTCTATCTCGGTCTCGACGACGTCGATCGGGTGCGCACGAAGGAGTTCGTCGGTCTCCTCACTCCACGCCGGTTCCTCCTCGCGGAGCAACAGGTCGACGTCGTCGGTGAAGTTGAGCATGATCATCGCCACGTGGGCGGCCCCCTCGTCGTGACCCATCACGTACACCGACTCGTCACGGAACATGTACGCGTCACAGTGGAGACACCAGTGGAGCCCTCGACCCGTCCGGGGGAGCGGTGGCTCCGGCCGGATGTCGTTGAACCCGGTCGAGAGCATAACCGCATCGGTGTAGAGGGTCTGTTCGCCCGTCTCGACGGCGAACCGCGGCGAGGCCTCTCCGGTCCGCTCGATGTTGGTGACCGTGTCGCGGTAGAGCTCTGTCCCGTAGTACTCGAGTTGCTCACGTGCCGTCTGGAGAAACTCGTTTCCGGAGTTCTCCTCCGTGACCCCGATGACGTTGTGTGTGTCGAGCATCATCGCCGCACGACCACCGCCACGGTCGACCAGCGCCGTGTCGTGGTTGAGCCGTGTCGTGTAGAGTGCCGTCGTCATTCCGCCCGGACCACCGCCGACGACGACGACCTCGTGGGTCTGGTCTGTTGCTGTCTCCTCATTTCGAGTCATACTAGCAGGTAGGGGACGGAGCAACTAATACCGTTTCCCTCTCTGCACGGGTCACGCAGCCGCGCCGCCGTCCGGCCGGAACACGGCGACCGTCGGCCGGTCACCCATCTCGACCCCCGCGTCTCGCCCCGTCCGGCTCCGCACGCTTTGTCTGCTCGACCAGTTTCCTTGCTCCGTCCGCGGCGATGTCTGCCCCGAAAGCCGCCGCCGCCTCGGCGTGACGCTCGACCGGGAGCTCCCGGGTCGCGCTGTGTTCCTCTGTCCCGTCCCGGGAGAGCACCCGTGCCGTCGTCGTGACGACCGACCCCTGCAGACGGGCGTACACGCCGACCGGCGCGACACGGCCCCCGCCGAGTTCGGCGAGCACCGTCCGCTCGACGGTCACCGCGACCCGACTCGGCGGGTGGTCGATCGCGTCGTGGATTCGGTCTGCGGTCTCCCCGTCGACCGCTGTCACCGCGATTGCTCCCTGTGCCGGGGCGGGAACAAACGACCGAGGGTCGAGCCGCTCCGTTGCCAGCCCCCGTTCGAGCCCACTCCGCTCCAGCCCTGCCGCCGCCAGACAGAGCGCGTCGTACTCGGTGTCGACCTCGCGGCCGAGCGCGCGCCGCTCTGTCTCGGTCAGCGAGTCGAACCACTCCTCGGGTGTTTGCTCGTACTCGCGCCCGTCCGTCTCGGTGTCCCCCCCGCTCTCGCCGGTATCCTCGTCTGTGTCTGCCCCCTCGAACTCGCCGGCGGCCTCGAGCCGACGCCGGTGTTCGCGCTGGAGTGTCGGCGCGAGGAGTCTCTCGACGCGCGTGCCGACGTTACCCCGCAGCCCGACGATATCGAGGTCGGGCCGCCGGGCGAGTAGCTGTGCTTGCCGTCGCAGACTCGAGGTTCCGACCACCGCGCCCGCCGGAAGTCCGTCGAGCGGGGTCCGGTCGGGCGTGACGAGCACGTCCGCCGCGGAGCCGCGTTCGAGAACAGCCGCGACTACGAGCTCGTCGGACTGTTCTGTCGGCAGGTCGTTCATCGAGTGGACGGCGCCGTCGAGTTCACCGGCGAGCACGCGCTGGTCGAGGCTGTGAACACACGCGCCGGTGGTGCCGAGCTCGTTGTTTCGCTGGTCGCTCGTTGTCTCGACCTCGACGAGCTCGGCCCCGATACGACGCTCCGCCAGGCGCTGTGTGACTGTTCTGGCCTGTCGGCGTGCGAGCTCTGACCCACGCGTGGCGAGTTCGAGCCCCGTTCCGCGAGTCCCCATTACCGTTCTCTGGTCGACCCGTGGTGAAAAGGCCGTCGTGCCCTTGCTTTGTCGGTCCCGTTGCTACCCTCGGTCGACACCGTTGCTACCCCTGCGACGCGGTGTTGCCGGTGGGTCGTGTCTCAGTCGGCGTCGGCAGTCCTCGGCTCGGACTCCTCGCGCCCGGACACAGCCACCTCGACCCCGTCCGGGGTCAGCGAGAGGCAGATCTCCTCGACACCGAGCGTGTACTCGCTCCTGTGCCGACCGGACCCGCAGAGCCTGACCTCCTCGACGAGCAGTCCGGCCTCGACGAGCGTGTTCACCTTCCGGTAGGTCGTCGAGAGCGGGAGCTCGCAGCTGTCGGCGAGTTCGGCCACCGACAGTGCCCCCTCGGCCGTGGCCCCCAACAGCGTCCGGCAGTCCTCGTCGTCGAGTGCCCCGAGGAGCTCCGCGGCCCCCGCTCCGTTGGCTGTGGTGTCGGCTCCACGTCTCCCTGGCTCCGTCGTCCTCTGCATACCCTCTCGTGGGGCTCCCCGACAACCAGTCTCCTCCACCGATACTGTGGGTGGTTTATATCACCGCCGGCTCCCCCCCGACAAACTGCCCACCGCTGTCGTTACTCTCGAACCGGCTGTCCGGTGAGTGACCC
>JAQCNM010000173.1 GCA_028275025.1 Halovenus sp.
GAAGAGCTAGAGCAGTACTACGAGTCGGAGATTCACCACGGACGACTGTACCCGAACCTCGACGAGCTCGTCGAGAAGGGGCTCGTCGAGAAGGGGGAGCTCGACCGGCGGACGAACTACTACAGCCTGACACGACGGGGTCAGCGCGAGATCGACGCACGCCGTGACTGGGAGTCGGGGTACGTCGAGCTTTGAGCTCCTCCCCGCGCTACGCCGCGAGAGCTCCCCGAGTTCAGGCGGAGAATAATATCAACTGAGTTATAGTACGGTGGAGCATCGTTCGAGTACGCTGCGCTATCTGCCCGCGTGTCGGTGACCGGGAGCGACGGCCGGGCGAGGACGATTCCCTGCGGCCCGGGTCAAGCACTTATGTGGGTGCCGAGACAGATAGAGGTATGGACCGCGATACAGCGACTCCACAGGTCGACACGTTGCCAGGTCCGGAGGCACGGCGCACGGTCGAGTTTCATCACGAGAGCGCCGCACCGAGTACGTACGTCTACGAGTTCGTCTGGGACTACACCGAACCCGCCGACGGAGCCTTTTGTACGGACGTCGACGGGAACGTCTTGCTCGATATGACCGGGCAGGTGGGGGCGATGCCGCTTGGCTACAACAACCCGAAGCTCCTCGACCCGCTCGCTGAGTTCGACCTCGTGGACCCGCTGAAGATCGCCGGCCAGGACTTCTATATCCCGGCGGCCGCGACGGGCGGTGACCTCCCCGGTCCGGCGGACCTGATGGACCGCCTGACCGATATCACGGGCTACGGGATGGACACGGTGTTTCTGTCGAACAGCGGGGCAGAGGCCGTGGAGAACGGGCTGAAAATAAGCTACGACCACACAAAGGGAAAGTACGCCGTCACGTTCCAGGGTGCCTTCCACGGCCGGACACTCGGTACGCTCTCGTTGAACCGCTCGAAGGGGGTGTATCGCCGCGACTTTCCCGAGATCGCGAGCGTCCACGACGTCCCGTTCTGTGCCGACCGAACGTGTACGCCACAGAGCTGTGACTGCGGGTTCTTTGTCGACGGTGGCTCCGCACTCCGACGGATGCTCGACCCGAAACAGGGGTACGTCGACCCGGACGAGGTGGCCGCGCTGGTGATGGAGCCGATTCAGGGCGAGGGTGGCTACCGCTTCCCGAGTGACGCGTTCGCCTCGGAGGTCGCAGACTGCTGTCGGGAGTTCGACCTCACACTCGTAGCCGACGAGGTGCAAGCCGGGATGGGCCGGACCGGCGAGTGGTGGGGCTCCGACCACTACCCGTTCGAACCGGACGTCATCACGAGCGCGAAAGGGTTGCGCGTCGGCGCGACGATCGCCCGCGAGGAGGTGTTCCCCGACGAGCGGAGTCGGCTCTCCTCGACCTGGGGTGCCGGTGACCTGCTCTCCTCGGCGATGGGTGTCGTCACCATCGACGCGATCGAACAGTACGACCTGATGGAGCACGCGACCAGGCAGGGCCGGGCGTTCAAAGAGCACTTTCGCGATGCGGGTCTACCGGGGCTGACCGACGTGCGCGGCAAGGGGCTGATGCTCGCCGTCGAGTTCGAGAGCACCGAACTCCGCGACGCGATTCAGGCGGCGGCGTTCGAGCGCGGGCTGATGGTGCTCGCGTGTGGCGAGCGGACGATACGGCTGTTGCCGCCACTCGATGTCACCACCCACGAGGTGGAGATCGCGGTCGACCGGTTCACCGAGGCCGTCGAGGCCGCCTGAACCCGCGAGGCCCGACGCGGGTCGGAACGGTCACGAGTCGACACGGGTTTACTCCCCCGCGGCCCAGAAAGAAACGATGCGAGTGACGTTTCTCGGGACCAGCGGTGCCGTCCCGACGACCGAGCGGGCGACGAGCGGACTCCTGGTCGAGCGGGAGGGTGACCGCCTCCTGTTCGACTGCGGTGAGGGCACACAGCGCCAGATGATGCGGTACGAGACCGGGTTCGATATCGGGCACATCTTTCTCAGCCACATGCACGGCGACCACACGCTCGGACTGCCGGGGCTGACACAGACGTGGGGGTTCAACGGCCGCGAGCGGCCACTCGCGATACACGCGCCTGCCGGCACCCGCGGGGAGGTCGAGTCGTTGCTGTCCGCGGCCACCGACCGGCCGTCGTACCCGGTGCGGGTGACACAGGCCAGCCCCGGCGAGGTGGTGCTCGACCGCGAGGAGTACGAGGTGCGGGCGTTCCAGGTCGACCACGACACCCGTGCGGTGGGGTACGCGCTCGTCGAGGACGAGCGAAAGGGCCGGTTCGACCGCGAGCGTGCCGAGGAGGAGTTCGGCATCCCGCCGGGGCCGAAATACTCCAGACTCCACGCAGGCGAACCGGTCGAGCACGAGGGGCGTACTGTTCGACCCGAGGCGGTGGTCGGTCCGGCGCGGCCCGGTCGACGGGTCGTCTACACGGGTGATACCCGTCCGGTCGAGGCGACCGTCGCGGCCGCAGAGGAGGCCGACCTGCTCGTCCACGACGGAACCTTTGCCGACGACCACACCGAGCGGGCACACGAGACGGCCCACTCGACGGCCCGCGAGGCCGCCGCGGTCGCCCGCGAAGCGGGGGTGCGACAGCTCGCCCTGACGCACATCTCGACGCGGTACGCCGGTCGGGGCGACCTGCTCGGCGCGGAGGCACGCGAGGTGTTTCCCGACACACTCGTCGCACACGACGGTATGAGTATCGAGGTCCCGTTTCCCGACAGCGACCGGTCGTTCGACGTGCAGGCCCGGTGAGATTAAGTCGACAACGGGCGAATCAACAGTAGTGCTGGGCGAGGGAACAGAAGCACCGACGTTCGAACTGCCGGGTGTCGTCGAGGGGCGACCCGTACGGGTCAGGCTCGACAGCCTGCTCGGTGAGTCGGTGGTCGTGCTCGTGTTCTACCCCGCGGATTTCAACCCCTCCTGTACCGACGAGACAACAGACCTCGACGAGTTCGACGTCTTCGGGATGCAGTCTGACGCCACTGTGCTGGGGGTCTCCGGCGACAGCGTCTACAGTCACCGGGCGTTCGCCGACGCGTACGACCTGAGACTCCCGTTGCTCGCGGACGTCGACGGCGAGGTGGCCCGGTCGTACGGCGTCACGGCCGAGGACGGCCGGTACCCGACCCGGCGGGCGGTCGTCGTCATCGACCACGAAGGGCAGGTCACGTACACCTGGGTCGGCGCAGACATCGAGGACCGGCCGGATGTCGAGGCGGTCCAGACGGCGTTCGCCGGCATCGACGACGCCAATCTGGCGGAGACACAGTACCGCGAGGGCTGTGACCGCTACGACGAGGCAACGGAGATGTTCGTCGAAGGGGTCGAGGCGTACAGGCGACGCGAGTGGGTACTCGCCCGCGGTGCGTTTGACGAGTCACGGGCCGTGCTCTCGACGGCAGCCGAGCAGTTCGAGCGCGCGGTCCGGTTCAGCGAGGTCGACGAGATGGCCGCCTCCTTCGAGCAGGGCCGGGCCGTGACCGAGAAACTCGACCGCGGTGTCGCGTTGCTCGCCGACGCCGCGGCCGCACACGCGAACGGCGACCCCCAGCGCGGTGAGAGTCTCCGCAGAGAAGCAAAGCCCGCGCTCGGGGCGGCGAGTGAGCGCGGTGCACCCCATAGCCCCGGCGCGCTCCCGGTCGATACCGATGACCAGTCCGAGTCGACCGGGCGGGCACTGGGTATCGACCTCGAAACGGAGCTCGGGGCGACACCCGACGAGCGACCCAGACCGACCGACGACGACACCGACGAGACTCCGGCCACGGAGGGCTCAGAAACCGCCGAACCGGCCGATACCATCGACGAGGACGACAATCTCGACGAGAACGATATCGACGCGCTCACCGCGGAGATAGAGACACAGGACGTCAACGAGGGATGACCAGTAACGCCGGTGGCGGTAGACCGGGGCCCGCCGGGCACTCAGTCCTTGCGCCCGGCACCGACGGCCGACTCGCCGACGGGGTCGTGACCGGTGATGTGCTCCTGCCCGCCCATGTACGGTCGGAGCGCTTCGGGAACGGTCACCGTCCCGTCGGGGTTCTGGTAGTACTCTAGAACCGCGACCATCACGCGCGGGAGCGCCACCCCGGAGGCGTTCAGGGTGTGGAGGTACTCGGCGGACTCGTGGCGCTCGGGGCGGTAACGCAGGCCGATACGCCGGGCTTGAAACGCCTCGAAGTTGGAGGCACTCGACACCTCGAGCCAGCGACCACCCACGTCGGGACCGTTCGCCATATCGTCGGCCGGTGCCCACACCTCGATGTCGTGTGTCCGTGCGGAGGCAAAGGTGAGGTCACCGCCACACTGCAGCGTCACCCGGTGTGGCAAGTCGAGACGGTGCAGCACCTCGGCGGCCTCGTCGACCAGTGCGTCGAGGCGCTCGTCGCTGTTCTCGGGTTCGACGAAGTTCACGAGTTCGACCTTGTTGAACTGGTGAACACGGACGATACCGCGGGTCTCGGTGCCGTGTTCGCCCGCCTCGCGCCGGAAGTTGGGTGTGTAGGCCTGGTGTTTCAGGGGGAGGTCGTCGGCCAGCAGGGTGTCGTCGGCGTACATGTTCGTGACCGGCACCTCGGCGGTGGGACAGAGCCAGAGGTCGTTTTCGTCGTAGGGCTCGTCGTTGTGGCCGCCGACGCGGTACGCGTCCTCGGTGAACTTCGGGAGCTGACCGGTGCCGGTCATCGACTCGCTGCTGACCGGGATGGGCGGGAACAGCTCGGTGTACCCCTGTTCGCGGTGGATGTCCCGCATGAACTGGATGAGTGCGTGTTCCAGGCGTGCGCCGTCGCCTTTCAGAAAGTAAAATCCGCCGCCGGAAACTGTCACCCCGCGCTCGAAGTCCAGAATCTCGAGTTCCTCCCCGAGGTCGTAGTGTGGAACGACCTCCTCGGGGAGGTCCCGCAGCGTCTCGAACCCAGTACGGCTGCGCTCCTCGTTGTCGAGTTCGTCCTCGCCGGGTGGAACTGTCTCCTGTGGAACGTTCGGCACCGCGAGCAACAGCGCCTCCAGCCGCGTTTCGAGCTCGTCGGCACGGTGCTCTATCGCCTCGAGTTCGGATTTGAGCTCCTGTGAGCGCTCGATAGCTGTCTCGGCGGCCTCGTCGTCGCCGGCCTGTTTGAGTTCGCCGATACGGCTGCTTATCTGGTTGCGCTCGTGGCGCAGGTCGTCACCGCGGGACTTGAGTTCGCGCCACTCCTCGTCGACGGCGAGTATCTCGTCGACGTCGACATCGTCGGTACCCCGGAGCGCGAGCCCCTCCCTGACCACGTCGGGGTGTTCGCGAACGAACTGCCGGCTGAGCATGGCCGACCGTTCGACGGGCGCGCGCAAAACCGTGTCGCTCTCCGGGCGGTGTCACTCTCCGGGTGGTGTCGCTCCTCGCAAAACCCCCCGAGAACGGATCGAACGGGCTCAGAGTCGACCGACGTTCTCGACGGAGACACTCTCGACGTCGTCGAGTCCGGCAAACGCCTCCTCGACGGCTTCTGTTCCCCCACTCTCGTCGGGTACGATGACCGTCGGAAGCAGCGCGACCAGGCCGAACGCGACGTCCTCGCGCTCGAACCCGTTTATTCTGGCCCCCTCCGGAAGTGCCTGTTCGAGCCGTTCCTGGAGCCCGTCCAGGTCGATATCGGGGCTGTTCGGCATGACCTTGATGCTGGCTGCGACCTTCCCCATCGTTACGGCCCCCGGAACCCACAGTCGGGACACTCGTACAGGGTGCTCTGCTTGCGGCACTTCGCACAGCGGTTGATACGGGCGTCACACTCCGGGCAGTCGAAGCTCGCAGCACTCATCCCGACGATGTTTATCCCACACGAAACGCAGCTCCGCACACTCCGTTCGGACGTGTCACTCTCGCTCATAGCACACCTTCCGGTTTCTCGAATATAACCTTTGCCAACTCACCGTTCTAATTTTCGGCAGGGTTTGGCAACATCCCGTTGTGAGTAGCAGTGTTGGCGAGGAGACACCACCACGTGATGCTGCCGTTGGGTCGTCGCAGACCCGTATCCCTGTTGTGATTTTGAATCAGTCCACCCCGTGAATCCCGACCGCGCTTCACGGTGAGCGGCGCAGCACGATACCGGGACTGTGGGGTCTGACGGCCGGTCGCCACATCCTGTTCACCACCACAATCCTCACCGCAGACGTGGTGGTCGGCCGCGGACTGAACGCCAGACATCCCCGCGGTTCCCGAACTGGTCTCCACGGAGGCGTCAGAACGGTCACACCCCGAGGGGTGTGATGGAAAGCTGGCGTGTTCTCCCTCCGCCGTGTAGGCAGCGGGATTCGCCCCTTCCATCTTACACCCGTCAAGATGCTTCCGTCCCACATTCACCGCTCCCACAGCATCACGATCGCACTCGTAGCCACAACTCGGACAGTGGAAGTGACCACCACTTCGACACTCGGTGTGATCGTTCGGAGCCTTCACCGTCCGCCCCTTCTCACTACATCGCGGACAGTACCGGCTTGTGCCCCACGGATTCACCCTCTCGAAGTCGATGTCGAGGAGGTCGGCCTTGTACTCGACGAGGTCAAGCAACTCACCGCGAGCCCACGAACTAATCGACCACGCCGTCTTTCCATCTCTGGCGTCGTTTTCGAGCTGCCCGATCGATTCGAAGACGATTTCCTCGCATCCGTGTAGGACGGCCAACCATACGAGTTCGTTCGCCACACTATGTTGGATCTGCCGGCGGAGACGGCGCTCTCTCCGCCGCGTCTGGCGATACTCACTCAGCAAGTGCTCGAACCGCTCCGTGTGATCCTTGCCCTGCCGCCGCAGCTCCGCGAGGCGGTCGTTGATGCCCTCTGCATCCGCTTTGACGCGAAAGAGCTTGTCTTTCGACGGGTGGTCGATGAACGCGGGTGGAGCGACTTGCTTGTGTTCATCGCCGTCTTGTTGGATGGGGACGCAAGTGGCCTGCTTTTTGACGCCGAGATCAACTGCCAACACTCTCCCGTCTTCTGTTTCAGCGGCTTGCTCGGAAATCTCAACGGGTACGTCAAGCGTGTAACCGTGTTCGGAGGCGTGGAGCGTCGGCGCTTTCAGCTCTCCTACGTTGAGCACTTCGTGGAACCGTTCGTGGATTGGGAACCGTACTTCGTGTTCCGTCCAGTCGTAGTGTGATTCCGGGGACGACGAATCCGGCGCATTCATCGTGAATACCAACTCCCTCTCCTCCACAGCCACGTTGTGGATGTGGTAGTCGCCTTTATCCGGTGCGTACGGAAGCGTGCCGTTCGGTTCGGGGGTTGAGACGAGTTCGGTATACTCCGTGGGGAAGTGGCCGTGGCGCGTGTAGTACCGGTTGAGCTTCTCCACGCACCCTTCGATGACTTGCCACAGGATGTACGGCGTGTCTTCGTCGTAGAGGCGGTTACGGATACGTTGCCAGCCGATCCGTCGAATCTTGCGTTCGGCGACGGTATCGATGATGAAGTGGAAGGCTTGGTATTCGTCTGTGTGGGCTTCGAGGACGTGGGTGACGCGGTGGTAGACGCAGCGTTTGAACCGGCTGTAGAGGTACTCGTCGGTGTCCGCGAAGCAGTCGGACTGGTCGTCGCGGATGTAGGTGTAGGACTGCCCGGTGTGTTGTTAGATGCCGTCGAAGTGGCTGTCCGTCCAGTACTCCTCGCGGAGGAGGCGCTGGGCGTGTGTTTGGACGAAGGTAGTGAGCCTGTTGCAGGCTTCGTGGTAGTCGTCGGGGACGGGGTGTTGCGTGGTGAGTTGGGTCATTCCTCTTCGTCGTCTTCTTCGATGGGGGTGGTGCGGACGAGTTTGACTTTGCAGCCGCGCCATCGCTTGGGGGCGATGATGTGGGCGCTGCCGCTACCGAATTCTTTGACTTCCTTTTCGATCACTTCTTCTCCCTCGATGACGTGCGTGCCCATATCAATTGATATGGATAGCATATGGTCTAAGCATTGTGGTTGCAGTTGTGGTTGAAGAATGCTGACTACTGCTGATTGATGCGTGATTCAGGAACAGTTACGAACCCCCGCCTCACCGCCGGCGTCCGGACGACCCGTCGTCACCGTCGTTTCCCTGTCCACGCTGACCGCGGTTCGCCTCGCGTTGACCCTGGTTTCCCTGTTCACGTCTGCCTTGCCCGCGTTGACCCTGGTCTCCCTGTTCACGTCTGCCCTGCCCGCGCTGGGCCTGCTGTTGCCCGCTCGACCGCTGGTTGGGGTGTCCCGACGGCGTCCCGTGCTGTTGTCTCCCCCGTGAACGGTCGTTCACGAAGGGAAGGCCGGAGAGCCCCTCACTCTCCGGGGCGTTGCCTCGAGACGCGAGGACACCCTGTTCGACACCGTCTGCGATAATCTTGTACTGGATGCCCAAGATCCCGGCGAACGCGACGAACACACCGACAAGTGCGACGAGTACACCCAGAACGTTGTCGAGTTCCAGCCCGACGAGAAAAAACAACCCACCGATAACGTTCACGGCGAGGATATAGCCCATCAGTCGGAACCCGTACATGATACCGTCGACCGGATTGACGTTTGCCATACCAGTTGGAGCAGTCAGTACTACATAACTGTTTTTCCGGTCGCGGGGGGTTCTACCGCCCGGTGGGTCAGTAGTGCCAGGGAAAGGCCTGGAACTCGGGGTCGCGGTCCTCGGTGAACGCCTCCCGGCCCTCCCGTGCCTCGTCGGTCATGTAACCGAGGCGGGTGGCCTCGCCGGCGAACATCTGCTGGCCGACCATCCCGTCGTCGGCGAGATTGAACGCGTACTTCAGCATCCGGATAGCCATCGGTGACTTCCGGGTTATCTCGTCGGCCCACTCGAGTGCGACCGTCTCGAGTTTGCTGTGGTCGGTGACGCGGTTGACCATCCCCATCTCGGCGGCCTCCGCGGCGTCGTAGGCACGGCCGAGGAAGAATATCTCGCGAGCGCGTTTCTGGCCGACCTGCCGGGCGAGATACGCCGAGCCGAACCCGCCGTCGAACGAGGCAACGTCGGCGTCGGTCTGTTTGAACCTGGCCTGCTCGCTCGCGAGGGTGAGATCACAGACGACGTGCAGCGAGTGGCCACCGCCGGCCGCCCACCCCGGCACCACACAGAGAACTGGTTTCGGCATGAACCGGATGAGCCGCTGGACTTCGAGAATGTGGAGTCGACCGACACCCGCCTCGGCCGACGAACCGGCGGCCTCGTACTCGTAGCCCGACTCGCCACGGATCGACTGGTCGCCGCCGGCACAGAACGCCCAGCCACCGTCAGCCGGTGACGGGCCGTTGCCGGTCAACAGCACACAGCCGATATCGGGCTGTGTCCGGGCGTGGTCCAGGGCCGTGTAGAGTTCGTCGACAGTCTCCGGTCGAAAGGCGTTGCGCACCGCCGGCCGGTCGAACGCGACCCGGACCGCGGGCACGTCCACACCCCGGTGGTAGGTGACGTCGTCGAACGCGAACCTCTCGACTGGCTCCCAGCGCGAGGCATCGAACAGCTCCGAGACCATACCCCGTCTCCGGCCGGCCGGCGCAAAACAGTTGCTGTCACGTCCCGAGGGCGTCAGGTACATACTGCCCGGGGGCTACGTACGTCTGTGACACGCGAAGCTGTTGTCGAGGGGTACGAGCGGTTTCTCGGTGACGCCGTCGAGCAGACTGTCGAGGCGTTCAGCCTCACCCGGGCGGTCCAGAACGGCGTCGAGACACCGGGCAGCGGTCTCGTCGACAAACTCCTGAAAAACTCCGAGCGCGTCCAGCAGACGGTCGTCCAACCCGAGCTAGAGGGGTTTCGTGACCGGGCGTTCGAGCAGTTCGACGTGCTGCTCGACTACGCCGAGTCCGACGAGGGGATCGAGGCGTACCGGGACCCGCTCACCTCGGTCGGGGCTTTCGAGACCGAACTCCGCGACGACCTCTCGCCGGAACGCCGCGAGGAGGTGCTCGATTTCATGGTGGGTCGCTACGAGCGGTTCGGTGACGCGCTGGTGCCGCTGCTCGAATCCGACGAAACCGAGTTCTGGCCGGCCGCCGTTGCGGCCCTGAATGCCGACCAGGCCCACGAACTCGTCGAGGAGCACTTCCGGTACACCAAGCCGCTCCGTGAGTACCCGGACGCGTTCCGCCTGGTCGCCACCGTCGACGCGTCGGACGTGATCGGTCCGTTCGGATTGCTGGCCGGCTCTCTCACCGTGGTGTACACCGACGAGGCCGTTCGCGCGACCGCCGCGGCCGAGGATACCGTTATCCGGGAGGTAAAGGGCGAGATAGACAGCCGGTTCGACGGCTGAACGGGTCGACCACGCGGGGTTCGCCGTCGGTCGTGGGTCGCCGGGGACGGTCCCGAGAACTACCGGTTGTAGCCACGGCCGAGCAGGAGGCCGACGACGTTCGCCACCAACACCGCAACGAGCGCGGGTCGAGCCCCGGACGCGAGCCCGGCGGCGGCCACAGCGACCAGACCCACGAGCACGAACGGCGAGACGACGGCCATCCAGAAGCCGAGAAACTGTACCGGAGAGACGATACTCCGTCGGAGGCAGAACCCTCGGGTCTCGGGACAGCTATCGTGTTCTTGGATACTCGACATTGGTTGTCTCCGTACAACAGTTATCGGCCCGTACCCACATATAACCGGATGACCGTTCCGGTCAGTTCGCCCGAGTTTCCGCCGTTCCGGACCGACCACAGACGTTTTACCGCGACCGACAGATCCTTTATCGCCGGCCGAGAGCCGTTCAGACGTTTTATCCCCGTGTCTGAGTCTGTTTTAGCACTGTCAAGCGTATCGGGCGTGACCCACGGGCCGACGGGGGAGAGCCGCAGTCGGAACGGGTTCAGTCGGTGACCACGACGGACCGCGAACGCTCGACCGGGGCGAGCGGGAGGGTTGGGAACGTGACCCGGACGGTGAACTCGAGGCTGTCGGCATCGCCGCCGAACACACCCACAGGCAGTGTCGTCTGACCGAGGTACGTCGACTTCGTGGTCATCTCCACGTTGTTGACAGTGACGGCGAGACGGGCGCGGGCATCCCCGGCGGTCGAGGCGACGGTCACCTCCTGGAGTGTTCGCTCGCCACGGTCGACGGCCTCGGGGAACCCGCCCCAGTCGACGGTGACTGCCGGGAGGTCGGTTGCGTTCTCGCGGACCCGGGGGGCGACACCCTCGTCGAGTCCTGCGGCCGTGAGTTCGGCCGGCGTCGCGTCGGCAACAGCGGCGGGCGAGCGGTAGCCGGCGGCGGCGAGTGTGCCTGCCCGGCTCTCACCCACCCCGTCGATAGCGGTCAGCCCGACGGCGTCGTCACTGACACCAGTCTCGACACGGGCGACTGTCCGTCGGACCCGGTTTGCCTCGCCGACCTCGCCGAGTTTGTCGACGATAGCCCGCAGCGCACCGAGCAGACGCAGCGCGTTCTGCCGGATGACCCAGGCGTCGCTCTGTAACTCGGCGGGTGTCGTCCCGTCGAGTCGCGCCCGGAGGATGGCGAGCACCTTCCCCGCGCCGGGCGAGAGGTCGTCTCCCCTGGTGCCGAGCACGGCGTCGATGGCGTCGGTCTCGGCCGAGCGGGCCGAGACACTGTCGAACTCCGCGGCCGCCGCGACCGTTCGCAGGAGACGGTCCTCTTCGGGGGCCGCACCCGCGAGGTCGGCAAACGACCGAGCGGTCGGCAGTGCCAGGTAGAACTCCGAGGCCAGGCGACCGAGCGGTGTCGGTTCGACCTTGAGTCCGTCGAGGCCGACGAAACCCTCGTCTGCGAGCCACTCCAGTCGCTCGCTGACCCTGTCGCGGAGGTCGTCACCGGAGACGTACCCGCTCGCACGCTGTGCCCGCACGTAGTAGAACGTCTCCTGGAGCCAGTCCATCGCGTCCTTTACATCCCGGACCGCCCCGAGCGCGATCTCGGCGTTGAGATGGACCGTGAGGTCGTCGCCGCCGGGGTCGTCACCGTCGGCGAGCCGAGATTCGATGCGCTTGCCCTCGGTGAGCAGGTCGTTGTACCGGCTCGCCGTCGAGCTGTCACAGACCACCCAGGCGTAGCCGCGGTCGTCGTAGCCCGGGCGACCCGCTCGCCCCAGCATCTGGAGGACGTCGAGAGGGCTCATCTCTGTCTCACCCTCCAGGGGGTCGTGACGACGGGTGTCCCGGATGACGACACACCGGGCTGGCAGGTTGACGCCCCACGCGAGCGTCGATGTCGAGAACAGCAGGGCGAGTCGGCCCTCGCGGAACCACGCCTCGACGCGCTCCTTGTCGGCCCGCGAAAGGCCAGCGTGGTGGAAGCCGACCCCGTCGACGACGGAGTTTTGCAGGGTCTCGTTCTCGAAGTTCTCCGCCTCCCGGTGGGCCGCGTAGTCGCCGCGGACACCGACCGGGATATCACGCTCGGCTAGTTCGTCGCGGGCGGCCTCTGCGGCCGCGACCGTGTCCTGTCGGGAGGCCACGAACACCAGCGCCTGACCGTCCTCGCGGACGTGTTGCTCCACGAGGTCGAGCGCCCGGTAGAGCCGGCGGTACTTGTCGGCAAAGGCGTTCTCGCCGTGGCTGTAGATCGCGACATCGGCCGCGAGCGGCACCGGCCGGTAGTCGTCGTCAAACGAGAACGTCGTCTCCTCGGGGGCGTCGAGCCAGGCCGCTACGTCCTCCACGTTGCGCATCGTCGCCGAGAGCGCGACGATTCGGGGGTCACACAGGCGGCGTAGCCGCGATATCGTCACCTCGAGGGCACTCCCCCGGTCGTCGGAGTCCAGCAGGTGGACCTCGTCGATGATGCAGCAGTCGACGTCGCGAATAAACTCGTAGCGGTGAGAGTCGTGTTTGCGGGTCGCGGAGTCGACTTTCTCTGGGGTCATCACCAGCACGTCCGCCCGTGCGGCCCGTCGGGGGTCGAGGTCGCGCTCGCCGGTGACGACGTACACCGAGTAGCCGAGTTCCTCGAATCGCTCCCACTCGCGTTCTTTCTCGTTCGTGAGCGCGCGCAGCGGAGCGAGAAACAGCGCCGTTCCGCCGGCATCGAGTGTCTGACAGATGGCAACCTCGGCGATGGCGGTCTTTCCGCTCGCGGTCGGTGCGCTCACGACCAGATTCTCGTCCTCGTCGAGGAGTGCCGGCAGTGTTTCGGTCTGCATCGCGTTGAACCGCTCGAACGGGAACGCCGGCGCGAACGATGGCAGCACCTCCTCGACAGGGATCCGTGTCTCACTGTCGGCGCTGCCTGTCACATCGGGTGGCGGGGACCACCGAACATAGGTGTTTCTGTCCCGGGCCACAGTCGTCGGGCGACTGCCGGTCGAACCGTTTTGTCGGTCCACGCCGAACGGTCGGTATGGAGGTTGCGATTGTGCTGTTCGACGGGTTCGACGACCTCGACGCAGTCGGTCCCTTGGAGGTGTTTGGCCACGCCGGGAGCCGGCTGGCTGTCGAGGCCGGTCTGTACACTCCCGAGCCACGAGAGCGGGTCACCTCGGCACACGGGCTGGTGCTACGGCCCGACGGTGTGCTCCCGGTGTCGCCGGCCGACGTCGATCTGGTGGTCGTCCCCGGCGGTGGGTGGAACGCCGGCGCGGCGACAGGGGTGCGGGCACAGGTCGACAGCGGCTGTCTCCCCGAGGCGCTCGCTCGGCTCCACGAACGAGGGGTGACGGTCGCCTCGGTCTGTACGGGCGCGATGTTGCTCGCCGCGGCGGGCCTGACCAGCGGCCGACCGGCCGTGACCCACCACGGCGCGACGAACGAGCTCCGGGCGTCGGGTGCCGAGGTGGTCGAGGCACGCGTCGTCGACACCGGCGATGTCCTCACCGCGGCGGGGGTCACGGCCGGCATCGACCTGGCCCTGCACGTGCTCGAACGCGAGTACGGTTCGGAGACGGCGACACGGGTGGCGGAGACGATCGCCCACGAGCGCCGCGGCCCGGTCGTGACCACCGAGGAGTGAGCCACAGCCACACGAGCCTCAAGGAGCTATCTCCGGACCCGAGCAACGGCCGATATGCCTGTCACACACGAGCGTGACATCGACCGGACCGAGCGAGAGAACGGCGAGACGGGGTTCCGGCGGAAACAGCTCGGCGAGGCCGCCGAGGGGGAGCGACTCGGCTGTAGCCTGTACGAGCTCCAATCGGGTCGGAACTCCTGGCCGTGCCACTACCACACGGCAAACGAGGAGGCGACCCACCTGCTCGCCGGCGACAGCCCCGGCACGACGGGTCGGTACACGAGCTCACGGCGGGGGGTTACGCCGCCTTTCGGGCCGACGAGTCCGGCGGTCACCGGGTGATCAACAGCGCCGACAGCGTGCGCCGGTATCTGGCCACCTCGACGATGACCGAACCGGACGTGGCCCGCTACCCCGACTCGGAGACGTTCGGTGTGTTCGTCGGGTCACCGCCCGGCGGCCGCGACGGTCGGTCGCTCGCAGGCTACTACCGGGTCGACGACGTCGACTACGAGGGGTGAGAGCCACGCCGTCGTGCACGCTCCGGAACTATTTAATCGGCCCGTGGCCTCCCTGGAACCGATGAGTGGACTCGAGGAGGAGTACCGGCTCGAGTACTTCGAGACGAACGGGTTCTACCGCAAGCAGTGTGTGGCGTGTGGGGACGCGTTCTGGACGCGCGACGGCGACCGCGAAACCTGCGGTGAACCGCCCTGTGACACCTACGGGTTTATCGACGACCCGGGGTTCGCGGAGGCGTACACGCTCGAGGAGATGCGCGAGGCGTTTCTCGGATTCTTCGAGGAGCACGACCACGAACGGATCGACCCGTACCCGGTGGCGGCAAATCGCTGGCGCGACGACGTGCTCCTGACACAGGCCTCTATCTACGACTTCCAGCCGCTGGTCACCTCGGGCGAGACGCCGCCGCCGGCGAACCCGCTGACGGTCTCCCAGCCCTGTATCCGGATGCAGGATATCGACAACGTCGGCAAGACCGGCCGGCACACGATGGCCTTCGAGATGATGGCCCACCACGCGTTCAACGCCCGCGAGGGTGTCGAGGGGTACGCATACGAGGGTGAGGTCTACTGGAAAGAAGAGACTGTTGCCTACTGTGAGGAACTGCTCGACGAACTCGGGGCGGACCTGGAGGAGGTGACCTACATCGAGGATCCCTGGGTCGGGGGTGGTAACGCCGGTCCGGCGATCGAGGTGATCTACCGCGGGCTCGAACTCGCCACGCTCGTGTTTATGAGTCTGGAGCGAGACCCCGATGGCGAGTACGAGCTAAAGGGAGACAGCTACTCGCCGATGGACACCTACGTCGTGGACACGGGTTACGGGCTGGAGCGGTGGACCTGGCTCAGCCAGGGGACACCGACGGTGTACGAGGCGATCTACCCGGAGATGATAGACGTGCTCACCGAGAACGCCGGCATCGAGCACACCGAGGAGGAGGCGGCGATTGTTCACGACGCCGCCCGGCTCGCCGGCAACCTCGACATCGACGACGCCGACGACGTGGAGGCCGCCCGTGCCGACATCGCGGCGGAACTCGAGGTGGGGCTCGACCGACTGCGCGGCCTGCTCGAACCCCTGGAGAGTGTCTACGCCATCGCAGACCACAGCCGGACGCTTGCGTACATGCTCGGTGACGGTATCGTTCCGTCGAACGTCGGAACGGGCTACCTGGCGCGGATGGTGCTGCGCCGGCTGAAGCGACTCGCCGACGGCGTCGGTGTGGACGCACCGCTCGACGAACTCGTCGACATGCAGGCCGAACGGCTCGGCTACGCGAACCGTGACACCGTCCGGGAGGTGGTCCGCACGGAGGTCGAGAAGTACCGCGAGACCCTCGCCCGCGGGGAGCGCCGCGTCGAGAGTCTCGCCGAGGAGTACGCCCGCGAGGGGCAGCCGATTCCGGCCGAGGAACTGGTCGAACTGTACGACTCCCACGGTATCCAGCCGGACACAGTCACCGACATCGCGAGCCAGCGGGGTGTCGACGTCGAGACGCCGGACGACTTCTACGGGCTCGTCGCCAAGCGCCACGAGAGCGAGCGAGCCCAGACAGACGGAGAGGAGAGTGCCAGCGACACCGGGCTGGAGGGGCTCCCGGCGACCGAACGGCTGTACTACGAGGACCAGAACCGCATGGAGTTCGAAGCGATGGTGCTCGAGGTTCGTGAACGCGGTGAGAACCACCCGGAGGGTGGCTACGACGTGGTGCTCGACCAGACGATGTTCTACCCCGAGGGTGGTGGCCAGCCGGCCGACCACGGGACCCTGTCGACGGACGACGTGACCGCGAGCGTGCTCGACGTGCAGTTGGTCGACGACGTGGTGATCCACCGGACCGACGTCGACCCGGGAACCGGCGAGTTCGTCCGGGGGACCGTCGACGCGGAGCGGCGGCGACGACACATGCGCCACCACACTGCCACCCACATCGTCGGTCACGCCGCCCGGCAGGTGCTCGGTGACCACATCCGGCAGGCCGGTGCACAGAAAGGCACAGAGAGCGCCCGGCTCGACGTCCGTCACTACGAGTCGGTCAGCCACGAGCAGCTAACCGCCATCGAGCGCCGGGCAAACGACCTGGTGATGGCAAACGAGCCGGTCAAACAGGAGTGGCTCGACCGCAACGAGGCCGAGGAGCGACACGGGTTCGACATCTACCAGGGTGGGATCCCCGAGGGAGAGCAGGTCAGGCTCATCCACACCGGTCCGGACACACAGGCCTGTGGTGGCACCCACGTCTCCTACTCCGGGGAGGTGGGTATAATAAAGATACTCGGCACCGAGCGGGTGCAAGACGGGGTGGTCCGGCTGACCTACGCGGCCGGCGAGGCGGCGGTCGAGGCCGTCCAGCGCACCGAACGGCGCCTCGACGCGACCGCCGACGTGCTCGACGTGAGTCCGCCCGCGGTGCCGGAGACGGCCGAGCGGTTCTTCGAGGAGTGGAAAGCACGGGGCAAACGCATCGAACAGCTCCAGTCGGAGCTCGCAGCGGCGCGGGCGAGCGGCGCCACCGGCGGCGAGACGGTCGACGTCGGGGGGACGACCGCGGTTGTCCAACGGGTCGACGGGGGGATGGAACAGCTCCGCGCGACCGCAAACGCTCTCGTCGACGAGGGGAAACTCGCTGTCGTCGGCTCCGGTGACGACGGTGCACAGTTCGTCGTCGCGGTGCCGGAAGGGGTCGCGGTCGACGCCGGCGAGGTCGTTGGCGAACTCGCTCGCCGGGTCGGCGGTGGCGGCGGCGGTCCGGCGGACTTCGCGCAGGGCGGCGGTCCCGACACCGGGGCGCTCGAGGACACGCTCGCCGACGCCCCCGAGGTTCTGCGCGAGCAACTCGAGTAGACCGCTGGACCCGGGCTGTGGGCTCTCTCGGCGGTCACTGGACCACGGTCACCGGAACGGGCGACCGTCGCACCACCGACTCGGCGACGCTGCCGAGCAGCAACCGGGAGACACCACGCCGACCGTGACTGCCCATCACGATGTGGTCGGCGTCACCCTCCTCGACGTACCGGACGATGCTCCGTGCGGGCCTGCCCACCTCGATGTGGCGTTCGAACTCGACGTCGTCTATCTGTGCCCGGACGTGGGCCTCGATGTCGTCGAACAGCGCGGCGCCGTCTTTCTTCTGACGCTCGTACCAGTCCTCGCCGATACCCGGGACCGCCCCCTCGGGGCTGTACCCCGCGTCTGCGGGGTTGACAACGTGTACGAGCACCAGCACCAACTGGTCGCCCGGAAACAGTTCTACCGCGAGGTCGCACGCCCGCCGTGCGTGCTCCCTGTCGTCGACCGGCAACAGGACACGGACGACCATACAGGAGCGTGTCAGTTCCGGGACTTGAGCGTTCCGCCGGCAACGTGTCACCAGCGACCGGGGGTCTCGTAGTGATTAAGTAACGAGCGGTCGAACGGTCGGCCGTAATGAGACTTACATGGCACGGCCACTCGACGTGGCACGTCGAACTCGGGGAGACCAGCCTGCTCATCGACCCCTTCTTCGATAACCCGAAGACGGACCTGTCGCCCGAGGACGTGTCGACACCGGACTACGTCCTGCTGACCCACGGCCACGCAGACCACATCGGCCACGCATCGGCGTTCTCGGACGCGACACTGGTGGCGGTGCCCGAACTCGCGGCCTACGCGGCGGAGGAACTCGGGTTCGACGAGGCCGTCGCCGGGATGGGAATGAACATCGGCGGGACCGTCGAGTGTGGTGACGCCCACGTCACGATGCACCGGGCCGACCACACGAACGGCGCGAACACCGGCTACGAGGTGGAGTTTGGGATGCCTGTCGGCTACGTCGTCTCGGACACGGCACCCGAGAATCTAGGGAGCGAGGACACGGAGACGTTCTACCACGCCGGCGACACGGCGCTGATGAGCGAGATGCGCGACGTCATCGGCTCGTATCTCCACCCCGACGTCGCCGCTCTCCCCGCCGGCGACCACTTTACCATGGGGCCACGACAGGCAGCCATCGCCGCCGGGTGGCTGGGTGTCGACTACGCCATCCCGATGCACTACGACTCGTTCCCACCGATCGAGATCGACACGGCGAAGTTCGTCGAGGCGGTCGACAGCCACGCCCCCGAGGCCGAGGCCGTCGTACTCGAGGGCGACGAGCAGTTCGAGCTGTGACGGCCTGTCTGTCGACCGGCGCGACCGGTGGAACACGGGGTTTTTATCCTCCGCTGTCGTGTGCACGTCCATGGCAGATATCGATGTCACCAGCACGAGCACCGAGGGATTCAGTACCACGAGCACCATCGGCGACTGGGAGTTGCGCGTCGACGCGACCGACGAGAACGGCCCCAACCCGAACGCCGTTCTGGTCGCTGACTACGCCTCCTGTTTCATCCCCGCACTCCGTGTAGGGGCACAACAGGAGGGGTTCGACGACCTCGGCACAGTCCAGGTAGACGTGACTGCAACACTCGACGACAACGACGACCTCAGCGGCATCGCGTTCGATATCGCCGTCGAGACGCCGCTCGGCGACGCGACCGACGACGTGCTCGCGCGTGCAGAGGATATCTGTCACGTCCACACCGCACTTCGCGAGGAGCTCCACGCCGAGATTACCGTCGACGACGGCGCAGCGCTGTAACCGGCACGGAAACCGGACCGACCCTGAATCCACGGTCTTTTGTTCGTTCCACCTCGGGTGGTCGTATGGACCAGAGTGATACGTTCACCATCGGTGGTGACACGACAGTCAACAGGCTCGGGTTCGGCGCGATGCGCGTGACCGGGCCAGGGGTGATCGGCCCGCCGGAGGACGAGGCGGCGGCACGGGACCTGCTCCGGCACGCAGTCGAACTCGGGGTCGACTTTATCGACACCGCGGACTCCTACGGGCCGGGTGTCAGCGAGCGGCTCATCGGTGAGACGCTGGAGCCGGAGGAGGCCGTGGTAGCGACAAAGGCCGGCCTGCTGCGCAACAGGGAGGGCGAGTGGCTGCCACACGGTGACCCCGACTACATCCGTAACCAGGCACTCGTGAGCCGTGACCGACTCGGCGTCGAGACCATCGACCTCTACCAGCTACACACACCGGGTTCGGAGACACCGCTCGAGGAGAGTGTCCAGGCTCTCGCCGAGTGCAAGGACGACGGTCTGATCGAGCACGTCGGGCTCTCGAACGTCAGCGTCGACCAGTTGGAGCGGGCCCGCGACCACGTCGAGGTGGTCACGGTCCAGAACCGCTACAACGTGGGGTACCGCGAGGACGAGGACGTTCTGCAGGCCTGCGAGGCGTACGGTATCGGGTTCATGCCGTGGTACCCAATCGGTGCCGGGAGTCTCGGGGAGACGGTGGCGGAGGTGGCCGAGAGTCACGAGGCGACCCCACAGCAGGTGGCGCTCGCGTGGCTGCTCGAACACTCAGGGGTCACCCTCCCGATCCCCGGCACGTCGGACCCGGCCCACCTGGAGGAGAACGTCGCCGCGGCCGGACTCGACCTGAGCACGGCGGCCTACAACCGGCTCACCGACCTGGCCTGACCGGCGCTCACCTGTCACGGTCGGGACGGCCGAGCCGGAGCGTCAGGCAGCCGACCGACCCGCCGGCTTTCAGAAACTCGCTGGTCTCGACAGAGACCACGTCGTAGCCGTTTGCCTCCAACAACGCCGTCGTCTCGGGGACACCGGTGCCCGTGACGACGGTCCCGTCGAGCACCTCGCCGTTGACGGCGAACGCGTCGAGTGTCTCCCCCACCGGGGCCTCGAGGACCGTCTCGAAGACGGCCTCGATGCGGGCCTGTGACTCGTCGGTGAACGCGTCGGGCTGGACCAGCGCCGTCGTCTCCGAGAGCGGCAACAGACAGAGATCGAGGTGGAAGTACCGCTCGTCGGCGAGTTCAAGCGGCACGACCGGTGTGTCGAGCCGGGTCGCGAGCTCGCCGTAGGCCGCGCGGTCGGTCCGGACACCGTGGCCACCCCAGAGGAGGCGACGACCGGGGTGCCAGATGGCGTCACCGGCCCCCTCGAACCGGGCGGTCGGGGCCGACCGGACGCCGTACCCTTGCTGGTGGGCCCACGCCCCGAAGTAGGCCGGCTCGTCGGCGCGCTCCGGGGTCGACATCCGCGCCGGCACGAGTTCGTCGCCCGCGGCGGTCGGCACGGCGTGGTTCGCCACGAACACCATATCCGGCTGGTCGGTCGGCGGCAGAACGGCAGTTCCGTCGATTAGCTCCCGGACCGTCGCCGGGTCCAGCACGCGCACGTCCGGGGCGTGGCGCTCGTAGACGGCCCGCAGTTGCTCCCACTGGGTCCGGGCCCGCTCCCGGTCTACCTCACCAGCCATATGCGGGTTGATAACGTACGTTCGGTCGAAAAACCCCGGGTCGACGAGAACGACCGTCCGGTGTGTCGGCCTGGTCGAAAGCTCCGCAGTCGAGAGTGTGTCGAGTTCTCTCAGAGTGTCCAGCACACCACGCGGGTCCTGCATGGCTCGATACTGGACTGAGTGACAGTTAACCCTTTTCGACCACCCCGCCTGCGGTGGCGCGGGGCTCGTCGGTGAACCGGACAACGGCGGCCACCCGGGCACCGAACGGTCGAACGACACCACGCGGGCGGGCCGGTCGCGTGCAGACGAACCGCCCCGGTCGGCATCGGCGCGGAGAGCACAGGACTGATTGTAGGGTCGACGCCGCGACACACTGTGTTGCGGTCCACGACGAACTGGCGTTTCGCGACGAGGACCCACAGCCGGAGACGGTCGAGGCGGAGAGACTCCGGGACGCCGACAGCCTCGACGCGACGGGTGCGCTGGGTATCACACGGACGTTCGCGTTTGGCGGCACCCACGGAACGCCGTTCTGGGACCCCGAGGGTGGGCTGTGCTCACAGCGCTATCACGCCGAGGACAAGCCGTTGTGACTACCCGAGAAACGCCACCGGAGCCGGCACGGGAACCGCCGGCGGGACGGGTTGTTTCTCCGGCGGTTCCGTGGCCGATCTCTCGACGAGTGACACGGCGAGCGGTGAGCCAGCAGACGGGATGACCGCACGTGGGACGGAGGGTGACAGCGTCCGAGCGGGTCACTCGATGTTCTCGACGACGGCGTCGGCGAACCCGCTGGTGGAGAGTTTCTCGCCGCCGTCGATCTGGCGGTGGAGGTCGTAGGTAACACGTTTCGAGACGATCGTCTCCTCGACGGCGTCCCTGACGAGTGTCGCGGCGTCGTTCCAGCCGAGGTACTCGAACATGAGCACCCCGGAGAGAATCATCGCGGTCGGGTTGACCTTGTCCTGACCGGCGTACTTCGGGGCGGAGCCGTGAACCGGCTCGGCGAGACACAGGGCGTCACCGAAGTTCGCCCCGGGCGCGATACCGAGGCCGCCGATCTGTGCACCACAGGCGTCGGAGATGTAGTCGCCGTTGAGGTTCATCGTCGCAAGCACGTCGTAGTTCTCGGTCCGAGTGAGCACCTGCTGGAGCATGTTGTCGGCGATGCGGTCGTTCACCACCACCGCCTGGTCGGGCTGCTCGCCGTCGCGTTCCTCCCAGAGGGTGTCCTCGGTGATGACCTCGTCGCCGTACTCCTGTTCGGCGACCTCGTAGCCCCAGTCACGGAACTGCCCCTCGGTGAACTTCATGATGTTGCCCTTGTGGACGAGTGTGACCGTGTCGCGGCCCTCCTCCAAGGCGTAGTCGATCGCCTTTCGAACGAGCCGTTTGGTGCCGAACTCTGTGATGGGTTTGACCCCGATACCGACCGGCCCGTCGTGGATAGTGTCGTCGAACCCCATCTCGTCCTCGACAAACGCCCGGACCCGCTCGACGTCCTCGTCCTCGTGGTCCCACTCGATGCCGCCGTACACGTCCTCGGTGTTCTCTCGGAAGGTGACCATGTCCATCTGTTCCGGGTGTGTCACCGGCGACGGGACGCCGTCGAGGTGGTAGGTCGGGCGGACGTTCGCGTACGTGTCGAGTCGCTGGCGGAGCGCGACGTTCAGCGAACGATACCCCGCACCGACCGGCGTCGTCAGCGGGCCCTTTATTCCGACGCGGAAATCCCGGATCGCCTCGACGGTGTCGGTGGGCAGGTTCACGCCGTACCGGTCCCGGGCGCTCTCACCGGCGTAGATGCGGAGCCAGGCGATATCACGGCCCGTGGCCCGGGCGCCGGCCTCCAGCACCGACTGTGCCGCCGGGCCGACGTCCGTCCCGATGCCGTCCCCGTACAGAATTGGAATAACAGGTGTCTCCGGCACCTCGAGTGCGTCGGTTGTCTCGTCGAGGACCGTTACAGACTCCCCCTTCTCGGGAACATCGAGTGTATCGTAAGCCATACGTCAAGAGTTCTCGCGCAGGGTGCAAAGAGGTGGCGTTTCTTTGGGCAGGGGCCACACGACCGCTCACTGCTCGGGGTGTGTCGGCGCGTCGAACCCGCCCCGGACGAGCGGCTTCGCGACGTGCCGGCGAGCACACGGCGGCACCTCGTACCAGCCGGCGTCGAGATCGCGCCCGACGGGTCGCTCGACCCTGCCCGGGGCCGTCGTCCGGCAGTCACGACACCGGTAGCCGGCATCGCGGCCGGCCGAGGACATCGACCGGCCACAGTCGGGGCACGTGGGCGTGACCCGCTCGGTCTTGACGAGCCCCCGGACCGCGAACTTCTCCAGGTTCAGTGTGTCGTCACCGACCTCGCCACAGGCGGTGATGCGGTCGCCGGGTCGGAGTGCCCGTACCCGGTCGCGAAACCGCTTCGTCGGTTCGAACGCCGCCGCCCGGAGCCGTGTCTCCGCCGAGTTCGAACCGGTGTCCTCGCCGAGTCTCAGAAAGACGTGCCCCCCCTCACGGGTCTCGGGCCCGGCGGTGACCGTCGCGTCCACGCGGTAACAGCCGCCGTTCTCGACACCGGAGAGCGAGGTACGCTGGAGGTGGGCGTCGGTTCCTTGGTTGGTGACGAACGTCCGTCGGGCGGAGACAGGTTCACTCTCGATGCGGGCCGCGACAGCCTGGACTGCGTCGGCCGTCTCCCCCCGGATGCCGTGCAACACCGGTCCCGGTGTCCGTGGCACACAGACGGCGGTCTGCTCAACCCGGTCGACCGTGTCCCACACCTCGGGGTAGAACGTGTCGGCGGCCCGGAACACGGAGTCACGGTCGACCACACGCTCGGTTCCCCGGCGCTCGCGCTCGCGGTAGGAGAGACACTCGTAGGTCCACTCGTCGAACGCCGCCCACGCACCCGTCGCGGCGAGCGCGCCGACGACACCACGGCCGTTTCCACGCGTTAGCTGCCGGAACCCCGCCGCGGTCGACAGGCGGCGCGCCTCGGCGAGCGAGCAGCGCTCCCGAACGGCTCGGCGGGCGAACTGCTCGACGGGGGCCGGCACCGCGTCGGGGTCGAGGTCCGCGACGACCGCACCGGGGTTCGTTCTGTCGTCACCGGTTGTGGCGAGACCCAGCACCGCCTCGACGGCGTCGGCCGCGGTCGCCGGGTCGGCGTCACAGTGGACCGCGAGCGCGGCGTTGCCCCGTGTCTTGTGCTCGATAGCGGGGTGTAGACGGACCAGCAGCGTCCGGTCGACGGTCGCACCTGCGGCCACGAGTCGTGCCGCGAGACGGGTCGCGGCGTAGGTCGTACACATCCCCCGCTCCCGGGAGTCCGTGTCGTCGATACCGATGACCGTCACGACCGGTCGTAGCCCGCTCGGTCACAAACGACTTTCGGGACCACGGGGAGACCGGACACGCCCGTCCACAGGGCTTCAGTCGGAGCCGTAGAACGCCTCGTGAACGGCCAGCCCCTCGGGTTCGAGCACCGGCCCATCGACGGTAGTGGTCCCGTTTTTCGCCGCGACGATGTCGGCACAGGTGAGCCCGGGTTCGCGACCCCGCAGATCGGCAAAGGCCCCGGTGGAGACACCGAACACGACCCGTTGGAGCCCCGCGTAGTGGACCGCCGCGGAGCACATCTCGCAGGGTTCGGTGCTCGTGTACATCGTGGTGGCCGCCCGCTCGTCGGCAGTCAGGTGCCGGCCCGCCCAGCGGGCGAGCTTGAGCTCCGGGTGGGCGGTGATGTCGTCGTCGGTGACGGTGGTGTTTCGCGCCCGCGAGAGCACTGTGCCGTCGCTGACGAGCAGCGAACCGAAGGGGGCGTTCCCCCGGTCGGCGGCCTCGCGGGCGAGGTCGAACGCCGCCCGGACGTGTGTCTCGTGGTCGGTCATCCGCGTGACCCCGTCGTGTCGAGAGCGACCGAGGCGAGCAGCGCCTCCAGCTGGATCCGCTCGTTCGCACCCGAGGTGATGCGGTAGTCGGCCTCGCCGATACGGTCGAGCAGGCGCACAGCCGCCTCGTCGTCGAGGTCGAACTCCCAGACCGACCGGTGGAGCTGGTCGATAACGTCACCCCCGGCAATCCCCTCCTCTGTCAGCAACCGGTCGAGCCGGGAGCGTGCCGCGGTGAAGTCACCGTCCAAGGCGCGTGTGACCATCGCCTCGATCTCCTCGGGCCGGGCGGTACTCGTGATCTCGAAGACCGCCTCCTCGTCGACCGCCCCCTCTGCGACGGCGGCAGCCTGCAGCCCGTTTATCGCCGCACGCATGTCGCCACCGGCGACGTACACCAGCGCGTCGACCCCGTCGTCGGTCAGTTCGATCCCCTCCTCCGCGGCGATGTGACGCACCTGCTGTGCGATTGCTGTCTCCGAGAGCGGCGAGAAACGGAACACGGTACAGCGTGACTGAATCGGGTCGATAATCTGCGAGGAGTAGTTACACGAGAGAATGAACCGGACGTTGTTCGAGAACTGCTCCATCGTCCGGCGGAGTGCTGCCTGTGCGTCGCTCGTGAGGGCGTCGGCCTCGTCGAGAAAGATGAGCCGGTAGTTCGCGCCGCCAAACGAGGTGCGCGCGAAGCTCTTTACCCGGTCGCGTATCACGTCGATACCGCGCTCGTCGGAGGCGTTGAGTTCCAGAAAGTGCTCCTCCCAGGCCTCGCCGTACAGTCCCCGGGCGATAGCGATGGCACTGGTGGTCTTTCCGACACCTGCCGGCCCCGCGAACAGCATGTTCGGCAGGTCCTTGCTGTCGACGTAGTGTTGCAGGCGCTCGACGATCGCCTCCTGCCCGACGACCTTGGAGAGGGCCTGCGGGCGGTACGTCTCGAGCCAGATCTCCTCGCGTCCACCCCGTGACTGAGCGGCCTCGCTCATGGCCCAGAGAACGAGGGCCCCGGGCATAAACCTCCCGAGACCACACAGTGGGGGCCGGGGCGACACGCTGAAACACACACGGGCGATACCGAGACCATGGAGACGACCGACCTCGAGGGGTGCGTGCACACGGTCAGGCGGGGATGTGGTGGCTGATGGTCGACACGAGGCGGGCACGACCGGCCGACCTGGCGGCCGTGGGCAACGTGCTCGACGGAGGACTCCTCCGGGTGACGGACCTGCCGGCGGCGGTCGACCGTGGCGACGTGCTGACTGCGGTCTCGGCGACGGACACCGTGCTGGGGGCGCTGGTGCTCGCTGGGACCGAGATAACCGCCGTCGCCGTCCGGCGACGCCGTCGCGGCCAGGGTATCGGGACGGCGCTCGTCGGGGCGGCGGCCCGGGAACGGGAGGGTCTCGTCGCCGAGTTCGACGAGCGGGTTCGCCCGTTCTGGCGGTCTGTCGGGTTCGACACCGAACCGATCGGGAACGGGCGGTACCGGGGACGGTACTAATCCGGGCAACGGGTCGACGGCGTCCGGTGTCCTGTGCCGGGTGAGCTCAGAGCAGTTCCCGGCCCACCGCGAGCAGATCCTCGACCCGGTCGGCGGCGTCTGCCTCGGCGTAGAGACGGAGTTTCGGCTCCGTTCCCGAGGGACGGACCAACAGCCAGGTGCCGTCGGCCAGGCTGAACTTGACGCCGTCGACGGTCGATACGTCGGTGACGGTGCTGCCGGCGATACTGTCGGGCGGGTCCGCCCGGAGTGTGGTCACGGCCGCGCTCTTTGCGCCCGGGTCGGTTGCGACACTCTCCCGGCCCTGGTGGACGGGGCCGTGTGTCGCGAGCAACCTGGCGATGCGGTCGTCGAGGGGGCGCTCGCGGTGGGCGGCACACGCGAGCAGTGCCACGAGCACGCCGTCCTTGTTCGGGAGGTGCTGTGTCAGGCCGTACCCGCCGCTCTCCTCGCCGCCGACGAGGGCAGCGTGCTCGACCATCGCCTCGGCGACCCACTTGAACCCGACCGGGGTCTCGTGGACCGACCGGCCGGCGGCCGAGGCGACCCGGTCGACGAGACTGCTCGTGGCCACCGTCCGCACCACCGCACCCGCGTCACCACGCTCCAGGAGAAACTCGTAGAGGACCGCGAGCAGGAGATTCGCGTCGAGATAGCCGCGTCCGGGTGTCACCACCCCCACACGGTCCGCGTCGCCGTCGTTGAGGAGACCGAGATCAGAGTCGGTTCCCTCGACCTGTGCTCGAACGGCCTCGGCCGTGTCCGGTCCGGGCTCCGGGGCCACACCGCCGAAGGTCGGGTCCCGCGAGCAGCGGTGTCGCCGGACCGTCGCACCGCTGCGCTCCAGGGCGGTGTCGGTGACGGCTCGTCCGCTCCCGTGCATGGCGTCGTAGGCGACGGTGAGCCCCGAGAGGTCGACTCCGACGCTGTCGAGCAGGTGCTCGACGTAGGGCTCGCGGAGGTTTCGTTCCTCGACCTGCCCGGTTGTCTCGGCCGGAGGGTCCGGTGGGTCGGGGGCCTGTGTGGCGAGTCGCCGCTCCAGTGCGTCGGTCGTCGCGGGGAGGGCCGGCATCCCCTCGGCCGTGAGAATCTTCACACCGTTGTACCCGGCCGGGTTGTGTGAGGCAGTCACCATCAGACCCCCGGCGTACGACCCCGTCGCGACCGTCCAGGCGAGTGTCGGGGTCGGGCAGTCCCGGTCGGCGAGTGTCACGTCGTGTGTGGCCGCTGTGAGCGTGTCTGTGAGCGTTGTCGCGGCCGCACGGGACCGCTCGCGGGCGTCGTAGCCGACCGCGACCGGGCCAACGGGCCCGCGCTCGTCGAGGTGGGTGGCGACCGCTCGACCGATCGCACGCACCCGTTCTGTCCTGAACCCGTCACCCGACGCCCGCCACCCGTCCGTGCCGAACGAGACTGGGCTGTCAGTCATGCGTGTGGGTTGCTGTGCCGGTTACAAAAGTTGTGCCGTCGAGACCGCCGTCCGACAGGGCACGTTGCAGACGGACACCCGGGAGAGGGCTCCCCCGAGGGGCGCCGGAAGTCCGTGGAAGCGATTCACGCTTTCGAGGTGCGCTCGCGTGCGACTTCGGCGATACCCGCGTTTGCAGAACAGCCCGGACAGGCCCAGATACGGCCCTGTTCGTCTGCAAACACACGAGCAAACCGGCGCGAAACGTGCGCACCGCAGTGATCACAGTCTGGCATTACTCTCACCGGCATCACACTACCGGTACCTACATGTTCGATGGCCCGATAAATACCCGTCGTGCCTCCATAGTTAGGTACTGTCGTGTGGACGACTCACACGTGCCGAGCACACGAGTTACGTGTCTCGGTCGGAAACACGGACGAGATGACACAGGAGCGTTCTGGAGACGACCGGCGACCGGGCAACGACAGAGGCGGGCGGGACAGGGTGGAGCGGTCCGACGGGAAAGCAGGGTACGATATCGAGGACGTCGTGGCACAGCTAGAGCGGCTAGAGGCGACAGTCGACAGCGAGACGGAGCAACACGAGGTCGAACACACGCGGCGGATGCTCGAACGTGTCCCGGGCGGTGACCACATACGAAAGTACACCACACGCGATATCGGCGAGGCGGTCGTCGGGGGTATCGTCTTCGCGCTGCCGTTGCTCGTCGAGGGCGGCGTGTTCGAGATCGCCGAGTGGTTCGCCGCGACAACCGTCAGCGGATTGCCGGTCGTCCTGTTCGGGAACGTCGTGTTCACCGCGGTGCTGACCCACGGGTTACTGTACGGTGTAGACGTCCGGAGGGTGCACGTCGTGGAGCCTGTTCTCGGGATTGTCCCCCGTCGGCTGGTGGGTGTGCTCGTGACCGCGCTCGTCGTCGCCGGGGGAACGATGCTCGCGTGGGGGCGCCTCCACGAGGGTGACCCGACGACGACCGAGCGGGTTGCCCGGGTGAGTGTCGTCTGGACCGCGGCCGCCCTCGGGGCCGTGCTCGGTGACATCCTCCCCGGCGAGAGCCCGGGGCGGGATATAAACGATATGCTCGACGAAGAGCTGTAGCGAGGGTGGTCTGACCGTGTCTCGCGAGGCGTTCAGGTCGACCCACCACGTTATCAGACTACGTCTCGGGTTGGTCCCGGCTGTCGTGGTGTCAGTCGGCGGGAGACGAGCCGACTGTGGCGTCTGCACTGTCAGTCGTCCTCTCGTGGGTCGGGCGAGGTGCCGTCGGGCTGTCCGGTCGTGGCACCGCTCCAGTCGAACCTGCCCTGGAAGAACAGGGCGACGTTGACCAGCGCCAACAGGACGGGAACCTCGATGAGCGGGCCGACGACAGTCGTGAACGCGACACCGGAGCCGACCCCGAACACCGCGACGGCGACCGCGATTGCGAGTTCGAAGTTGTTCGAGGCGGCGGTGAAACCGATCGCCGTCGTCGTCGAGTAGTCTGCGCCGATACCCTTTCCCATGCCGAAACTCACCAGAAACATCACGACGAAGTAGATCGTCAGCGGGACCGCGATCAGGAGAACGTCACCTGGCGAGGCGACGAGGCTCTCGCCCTGGGTGGCGAACATCACGACGACGGTGAACAACAGCGCGACGAGTGTCAGGGGGTCGACCGTCGGAACGAACGTCTCGTCGTACCACTCCTCACTCCTCGCTCGCGTGCCGACGTACCGGGTGAGAAACCCGCCGAGAAAGGGGAGACCGAGAAAGAGAGCGAGCGCCCGGAACACTTGCATCGGCGTCACACTGAACGTCTCGATACCCGCGACGAGTGTCTTCATACCGAGCAACGGCGGGAGAAACAGGCCGAAAAACCAGATGTACACCCCGTAGGTGACAATCTGAAAGAGACTGTTGAACGCTACGAGCCCGGTCACGTACTCGGTCGAACCCTCTGCGAGTTCGTTCCAGACGAGCACCATCGCGATACAGCGGGCCATCCCGATGAACACGAGGCCGAGAAAGAACTCGGGTCGAGCAGGCAGACCCGGAACCAGTCCGCTAAAAAAGAAAACAGCGAGCCCGAACATCAGCGTTGGGCCGATCAGCCAGTTCTGGACGAGGCTCAGTCCGAGAACCCGCCAGTTGCTGAACACGGCACGGAGCTGCGAGTAGTCGGCCTTCGCCAGTGGCGGATACATCATCGCGATGAGACCCACCTCGACGAGATGGAGGTCCTGAATCGGCTGTGTCACCGAGGGCACGGCAGAGCCGAGACCGACCCCGAGCGCCATCGCACCGAATATCCAGACGGTGAGATACTTGTCCAGAACGTCCATCGACCGTGGGTCGCCACAGCTCTGGCAGTCACAGTTCGGCCCGTGTGCAATCTCACTCACGACGCCGTCACCTCGGGGGCGTCAAGTGGGTCGAATCGGGGATGGTGCCGGTACCCGACCGTGGCGGTGAACGCGGTCGAGATACCGGAGGCGGCAGTCGTTTCTCGACTGAAGTCGGGTGCGGGGAACAGTCTGCCGGCGAGTGTCCGGTTTCGGGTGTTGGCATCCGCTGTGAACTGGTTGTCGATTGAATAGCTATTCAATGGGTCCCCGTCAAATTCGGTGAGTCCTCGATCCAACACCAGACCGGGAAACGGCCTCGAGTCATACCGTGCACACCTGCCGACGTCTGCACACTCACACACAACGAGTGAGTGGTCACTCATATATTAAAACACTTCGAAGGGGGGGTAGCAAGTAGCGGGGCTGGGACACAGCCTCGACTGTCGGCACCAGCAGTTCGTACAGTCAAAGTGACCGCGAACCGTCAAGCGCCACGAGCACGGCAGTTGCGCGGGGTGTGGCCCGGTACATCCGCCACTTGCCCTCCTTCCGGCGCGTGACGAGACCGGCGTCGGTGAGCGTCGAGAGAGCGTGACTGACCGCGCTGTCGCTCACCTCTAAGAGCGGTGAGAACTCACATACACACAGTTCGTCGTCGGCCTCGTGGAGTATCCGGAGTATCTTGTACCGCGTCTCGTTTCCGAGCGCCGATAGCAGTTCGACGTCAGTCTCGAACCCCGACTCGCGGGCCGCCTCGTTCAGCGTCTCCAGTTCTGCCAGGCGATCGGTCGAGGGCACAGAAAAGAAAAAGAGCCGAGAGGTGATTAAGCGTTGTGCACCGGGGGACGAACACGGCACGGTTTAGTCTGAGATGGATTCTGTATAGTGTTGTACGGTTTATTGGGGTTGCAGGCCGGGGTCCGTCGGAACCGCCGGAGAGGACGCTGGTATTATACGAATCCATCGAGTACAGACAATTGATGGTCCGGAACGTCGCAGGCGACATCGCCGAGCTGGAAGACGAGGACTTCTACGTGCTTTCGGGGCTGGAGCAGGGGATGCGGTTCTCGGAGTGGGTCGCCCGCGAGAAGATTCCGGAGTTCTCGCGGCTGACAGACGAGGAGGTCGGGTACCGGCTTGACCGGTGTGAGCGACGTGGCCTGTTAGAGCGCAAGACGATCCAGTACGTCGGCTACCAGCTCACCTTCGAGGGGTACGACGCACTCGCCCTGCACACGTTCGCCGAGCGGGACAGCATCGAAGGGGTCGGGGCGCCGCTCGGCGTCGGCAAGGAGAGCGATGTCTACGAAGCCCAGTCGTACCGGCCCCTGGCACTGAAGTTCCACCGAGAGGGGTACACCGAGTTCCGGGAGGTCAACCGCGAGCGGGAGTACACCGCCGACCACGACCACGTCTCCTGGCTCTACACCGCCCGAAAGGCCGCCGAGCGCGAGTACGAGGCCCTCGAGACGCTGTACCCGGCGGTCTCGGTGCCACGCCCGGTCGATCACAACCGCCACGCGATCGTGATGGACCGCATCGACGCGGTCGAACTGGGTCGGTCGAAACTCGAGACCGAGCAGGTCCGGCCGGTGCTCGACCTCGTTCTCGAGGAGATGGCGACCACCTACCGGGAGGGGTACGTCCACGCCGACATGAGTGAGTACAACGTGTTCGTCGGCACCGACGGCGTCACCGTGTTCGACTGGCCACAGGCCGTCCCCACCGACCACGAGAACGCGGACGAACTCCTCGTGCGCGACACCGAGAACATTGTCGGCTACTTCCAGCGAAAGTACCCCCGCGAGGTGCCGGCGGTGGATGCCGACGCACTCGCCGAGTCGATCCGGGCCGACAGCTTCGACTCCTGTGAACCGTTTCTCGGGTAACAAACCGGAGACGCCAGGTGCGGGCTCGCGGCGCTCGATAAACCGTATATCGCGATATAGAACGACGCGAGCGGGTGGCGAGGTCGCATCGTGACCGGGATGTGAACACGGGAGCGCTCGACCGGAGACGCGAGCTCCCAAAGGTCTTTTTTGATGCTCTTCGAACGGCAGGTAATGGACGACGCCCGGGCCGTCAGGAGCGCACGCGACGAGGTGCTGGCCGACCTCGAACCGCCGGCATTCCACGACCGTGTCACCGGCGTCCTCGGGGGCGCGTCACTCCTACCGGGTGCACTCACGGTGCGGACAGCACGGCGGCTCGACGTGACGGTCGACACCGAGACCGCGGCCGCCCGCGGGGCTGGCGTCCAGCTGTGTTACGAGGGGCTCGAACTGACGCGGTCGGTTCTCCGTGACGAGCCCTGGACGGAACCGGGAGAGGACTACCACCAGGACCTGCTGGTCGCGGAGGTGCTCGTCTCGCAGGGGTTCTCCCAACTCGCACACACCGGCGTCGTCACCGATGCCGTCGCTATCGTCCAGCGGTTCGGTCGCACCCAGACGAACCTGGAGCAACTCGGGGACCGTCACACCGAGGAGCCGCTGGAGGTGGACGTGCTCGAACTCGCAGTCAACGCCGGTGTGGACCTGGTGGTTGATGTTGTTCCCGAGTCTGTGCGAGCCCGGAGCCACGATATCGCCCGACGATTACTCGACGACCCACTTCCAGACCCCGGGCCCGGGTTGGCTGCCGTCGCCGACCAACTGGACAGACTCGTCACCGAAACAACCGTCGTCGGGACGAACCGCTCGGCCGGCGACTAATCCGGCCGTGTGGAACCGAAACCTTGAGGTGAGTCTTCGGGCTACAGTCGGACGGGCCTGGGTAGCTTAGCGGTAAAGCGCGTCCTTGGTAAGGACGAGACCCCGAGTTCAAATCTCGGCCTAGGCTTCCTTCCTCTTGATTTCGGGTGTTTCAGGCCTTCTCTGTGTTTCAGCTATGGCCCGAACTCAAGGACGAGACCCCGGTGTCAAAACTGGCACCCCGACGGAGTATAGCGGTTACAGCAATTTGAATGGCTCTTTACATAAGCTATTTAAAACTTTGTTACGAAGTGATCTAGATCTGTATAGGAGGATTCGATGAGTATGACGGTTGAAGACGACAACAAAGTTCAGGGCATCATCCTTTTGACGGATGAGGCCTCGGAGTTTCTAAATCCTAGAGAGGAGATCGCGTACAGGGAGCATCGCCGCGAACTCGCGGAGTGGATGCTTAACTTGGGGAAAGACCCGGCGAAGGCTGAGGGTTACAGTCATTCGACTGCGAAGAATCGGATGAACAAGTTGGACTTGTTCTATCGCTGGGTCTGGGACCGAGAACAGCGCTATGTTCAGGATATTAAAATTGAGCATGCAGAGGCCTGGATGCGTGACTTGGCGAAGCGGGATTTGAAGGAGTCGACTAAGTGCCATTATCAGAAGTCAGTTCAGACGTTGTTCAAGTGGATGCGTGAGGCCCGGAACCGGGATGTGGAGTGGGAGCCGAGCATCGAGTACAGCGACCCTTCAACGACTTACCAGCCCCGGGAGTATTTGACCCAGAGCGATCGGAAGAAGATGCGAGAAGCCGCCATGTCCTACGGGAGCGTCCCACACTACAACTCACTGAGTCCAGAGGAACGGACTCGGTGGAAGAAGCACTTGGCGCAGAGACTTCAGAAGCCGATGGAGGAAGTTACTAAACAGGATTTCTTGGAGGCGAATTCGTTCAAATACACTTCGATGATCTTTGTCGCGTTGGACGCAGGGTTCAGGCCTGTAGAGGTCAAGCGAGCGAATATTCAGTGGTTCGACCCGGATAACGGTGTCTTGAGAATCCCGGAAGAAGAATCGAGTAAGTCCCGGGAGAACTGGATTGTCGCGTTAAAACCGGAGACCGTCTCCATCCTGAAGAAGTGGAAACAAGAACGCGATACCATCTCCAAGTACGATGGCCGGGATGCGATGTGGCTCACACAGAAAGGGAACCGGTACAACAAGGATAGCTTCCGGCGCTCAGTATTTCACAAAATCGCTGAGGAGGCAGGCCTCGACCTGGAGAACCGCGACCTCACACCATACAGCATACGGCATTCAACGGCGACGTATATAGCGAAGGAGGCGGACTTAGCTACCGCTGCGAAACAGTGCCGTCACAAATCCAAGCAGACGACGCAGAAGTACGCGCATAGCTCGGTCGATAGGCAAAGCGACGCCATCAACAAAATAGACTAAGAGGCCTCCCCCTTCCCTCT